>JAPUDW010000050.1 GCA_027492915.1 Bacteroidota bacterium | reverse complement strand
GTAACCAGTCAGCGGTGTATAGGTCAGGTTAGGTGCGGTTCAGCTCAGCGTGCCTTGAACGGGTGCTGTGATAATACTATAGGTGTAAGGGGCAACCCCGCCCGTCGCGGAAAGGGTAATCGCGAGCGCGTTTTGGAATGGGGTATGTAACGTTTGGTCTTGCGCACTAGGGCAACCCAGTATAGCCGAGGTTAGGAACGGCGAAGCTGTAGGTACGCTCAATGTTCCATCAGCCCTTGGGCCACCTGCATTTCCCCACCAATTATTGGTTAAATCGCTGGTGGCGGCGGCGTAGAATTTATAAACACTCGGTACAGAGTTTCCCGCAATACAGCTTTGGTTAACGATAGTCACTGAATTATTGTTGCCGATACTAATGGCCCCTCCACCATCGTCAGCTTTGCTAATATTATTTGTGATGACGCTGTTGACGACCGTCAGGGCAGCGGTGTTCATGATACCACCCCCCTTCCCGTTCGGTGTGTTTCCGATTGCCGTTTGATTGCCAGAAATAACGCTGTTGGTAATCAGCGCCTCGGTTCCAGCCGTATTGGCATTAAGCGCCCCGTTGTAAATACCACCGGCGTTAGAAGTCGCAACATTATTGATAATTTGGCTGTTCGTAACCGTCAGTTTAGCGCGTTCATTGAAGATACCGCCTCCAACACTGGCGCGATTATTCATAACATTGACGTTAATAAGGGTCAAAACGCCGTAGTTAGCGAAACCGCCCCCTCCCGAGTTCGCGTCATTAACATCACCGTTCGAGACGGTAACATCTTTTATGTTGAGGTTGCCAGTGGTGCCGACCTGAAATATACGGAACCGCGAAGTACCGGCGCGGGTAATGGTTGATCCGTTACCGCGTATGAACAAGACATCCGTAATGACAGGCAGGCCGGTCGCGCCGTTCGGGCCGCCACTATTCGCGCTGGTCAGCGTATACGTTCCCCCACTCAGGATGATCGTATCCGGCACAGGACTCGCGTTTGCAGAGGCAATTGCACTAATGAGACTATTGATGTCTCCGGCAACAATGACGTAAGGGGTCGGTATCATGATTGTCAACGCTGCCGTCGTACTCTTCCCGATGGCATCCGTCACTGTCACCGTAATCGTGTCACTGCCGCTGTACTCGTTTGCAGGGGTATATACCAGAGCAGGCGCGGTACCCGTGATGCTGCCATGCCCTGCCCCGCTTACGGAATAGGTATAAGGAGCAATGCCGCCCGTGGGCATTAATTGAATGGAGAGCGCCTGTTCATAGGCAGTCGCAAGTATTTGATTTGATAAAACGAGCTTGGGTGGAATAGTGATCGAAACTGTGCCTGTATCGCTATACCCATAAGGATCAGTGACTTTAAACGTGAAACTGTCACTGCCGTTATAACCCGCAGCCGGTGTATAAACCAGATTCGGTAGCGTCCCATTCACAGTACCCTGAGTAGGATTTGTCACAATCTCAAACGTATAAGGTTGTGCCCCACCCGTCGCCGCCAAAACGATGGTTGATGAGGTCTCAAACGGCGTATTAACCGTTCTGTCGGTCGCCGTAAGTACCGGATAGGTTGAAATCATAATCGTCCCGTTCGCGGTCGCACCCAAACCATCCGTAACGGTAAACGTAAATTGGTCGATGCCGACATAACCGGCATTGGGAGCATAACTGACAACGGGTGAGGTTAAATTCGCAGTACCGTGTGTTGGACTGGTAGAAATACTAAATGCATAGGGTTCCACACCACCCGTAGCCGAGAGTGTTATACCTACGCCCCCTGCAGGCGAAACAACGCGCTGTGAATTCGCAACCAGCGCGCTTAAAGTAGGCGTAGCTGATGGTGTATAGGTTGGCGTGAGTGTCGGCGTATAGGTGGGTGTGTTGGTTGCCGTAGGCGGCGGTGCAACATAAATTGTGACCTGCCCGATACTGTATTTCCCGTCTGGCCCGGTTACTCTAAAGGTAAACAAATCAGTGCCAATAAAGTTGTTATTGGGTGTGTAGGTCAAATTCGACGCAGTTCCACTCAATACACCTTTCACTGGATTGTTTATAACTAAAAAGGTATAGGGCGGTAAGCTGCTCGCGGCTGTCAGCGTAATATTCACAGGTATCCGGTAAATAGTGTTGACGCTCTGCGAACGAGCAACGGGTGGATGAATTGGGCATCCATCAGGTGGTGTTGTCAGCCATGAATTCGGCGCAAAATACATCGTCACGACTTCACCGGGTTCATTGACACCCGACTTAATCGGCCCGTCATAGCGTCCCCACCAGTTATTGGCAAAGTTAATCGAACCGCCGACGGCTGCCACAACGCCGCCTGTTACCGCTTTATTGCCGAAGAAACAACTGTTGCTGACATGTATTTGCCCGGTGCCATTTGCAAACAGCGCTGCTCCCTGAGTAGCAGTGTTATTGGTCGCTGTATTACCAATAAAAAGACTGTTGGTGATGGTTGTTTTGCTGGTTGAATCATAGCCTGAGTGGCTTATCGCGCCACTTGTATAACTGTTAGTTGCTGAGTTACGCTCGAAGCGGGAATGATCAACGGTCAAAATACCAGTGTTATTGATTGCGCCGTTGCCACCAGCCGTAATGGCAGCATTATCCAAAAACGAACTGCTACTAATCGTCATTGTACCGCCGTTATATAGTGGCATCGTCGAATTACCACTAAAAGTGGAATTCGTGATGAATGCGGTACCAAAGTAATTCTCGAACAGAACCGATGAAGAATTTGTAAATGAGGTTTGGTCAACTGTCGTTGTCCCTGCTATCACAGAAATTCCAGCGTTCTTATTCGCGGTGAAAAGGCTGTTCAGAATGGTGAGCTGTCCACGGGTATAAATCGCGCCATCATAGCTTGCCGCCGCAAGACGCAGCGAATTCTTAATCGTCGCCTCTTGGATCTTCAAAATACCGTTCGCAGCAACTTCAATAAAGCGGAAAGCCGTGCTGCCACCGCGGGTAATGGTGGCATTATTACCAACAATAGTGATATCGCTTGTGATGACCGGTAACGCGTTTTTACCACTATTACTGCCGTTGTTGTTAATGGCTGTAAAGGTATAGGTTGAATCCGCAGCCAAGCAAATCGTATCCGCTTCCGTCGAGGCATTCGCTGTATCAATTGCCGATATGAACGCGTTTATATCACCCGCTGGTACTGAAATCGTGCAGCTATTGACAGGCGCTAATGTCACAGTGGCTGTTGGTATCGGCGTTGAAGTAATCGTCTGTGTGACCGGCACCGGCGTTAAAGTGGGCGTTGGCGTGGGTGTGCGGGTGGCGGTCGGGCTTGGCCCCGCTGTTCCTGTCGTGGTTGGGCTTGGCCCCGGTGTTCTCGTCGTGGTCGCGGTACCTACAGGTGTCACTGATGGAATACCGCCCGGCGTTTTTGTGGCGGTGGTCGTGGGGCTGGATGTTTTTGTCACCGTTACTGGAACACACCCACACCCCTCGGATGAGGTGGGGGGGACAATCGCTGGTGCAAATGCCAACTGCTGTGCGACAAACACATCCCGCGCCATATTCGCATCGCCGCTAACCAGATCACTGGCATTCGAGAAAAAAACCACATAATTCCCATCACCAGAAATCGCCGGATGATCTGAACTTCCATTACCGACTCCGCTGCCAGGAATACGATACGTCACACCCCGCTGTGTATCCCGCACAAAAATATCTGTGAAGTTGGTATCCCCACTCACCAAATTATTTGCATCGGAAGTAAAGATGATATAACGGCCATCATTGGAAATGCGGGGGCTACTCGAATTACCGTTGCCCTGCTGTCCACTGGATGACACCGAAATCCGCGTCGTTTGCCCTGTCTGCCGGTCACGCAAGAAAATATCAGAAAAGTTATTGGTGTCACCGCTCACCAAATTGGTTGCCCGTGATTCAAAAGCGACATAGCGACCAAAACTCGACACCGAAGCACCGCCGGAGGCACCATCGTTGGTTAAAAATTGTGCCGAAACGGATACCCGTTCAATCGTGTTGGTTTGACTGCTGTAAAGATAATTATCCCACTGATTATTCGTATCATCCGCAGTAATCGCTTCTAACGATGTGAAGGCAATATACAACCCGTTACTTGAAATCGAAGGCGCGACACCATTCGCAATATCTTTCTGAACATTCGTCTGCAAATCATACAAAGCAATTCCGCTAAAGTAGCTGCTGCTCTCAGGACGGTAACGTTCATATGCTACATAGCGTCCGTCTGAGGACATAGACGGTACAGATGAAATAATATCCCCTATAGGTTCATTGATCTGGATACGAGTGATCGCCCCTGTTTGTCGATCTTTTACAAAGATGTCAGGTCTACCATTGGTATCGCCGCTGACCAGATTGGTTGCGTCTGACAAAAACGAAACATAACGACCGTTACCAGAAATCGAAGAATAAGTTGAATCGCCGTTGGCTTCCGTCCCATCTGCCGCCACCGAGACACGCGTCACAGCACAAGTTTGACGCTCAAAAACGAAAATATCGTAAGCATTATTCGTATCCCCCGCGACAAACATATTATCGGTACTCTGAAACGCGATATATGCCCCGTCCGATGACACGGATGGATAGATAGATGTAAAGTCTGAGTTTGAAACCAGTCCTACCGTGTTTAATGATGCCGAAGGTACACACGCACTCACCAGTGCATTGACCATATTTTGAGTTTCCGGCGCACTGACTAAGGTCAGGCTGGGGGTCAAGCTGACGGTACTTGTGGCAGTCGCTGTATTGGTGAGCGTAAAATCGTGTGTTGTCGTCGGAAGTACGGTCGATGAAGCCGTCAACGAGGGCTCAAGTGTGAGCGTTTGTGTAGGAAGATCGGTCGGAATGAGCGTTAAGGTAGGTTCTTGCGTTGCTGTATAGGCTTCGGTCGGAATCGTCGTCGGTATATCGGTCGGAATAACCACTTCTGTTGGCACAGCGGTTGGGGGATCGTTTACGACAGGTGTCTCTGTAGCTGGTTCATTTGGAGGTACATCCTGTGCGCCGACCCCCGTCACGATCAAAAAGACGATAACAACAAGAGTAAATATACAACGACGAATAACAGACATAGCACGCCCTAATTTTAGTTGATTATCTTGGATTATGCGGATGAAAACCTTGCATCTTCCTATACTAGTATAAATGATTCGTTGTTATTAAAAATGGAGGTTTGTGAATTTTAACTGTAAACAAACCATAATTGTTACCCACCCTAGCTCATGTGATTCAAACCCATCAACCATTTCATCTAATGCGACAATTAATGTTAGAAGTGTTGGAGGCTATACTGCAATAACAATTGCAGAGATATTCGATCAGCCCAAAGAACTGGCGAAACTACTGATTGACACCTTGGATATATCGCCAGAGCAAAAGCTATAAAAGTATTGGGGGAAAACCTAGTGCGACTACTCGACGAGATTGAAGATCCGGTTGAGTGGGTCAAGCAAATCTGAAAAGAACAACTACAGAAACGTCACGGCGATTAGGGTAATGAGGAATGACCGTTACCATATAATTGGGAATCTTGCCGTTAAACCTTATGCTTAGGTGCTAATTCCTCCCCTATAAGCATGACTGAATGTGTTTGTCATGCTATTTTACTTCTGGTTTCACCCTCACTCACCGTTAATAGCCACCATGAATAGATCTTCCCAAGAGTGGCCTACGCTACCTACAACGCGCACCTCTACTTCCTTAACTCGACCGTGCGTGTGCCGCCATGTTGGTGATGTTGCGTTTACAGATCGCCTCGTCTAATAGCAGCGTCGGGTGCGTAATACTTGCGTATAGTTCTTGGGTTGTCATGATTAAGTCGCTTGTCTCTAGTCAGATAAATAGTTTGACTAGAGTGTACAGAGGTTATCTTGCCATGACAAACCATATGGTTTACGGGGAATATTCGTAGGGAAGGGATTAATGGTCTTTTACATATTAAAGTGGTAATCAATAGTTGAGAATTTGTTCTTCAACCAAGCGAATTTTCGTAGGGATGAGGCGTGCCTCATCCGCTGACTAAATATCACTCTATTTAGTAAAGCACCATAAAATCCCTTCCGTATTTGATTACCGATTTATACCGAACGACTAATTCCCGTTGATCTTCACCGCTTCAATCACGTACATTTCTCGTTCTTTGTCTTCGCCATAAGGCTGATAAACAGGGTTGCCGGTGTATTTCTGCGAGAGCTTGTTGATGTGCTCCCGCGCCCCGTTGGCCTCATCGCGGATTTCGCCCACATGCCCTTGAACCTCGATCCAGTGACCAGAATCCTGAGGATCAATCACCAACAGCGAGAGTTTATCGTCCCGTTTAATGTTGTGTGCCTTCTTGGTATCAATCGGGCTGTTGACCCGTACATGTCCATCTTCATAATCGCACCACACCGGAACAGTATGTGGCTGCCCATCGGGGTTGATGGTGGTGAAGGCGCACAAAATCGGTCGGGTCAGCAAGTCATGGAATTTCTCAGGTACGCGCTCATTCATGGTTATTAGTCCTTTATACTTAAGGGTTACAGTAAATTACATCCTCCACTCTCTACTCTAAACGTGAACAACCCTCCCTCTATGAGCCAACCAGCCACCAACCGTTAGCACATCGGCCCAACTTTTCAGCCTACTTCAAATCATCTAGATGTGGCGCAACCACTTCTCGTGTTTCTTGGCTGCTCACCACCGGTAAAATCTCAAATGTCACCCCAAACCCCCGCCATTGCAGCGTCCACTCTTGCAACAGCCGCAAATCATCACATTCCATCAGTTGAAAACACCGGCTGAAGTTCGGCTCCACCCAACTACCGATGTACTTCAATCCATCCGGCAGCATTCGCCCACCATCCCGCACCTGCTTGTAAATCGGCAGCATATCATTGTCGCGAAACCGCTCGATAATCATGAAAAGCATCTTGCATCCCCTTGGCGTTGACCCTCCACAAATTATCAGCCGCCATAATGCCTTTCGCCAATAATAATTTTCACCCGCCAAAGTTTGTATATTCGAACCAAAACCACTTTACAAATTAGCCCTTTTGTTCTACAATTAATCTTGTAATGGATGGATAACACCATACTAAACGGCGGATTCGCCTCTTTAAGATATTTATGTTTAATACCTCAGTGCACAATGGGGCACAAAATATCTTAAAATCCCTCCCCGCTTCGCAGAGAGGGATTTAAGGCTTGTCCGGTACTTGTTTTGTCAGAATTCGTATGAGAAAAGCCTGTAACCAGCCTGTTTTACAGTGTCGAAAGCTGCCTTTTGAAGTCCCTTTAGTGGACTTGTCCGGTGATCAGCATGATGGCTTTAGCCTCATGCGAGGGAACGTAAGAAGCCTATTAGTACCGGACAAGCCTATTTAGGGAGGGGTTTATGTATCCACCACTTAAAGTAGTCCTACTGGGACGTTGCCTGATGCGAACAATTGCAGATGCCACGCTAACTAATGACTGGAGACTGACGACTTTTATAGCAACGACAGCGGCGGCACATATAAATTGCAATACGGCAATATGCTCCCTCACATCCGCTGCACAAACTGCAAATTCTGCACGCGGCAGACACACGGGATCTTCCCGCCGTTTTGCGCCATTTCAGCGCCGCCCTCCCTCACTTCCGCCGACACAAATTGTCAATTCGGCGGTTGTACGGGAGCCTCCCGCCCGCCATTTCGGCGGAATATTGTGCAGAAAATGCGAAATTTGAATGATAAGATGCAAAATTTTGTAACGGTGTTTAAAAAAACACGATCTACGTGGGTTATTGTAGGGAGGAGGCGTGCCTCCTCCGTTATGACTGAGGTAGTTTAAATCTCGTTCGTCGCGATCACATCTTTGAGGTACAACGAACTGCGCTTGGGGGTACGCTTCTGCGTCTTATAATCGACATGGGTAATGCCAAACCGCTTGCTGTATCCGAACGCCCACTCAAAGTTATCGAGGAAGCTCCACACGAAATAGCCTTTTAAGAGTGCGCCACGGGTGATTGCGTCCTGGGCCGCGTCAAAATACTCCTTCAAAAACGCGACTCGCTCAGGATCTTCCAACACGGCTTCGGTTACGGTTTCCGGTTCGGGATAGGCCGCCCCGTTCTCGGTGATATAAATCGCCTTCGGGTTGTATTCCTTCTGGACGCGCACCAGCATATTCGCCATCGCGTTACCGTTTACTTCCCAACCCATATCAGTGAAGGTTGAGGTCGGCGGGAAGGCGAATTCGCTTTCGTCCGGCTTACCGGGAACATGCTTGTGTATCCAGCGCATGTAGTAGTTAATACCAAGGAAGTCTGCTGGCTGGGCTGCCACTTTGACATTGCTCAGGTCAACGCCCTCCATGCCCTCCATCGACATGACTTCTTCAACAATATCCGGCGGGTACTCGCCTTTGAACACGGGGTCAAGATACCAGCGGTTCGAGAAACCGTCCGAGCGCCGCGCCACGCGAATGTCATCAGGGTGATCGGTCGCCGGAAGCTGGGGGGTCAGGTTGAGCGTAATGCCCGCCTGTGCGTCCGGCACATTCTTACGGATAATCTTCATCGCCTCGCCGTGCGACAGAAGCAAATGATGTGCCGCCAAAAACGCTCGTTTAGGATCTTGTACACCGGGGGCGTGTGTGCCGTATAAATAGCCCAAGGAGGCCGAACACCACGGCTCGTTCAGGGTAATCCAATGCTTCACACGGTCGCCCAACCGCTTGGTCACTAACTCGCTGTATTCCATGAACCAACCGACAATATCAGGGTTACTCCACCCGCCCTTATCCTCTAAGGCTTGCGGTAAATCCCAGTGGTAGAGCGTCACCCACGGCTGAATACCAGCATTCAAGATTTCATCGGTCAGGCGGTCATAGAAATCGAGACCAAGCGGGTTGGTTTCACCCGTACCGAGCGGAATCACGCGCGGCCAAGAAATCGAATAGCGGTAAGCCTTCAAACCGACATTTTTCATCAAGGCTACATCCTGCGGGTAGCGGTGGTAATGGTCGTCCGCTACATCACCTGTGTCGCCGTTGACCACCTTACCGGGGGTATGCGAAAAGCGCGTCCAAATACATTCGCCGCGCCCTTCTTCCATCGCCGCCCCTTCAATCTGGTAGCTGGCGGTGGCTGCACCCCATAAGAAATCATTGGAAAATGACATACGTTTCTTCCTTCAGTTGCTAATCAATTGTCTGAAACATCGTAGGATACAAAGTTACCCGTTAAGCCACCCACATATTAAAAGTGTAGAGTGATGCCAGCATTCCCATCATCAAGAGGCTGAACACTGTCCATGACCGGTCAAATATGGCATTCCGCCCCAACCGCGCCAACAAGATATAAATGGCAGGAATCGCCAGAACATAACGGATGATGCTCTGAGGGGCAGAACTGGTAATGGATAAAACCAGCACCAGAATACTAAACAAGGCTAAACCCGGATAGCGCCGCGCCGTGAATAAACAGGCCACGACCGCTAGCACCGCGCCAAAAGCTTCGATGGCGTAGTAGGTGGTCATTTCGGAGATGCTGCCATCACGGAAGCTGTTGAACATCACCTCGAGGCCGCGTCCAAAACCTGCCCAGTTAAATAACCCCCGCCCGAAGTATTCATGCTCGATACGGAAAGCCTTCTCGCCGAGGAAATAATTCCATGCCAAATAGGCTGTTAACGGCAAAACGAGCGATAACAAAGCCTTTATATTCAACGCCTCAAGCCACGACTTCTGACTACCAGATGATTGACCCCGAACTACTTTCCAATCAACGGTGGACACCCAGCCTATTACGAGCGGGAATACCAGCGCGAGGCCAAGCGCTTTGGTCAAGGTAGCTAGTCCGGCGAAGAATGCAGCCGCCCAGAACTGTTTACGACGTATCAGCGCCAAACAGCCGAACGCGAGGCCAACAAACAAGCCTTCGGTATACACCTGTGCGAAGAAAAAAGCGCTGGGGAAAATGAGCATATAAAAGACTGCCCGTAAGCCGCCTTCATTGCCCAACTCATCACGGGTCAGGTCATAGAGGCTAATCAAGCCGACCAGCGTACCCAGCAGACCGACCAATACTCCCGCGAGCGAAGCCGCAGCTATGGGATTTAAACCGAGCAACCCTAAAGGTGCCGCGACCACGGCCATCGTCGCTGGATACAGTGGGAAGAACGCATAACTCAACGGTAATTTAGTTCCGTCGTGCAGTTCGCCGGTGGTGATGCGCGGGTCATCATACCCACCTACAGCAATACCAACATAAAATTCCGAGTCCCACGCGACCTGATGATTCATAAACGGTTCGTTCAAGAAATCTTTATCGCGGTTGCTGGTACGTGCAGTCTCGTTCTTTGTCCATTCCAGCGCGTAGTCAGGGCGGTTTGGCTGAAAACGGGCGCTGGCAATGCCCTGAAAAGCCAGCACGATCAACGCCCAGAGCAGCCATATCAAGATCAGATTTCTGAGCGTACTATTTTGATTGTTCAACGATGAAGTCAACGAAGATAACCCACCCTATTCTGATGAGGGAACAACGTAAAGCGTAACCGACTCGGCAGGCAAAGTTAATGTACCGCCGCTCAAATCTTCCGTGCCGATATTTTCAGCCTTGTGGTCTTTATCCAGCAGCCACACTTCGGCCTCACCTGATGGGCTAAAGCCGGTGATTACTAAAGGCAGCGTTTTAGCTTCCGCAGCACGGTTGACCACAATCAAGGTCAGGCTGCCATCCTCACGGGTTGCTGCTGTAATCGTAACCAGATCATCGCTGGATGAACTTGTCAGGAGTTCTGTACCAAGCTTCTGATAGACCTGGTAAACATAATAGGCAGGACGTGCGTCATACCGCGAAAGCAAGCCGAAATTGCTGTCCTTTGTAAACAAGGTGAAATAAGTAACGATCTCAACCTTATTCCGCACCATGCGCCCCAATACATCTGCCCACCAAACCGCGTGGAAGAAGGTGTTCGGTGCCGATGCGCCATTATCCCAGTTCGAATTGACTTCGGTTATCGACACGGGAATGTCGCGTCCAGTGGTTTCTTGAATAACCTTCCTCACATCGGCAATGATGTACTCCCATTCGGGCGGGTTGGAACGCATTTGCTCGATGGTCTGCGCTCCAGAGTTCAAACCCTGTGGAAATGGGTAGCGGTGGATAGAAACAATGTCTACGAGGTCGCCGTTTACGGTCAGGAACTCGCGCAGCCATTCACGCAACGGCGTATGGTAATCACTTGGATCATCCGACACCGGATACTGGCTAATTTCAGGGCCAAGCAGGATGATGTCAGGGTCAACTGCCAGCATCGCCTCGGCAATCGGTCGCCATTCAGCATTCAGCTTTTCAATCGTATAACCGCGATACAAGTTCGGCTCGTTACCGATGCTCCAATAGCGGATGTTGTAGTCATTTTCGATATTGGCATAGCGGACAAGTTCAGCCGCCTGTTCCGGCGTACCATTTTCGAGGCGAACGTGGACATGCGGTTCCGCCTTCCATAACCGCGCCTGTGTTACGAACATATCCAACTGCGCTTCGGTTATGTCATTCAGATCGCCCCAATTGCCTGCCGGAAAACGCAGAAACGTAATGCCCGACGTTTCAACCATCGGCCACATATCAACCGGAGCCAGCGCCCACGGGCCATAATTACTACCATAGATATAGGGGCTAATCGCGCCGAGCGGTTGGCTAGCATCGACACTCAGGCCGTCATCTTGGGCAAAAATAGGAGTGGTAAAGAAGGACAGTAAAAAAATAGAAAGGAGGTATTTAAAAATAAGGGGCTTGCGCCCCCTGTTTAGTACTGAAAAATGCTTCATTCGGTTACTTCTCCACACCGGTAACAACCACGCCGCGCATAAACACTTTTTGAGCGAGGAAGAAAATCACCAGCGGAAGCACCATCGCCATCAATGATGTTGCTTGGATGAGTTCAGGACGCGGGCCGTATTGGAAGTTGAACTTCTGCACACCCACCGAAATCGGTTGCAATTCGGGCTTATCCAATAAGTACAGCAAAGGGCCAAAGAAGTCGTTCCATGCAAACACAAAATGGAACACTGCGACCGAAATGAGAGCCGGCCATGACTGAGGTAGAATGACGCTAATCAACACGCGTAATGGCCCTGCCCCGTCGATCATCGCGGCTTCATCCAAGTCACGAGGCAAGGTCAGGAAGTACTGTCGGAGCAAGAACACGTTGTAAGCGTTCGCGAAGAAGTGCGGCACGATCAACGGATTGAGTGTTCCCGTCCATTTAATCGCTGCAAAGAAGGCATAGGTCGGAATAAGCGTTACCTGTGTCGGCAGGATAATCGTGCCGATCAGAATAATGAACAGGATATTCTTACCGGGGATGGGGAAACGTGCGAAAGCATAAGCAACTGCTGTACACGAAATTAGCGTACCAATCATACCAAGGACAGCAATCACCAGCGTATTACGGAACATCTGCGGGAAGTTGGCTTTGTCCCACGCCTCGGGGAAGTTCTCCAACCGTGGGTTGAACGAGGTCACGGGTTCGAGCGTGCGCCAGTTACCCTCCCAAACAAGAGGTTCGGCATCGAGATTCGCCGGATCTACGAAGGTACTCTGGGCACGTCCTTTTTTGACAAGTGCTAATTCTTTATTAACACCGTCGATGGGGACGAGTACCACAGGAGCTTCTTTACCTTCATACTCAATCACTTTAGGGCTCATCGGTAATACCGAGTCCTGACCCGTTTGTGACAACTGATCCTGCGAACGAATGGATGTGAATAACATGTTACCCAGTGGCAGCAGGTAGACAAAAAGCACCATGATGGTGAACAAGGTCACCAACGACATAATTGCAAATTGCCGGAGTTGAATCCCATAGTAGGGAGAACGATTGACTGCGGGTGAAGGTGTTTTGAGACGTGCGCTATCGGTACTGGTTGTGGCGGCCATTATTTATTCTCCACTCGCGTAATAAACCCAACGCTTCGATGTTGCAAAAATTCCAACCGTCAATGCCAGAGCAATAAGGAAAATGAACCACGCTTGAGCGGATGCAAATCCCATTTGCTGAAATTGGAACGCTGTTCGATAAAGGTTGAGGTTAAAGAAATTCGTATCCGGGTTAGACCGGGTTGTATTCGAAAGAATGAAAGGAACCGTGAAGTACTGCATCAGGCCGATGACCGACAACACCAAGTTATAAAGGATAACGGGTGAAATCATGGGCAGTGTGATACGGCGGAAGAGTGTCCAGCCATTAGCACCATCAACACGGGCAGCTTCATAAAGCTCGGTAGGAACACCTTGCATCGAGGCTAACATAGTGAGCATGGCATTACCCACACCCCACAGGCCGATCATCACAAGGCCAAAACTCAGGAAACGCGGGTCAAATAACCAGTTTGGCGGATCAGCAATCCCGATCAGCCGAAGAATACGGTTGAGCCAACCGGTTTGACCGTTCAAAAAGCTTTGCCAAACAAAGATACCTGAAATCGCAGGTACGATGTACGGCATGTAAAACAAGACACGCAAAACAGGTTTGCCGAACAATAATTTTGAGTTCAACAGGGCAGCCATGCCCAACGGAAAAAGGATAGCGATGGGTACCGAGATTAAGGCGAAACGCAGCGTGACCCACAGTGAGTTGCGTGTCACGGGGTCTTGAAACAAATTCGCCCAGTTGGCTAAGCCAATGAACTTTATTTCTTTTCCGATGCTGAAATCGGTGAAACTAAAAGCAAGAGAAGCAATCATGGGGAACAGTGTAAAGACCAAGAAACCGATAATCCACGGCGACAGAAAAACCCATCCCCATAGTCGCTGGCGTTGCTCTATCGTCCGTGTTCGTGGCTTGTTGGTAACTGGCATCGAGGCCATGCTGGCAGGTTGTGTGGTCATATGCAACTGTCCTTCAAAATAAACACTTTTCGGGGTGCTGCTCTTGATTTATTAGAGACCAGCACCCGGATTTTAACACTTCGCAATGGCTCTCCCCACCAGATTACTCAAGTGGGGAAAGCGCCAAAATCAGATACTAGGAAGCAGGTGCAGCGTCTACGATGGCCTGCAGGTCCGACTGGAGTTTGTCCAATTCAGCCGTCAGATCCACGGTTTCGCCGGTATCACCGTACAACAGGGTGCGGAAATCGTTGAAGCGTTGTTGACCCTTAGCGTAGTTCGGATAGTAGGCTTCATGGTGCGGAACGGTTGCGTAGTCAAGGCTCGGAGCCACCACGCCCCAATTCTGGACGCTGGGGTACTGTTCGGCCTTCACGGCAATTGCAGCTTCCTGAAGGTCAGGACGTGCGGGGTAGGCACCGTAAGCAGCCAAGAGGTCGGATGCGCCATCGCCGAGCAGGTATTGCAGGACGGTGAAAGCAGCTTCAGGGTTATTGGTTCCCTTGAAAATACGGAAGGTGTCAGCATCAGCAGGAGCATAGTAGTTACCTTCGTAGGAAGGAACAACAGCCAAGTCCCAGTTAGAGCTCAGATCACCCAAGCAGCAGGTGTACCACAGCGGTACGCGGGACATGGCAACCTTGCCAGAAGCAAAGGCGCTGGGCTTCAGCAGATCGCTGGCATCATAGGTGCCGGTGGGGATGAAGTGATCAACCCAGATACCGTTGTAAACCCATCGGGCTTCGGCACGCCAGTTCTCGGGAATGACAACCTTACCATCTTCACCAACAACGGGTGAACCACCGAAAGTCGAGAAATCGGCACGTTGGGTGCCCCACTGGTGGTTGAAACCGAACTGAACGATTGTCGAAGGATCAAAACCTTCGATGGTGGCATCGTTACCATTTGCATCGACGGTCAAAATCTTGGCGATGGTCGCCAGTGTGTCCCAGCTCCATTCGACTTCTTCGCCGTCCAGAATGTACGGGGCGCCGAATTCTGCCGGAGGATATTCCAAACCAGCTTCATCGAACAGGTCAGCATTGTAGAAAATCAAGCCGGGGTAAACAGCGAACGGAATACCCAGCAGACCTTCATTACCAGCTTGGTACAAGTTCACCAGATTTTCGGGGAACTGAGCCAGATCATAACCACTTGAATCAACCAGCGGCTTCAGGTCAAGCCACTGACCAGCAAATTGGTTGGAACCATCGAAGCCGACGGGGCCAACGATGTCCGGGGCGGTACCGGCGGCGATCAAGGTGCTGAGGGCATCAGGAGCAACTTGGTTACTCGCAGCGATGTTGACTTTCAATTCAATCGCGTCTTGGGAAGCGTTGAAAGCTGCAACAACAGCCTCCTGAACCTCAATCTGTTCGGGCTGTGTACCGGTACCGAGACCGATAAACCACGTCACGATAGTCTTGTCTTGCGCGGCAGTGGGGGCAACAACCAAAGCTGCCATCATCGCCAACAAAAGCACTACAAAAAGGGACTTTTTAGACATCTTTCTTTCCTTCATAAACTAAACCTTCACCAAACGAAGGTATCGAACCCACAAGGAAAACTTTTCAATTGCGCTGCGGCATCACCCCCTTCAAAAGTGAACTATGCAGCACCGCATGACTGCCGGACGATCAATTCCGTTGGCAGTAACACGTGCTGCGGCCCTTCAAGGTGTCCTTCGATGAGATTAATGAGTATACGTGCCGCCACCGCGCCTTTTTGTTGAACAGGCTGCCGAATGGTGGTCAACGTGGGATTAGATTGCGTAGCGACATCAATATCATCAAAGCCGATGATAGCGATGTCATCAGGTACAGATAGCCCTGCTTCGTGGATGGCCTGCACTGCCCCAAAAGCGGCCGTATCACCGCAGGCAAAAACGGCATCCGGTTTAAATTGCAGCAGATGCTTCATGCCAACATAACCGTGTTTACGGGTGAATGTACCCTGATGCACCAGATCAGGGTCATAGGGAATACCGGCCTTTTCTAAAGCACGGCGGTAACCAATCAGGCGGTCACGACCATCCGAAATGGTTTCCTGCCCCGCAATATGAGCGATGCGCCGCCGACCAGAACGGATCAAGTGGTTCACAGCCATTTCGCCACCCGCGATGTTATCTACCGTAACATAGCTCATCAGGTCATCAAAACGTACTGGACGGTCAACCATCACGATAGGAACACGGATGTCCGGCAGATGGTCGAACAAAGGGTGATCGCCGGGGAGTGAGGCAATAATCAAGCCGTCATTCTGGCGACTGGTGGTCACTTTGCGAACAAAACGTTCGTCATAATCGGTCGCCTGTCCCAACCACAGCAGCATGGTGTAATCCATATCGCGCGTGGTATCGCCGAGGCCAGCAAGCAGCATGGGGAAATAAGAGTTGTCAGTAAAAAAGATATTTTCGGCGGTAGGGATAACAATGCCAATAGTTTCTGTGCGGCGCGTCACCAGCGTCCGGGCAGCATGATTGGGCTGGAAACGTTCCTGCTCAATCACCTTCATGACGCGCTGGCGGGTACGATCACTGACATACGGCTCATTATTAATGACCCGTGAGACCGTTGATCGAGAAACCTGCGCTTTCCGAGCAATATCTTCTAAATTCATAACCAAACTTACTGAATAACTTTTAATTTGCGCTCATAAATGGGAGCGCTCCCAGAATTTGATCAAAGGATACTCCGAACTTTAAGGGTTTGTCAAGAAACTCACCAAATTGCTCATTCTGCACAATTGTGAAAATCGATTATGTGGGTTGGCATTAGCGGGCATAAGGGTAGAATACTCGGTAAGATAGCTTAACAAATAATGGAAAACCTGATGACCGAACGACTTTACTACGATAATGCCTATTTAACAGAATTTAACGCGACGATAACCGAAATCACGACCCATAATGACCAAGCCGCGTTGGTGCTTGACCAAACTTATTTTTACCCCAGCAGCGGTGGACAGCCACATGACACCGGCACAATCGACAACATAAAAGTTTTGGATGTCGTGGTGCGGGATGAGGATGCAGCCATACTCCATATCCTCGAAAGTACCCCTACCCCTTTTGCTGAAAATCAGCATGTTGCAGCGGTGATTGACTGGCAACGGCGTTTCGACCATATGCAGCAGCATACAGGGCAGCACATTTTGACACAGGCGTTTATCCAAACTGCTGATGCTAAAACGGTCAGCTTCCACCTGAGTCCTGAAAGTGTGACTATTGACCTTGATGCAAGCGGGCTGACAGAAAACCAACTGCAAGCTGCCGAAGCCTTAGCCAATGAGGTTATACAGTCAAACAAAACGGTGACCGCCGTTATCCGCCAAGCCGATGAACAAGATGGGGTGCGGATGCGGAAGCTGCCCAAACATATGGTGACCGATGGGCTGCGGGTGCTTGAAATTGAGGGATTCGACAAGACGGCCTGCGGTGGGACACACGTTGGACGAACAGGTGAAATTGGGCTGCTCAAGATCATCAAAACCGAAAAACGCGGCGATAAAACCCGCTTAGAATTTCGCTGCGGCGGGCGAGCGTTGAGCGATTATGGCGATAAGCACCGCGTTATCAGCGAAATGACGGCGGATATGAACTGTCGATTTCCTGAAGTACCTGAACTGGTCAACAAACTGCGTGATGAACTGAAAACCACACAGGCGACCCTCAAAGAATTACGGGAACAATTGGTGGAGTATGAGGCAGCAAGGCTATTAAATGAGGCCAAAACAAACAATGGATTTACCCTCATCACTGCCAGCTTTGATGGGCGGGATACTGGCGAATTGCGACTGTTGGCTTCTCGGTTGACAGAAGGCGAAAATGTGGTGGCGTTATTGGGGACAGCAGGCGAAAAAGCCCATCTCATTTTCTCGCGAAGTGCGAATTTAGGCCAAAACATGGGAGCACTGCTCAAGGAAGCGGTTGGGCAGTTGGGCGGGCGTGGTGGTGGGCAACCCGCGTTTGCACAAGGCGGCGGCGTGACTGCAACGGTTGGGCAAGTACAAGCGGTTATTGATCAGGCTGCGACCCGTTTATAAGGCCGGTAGTTATCTCGTGTTGGTACGCATACGACGAACAACAAAGCAGCTTTTCGACATCCAAACGATAGGGCAAATTTTGAGAACTTAACAAATTCGTGGTAATTCGTTTGCCTAATGAGACATCTAACTATTACAAATCATGACAATGGAGATAAACATGCGTAAGACGGCTACTTCGGAATTCCCGATTCTCGATGTCCTTAAGGAGCGCTGGAGCCCACGCGCTTATGATAGCAAGTTGGTCGAAAACGAAAAAGTATGGAGCTTATTGGAGGCGGCGCGTTGGTCACCTTCAGGTGGGAACTCACAGCCGTGGTCGTTTATTATCACGCGCAAAGGGGACGCGGCCTTTGATAAGCTGGTCGAAACGCTGAGCGGCAACAATAAGAAATGGGCAGTAAATGCTCCCCTGCTGGTAGTAAGTGTAGCCAAGCTAACCCGCGCTGACGGCAGCCCGAACCCCTACGCTTATTATGATGTGGGGCAAGCGGTTGCACATATGAGTATTCAGGCCGAATCGGCAGGACTCCGTGTACACCAGATGGCGGGATTTGACTCGCAGCAAGCACGCGCCGTATTTGAAATCCCCACCGGATATGACCCAGTTACAGTGGTGGCAATTGGCTACTTTGGAGCGCTCGACCAACTGCCGGAAGATTTACAACAGCGTGAAACAATCGACCGCAGCCGGAAGGCATGGAACGAGTTCGTTTTTGAGGACAAGTTTGGTAACCCCTTGACCAAACCGGAAGCTGCCACAAGCAGCAGCTAAACGCAACTTAGGTTGACGGCCTCGCCACTAAGCGCCATGTGGTGAGGTCGCAACAGTAATCACACAGGTCGGGCGGGTGCTTGCCAAACACGCGCTGACCGCAGTTGGGACATTCCCACGTTAACTCAAAATCCGGCGGCGCGGCAGTATTTCTGTTAGAGGGAACAGCATCGGGCGCAGCTTTCTGCGCGGCGGCTGGTTTTCGTTTGATTGCCCTATCCCCCACTACCGTAACGGCTAAAGAACGCGCATTCTACATGGAGAGAGTCATTACTACCAGCTTCGGTTAGGCGGGGGCGATTATCTCTGAATGCATGGATGTTTCAGCCCTTCCCTAGGTAAAGAAATGTTATGGTCTATAGACGCGGACGCAGCGCGATGCGTCCCTACACAAAATATCATCATGTTTTTCCACCAGTCCCTATGCTCCATTCAGCTTTTACCGGATGTATAAACCATCCTTTTATTTTGACCCCTTGACTTCGAGTCGACTCGAAGATGTAGACTGCTAACCATGGAAACCACACACACCAATCTCACGATTCAGGAAGCGGCGGAAGTAACCGGATTAACCGTTCATACCCTGCGGTATTACGAGCGAATCGGGTTACTCATGCCGATTGGACGGGCTGCGAATGGTCACCGGCGCTATTCGCAGCAAGAAATCACGCTGATCAAGACGCTGAATAAATGGCGGCAAACCGGAATGCCGCTGGTCGATATTCAGTATTACGTGAAGCTGATCCAAGAAGGCGACACGACAGCAACCCAGCGGCGGGAACTCCTCGAAGCACACCGCAAAACGGTCGTTGACCAAATTGAGGAGTTAGAGGCGACACTACGGTTGATTGACTACAAGATTCAAAACTATTCCGACATTGAACAACAACAGGAGAAAGCATTCTCATGAAAACACGTATCCTTGGGAACAGCGGCATTAAAGTATCGGCACTCGGCTTGGGCTGTATGGGCATGTCCGACTTTTACGGCAAGTCGAACGATGTTGAGTCGATGGCGCTGCTGGAAAAGGCGCTGGAACTGGGTGTCAATTTTTGGGACACCGCCGATATGTACGGGACGGGTCACAACGAAATGTTGATCGCCCAAGTGCTGCGAAAGCACCGTGACGAAGTAACGATTGCGACCAAGTTTGCGAATATGCGCGGGCTTGATGGTTCGTTTTTGGGCATCAGCGGCAAACCGGAATATGTGAAAGCGGCCTGCGACATGAGCCTGAAACGGCTGGATGTTGATCATATCGACCTGTATTACCAGCACCGCGTTGACCCGAACACCCCGATTGAAGAAACCGTTGGCGCGATGGCTGAACTGGTGAAAGCCGGTAAAGTACGCTTCCTCGGTCTTTCGGAAGCATCGGCTGAAACGATACGGCGCGCACATGCAGTACACCCGATCACGGCACTGCAAACCGAGTATTCACTGTGGACGCGCGACCCTGAAGGCGAAATTCTGGAAACGTGCCGCGAATTGAACATCGCGTTTGTGGCCTACAGCCCGTTGGGGCGCGGCTTCTTGACCGGCAATTTACCCGCACCGGAGGAACTGGAAGCGAATGATTTCCGTCGGCAGAACCCGCGTTGGCGCGAGGAAAACCTTGCCCAAAATCTGGCGCTGGTGGATAAGATCAAGGAAATTGCCTCCGAGAAGAACTGCACACCTGCCCAATTAGCGCTGGCGTGGGTTCTGGCACAGGGCGAGAACATTATTCCGATCCCAGGCACGCGCCGCGAGAAGTACCTGCGCGAGAATATCGGCGCGGTGGATGTCGAGCTTTCGGCAGCGGATTTGGCTCGCATCAATGAGGCGCTGCCAGCGGGTGCAGCAGCAGGTACCCGTTACCATGAAACGCAGATGAGCCGCGTGAATGCGTAGGGAAAAGTTACAAGCGACAAGTTTGAAGTTTTAAGTTCCAGATACGGGAGAGCGAGGGCAAACGTCCGCGCTCTTTTTAGTTGTCAGCTTTCAGTCAAAGGCTAATGCAAGTCACCAACTTTCAGTCGCCAGTCGTCAGAAATAAGACAAAGAGAAAACCAATCGCCAAGAAGCCAAGAGAAGATTGAGATAAGCCAAGGTTTTATGGCGGCGGCGGCATTATAGTGCCAAAGTCGTTGCTAGTTAAAGCCATTCTCCTTATTCACTCGTGCATTATATGTTGTTGATGCTGTTGAGAATCCGTTGATTTGTCACAAGCAGCGGTTAGCTTTTAGCTCCAATCAAAAGCAATTTTATGGCGGGGGTTCCGCCATAAACGTTGTAAATATTAGAAATATTGAAAAAGTTGCAACTGTTACAACGCATTTTGGACGGCGAGTATGAAGGAGCAAAGGGCCGATGATTCACTTGATTCTTCAAATTCGTCAGATTCGGAATCAATTTTTATGTCGTCAGTGTCAAGATCAGTTAAACAATCGATAATTGCCAGATTTGCCAAAATTGCAATGGGTTTGAGGGAGCGATGGCACAAATGGCGGCAATTTCAATAGTCTTTAGTCAACAGTCACCAGCTAAAGGCAATGGCAGCGGTTGATCAAGTTGTTAAGATGCGGCGGGTAGGTGAAGGATGGGCACACAGCCGTGTGCCCCTACGACCGACCCTGATGCTATTGTAGGGGATATAAGCGGAACAAGGGTGACCATTTGGAAGACCATTTGGTAGCTTTTAGCGCGGGTTGGCGCTAACCATTTTGGGGGAGCAGGATTGTTCAGTAGGTTGGGGGATGGTTAGAAAACCATTTGTCGGGTTAACCGAAAATAAACCTAAATAGTAATAAGTTGCAAGTGACAAGTTTCAAGATGCAGTCAATACAAAGTGTGAGTGCTGAGTTCAATGCAAAGGCAAAAGCAGTTTGTCGGTAGAGAGTTTCAAGTTAGTCATTATGCTCGTTTGATTTTGCTCCCCCAGAACCTCCGCCCACATTCGCTAAGGTCGCTCATAGCCCTTTCCAATTTGCTGAGTACAGCTTAGAGAGTGGGGAGCAAGAGAGAAATCTATAGGATACGAGTCGGAAGTAGCATAATGAGTCAGTATCAAGTTACAAGTTTAAGTACCGAGTACTGAGGAAAGACAAAAGTCAAGCATATTTTAAGTGGCAAGCTAAAAGAAAAAGATAAGTTATACATTCAGATGTGTGATGGAAAATGACGCTAGATTGGGAGGCGAACGACGAAATGGGTACCTTCGTTGATGACACTTGTCACTTCGACTTGACCGCCATGTTCTTCGACGATGCGTTGGACAATCGACAGCCCTAACCCATTGCCACCCGTGTTGGCGGAGCGGGCTTGATCAGCGCGGTAAAAACGCTCGAAAATGCGCGGCAAATCATCCGCCGAGATGCCAATTCCGTTATCGGCGACCGTAATCAAGACCTGCCCGTTCTGCGTACCGGTGGTGATGGTCACCTTCCCATTATTGGGCGTATAGGTGATGGCATTTTCGATCAGATTCGTAAAAATGTGTTCGAACTGAAATTGATCGATATGGGCAAAACATTTTTCTGATTCGGGGATGAATTTGAGGTCGATACTTTTATCGGTGGAGATCAGTTCATATTCCAAAATGAGGGGGGCTAAAATAGCGTTTATATCAGTCCAATGCAATTGAAACTTGACTTTGTTTTCATCCAAGCGGGCGATGTGGAGTAATTCTTCGAGCATTTTCTCCATACGTTGAATTTGGTGATTGGCTTTATCCGCGTGGGCTTGCTGGCGTTCGGGGTCGGTATTTTTCTGCATGAGGTAAAGGCTGTTGCTGAGAACCGCAAGCGGGGTACGAAAATCGTGGGACATATCATTCACAAAGCGCTGAAGCACCTTCACCCGTTCGCGTTCCGTCACCAATTCAATCGTGCGTGCTTCAAGCTGCTTGCGCTGGGTGGTATCGCGGATGATGCTAACAGTAAATTGAACTTCGTCATTACTATCGAAAACAGGCTGCGCTTTCAGGGTTAGCCATGACAATTCATCGGCAGCAACATTGAAGTAGCGAAATTCATGTTCGGGGACTTGCTGGCCGGAAAGCGCGAGATAACCGGGCAATTGAGTGGCGATCAGCAGTTGATCGTGCTCATTCATAATTTGGAGGCGCGACAGTAATTCGGTCACGGTCACATTACTCATCGCTTCGACAGATGGATAGCCGGACATATGCGCAATCGCATCGTTCATGTAAATGAGTTGGTCGCTATCAGACTGGGCGATCACACCATCGGGGATTGAATTTAGAAGTGATAGAGAACGTTCAAAAGATCCGAGTAAACGGCGCATGACCACACCTTATTCCGGGCATAATACGGGCGACAATGCTGAATAAAAGTCTGTTTCGTCTAAGCGCACAACGTCACAATCGCATTTATAACCTCATCGAATTGGCTTAAGCGCGAGGGCTTGACCAGATAGGCGCTGGCCTGCTTTTTATAGGCGATCAGCACATCGAGGTCACGATCTGACGAGGTTAAGACAATAATCGGAATATGTTTTAAGTCATTATCCGTTTTAACCTCGTCAAGCACTTCCAATCCATTTTTTCCCGGCAGGTTGAGGTCGAGTAAGATGACATCAGGGCACACAATTTGGGAATCGTTCTTCGAGTTTGAAAGTAAGGTCATCGCCGCGATACCATCTGAAGCGACTTTCAGGCGATAGCTAAGGTTACTCTCTTTTAGGGCTTCCTGCGTTAAACGGACATCACCGGGATTGTCTTCGACCAGCAAGATCTCAAGCACGCCCATTCATCCTCCCAACAATTCGCTGTCTTGTTTAAGTCTAGTGTAAGCGAAAAATGCTCTAGAAAAACACCATGCTTAAGATTGTTACAGCATTTATGACATCATTACAATATCCATTGCATTGAATGGTTCGAAATACCGATTTTCCTCAGAAAATAAGCGGAGAGGTTTTGTGGTGGGATAGGGAGAAAGGAGGAGGCGTACCTCCTCCCTACATGGGCATAATCTTACGAGGGATTAGCTAAGGGGAAGGCAGCGACGCGCAGGTTAGTTGAACCATAGGGAATGAGCGTCACACTTTCAACCGCTTCCGTGGTGGTATGCGGCCCGACGGTGATGGCACCCGCCGAGTTATTTTCCAGCGTCCACTGTGGCAGCTTTTGGGCGTTCACCTTGAGTTCAACAGGCGCGCCTTCCGGCGAGAACGGCATAGTGCCTACCGGCTTGGAGACGACTTCAAAGGCGCCATTAAGCTGTTCTGGCTGAATGTTCAGGCCATAATTCCACGGGGTTTTGGGGTAAATTTCCCAATCGGCGTGGGGTTCCTCGCCCTTGAGCTTGCGCCAATCCTCACCAATGCGGAGGCCGAACAGCAGCGAACCGCGATAGACCGATACCAGACCGTCGTGACCGCTGGCAACACGAATGTTCAACGGGAACTCGACTTCGATACGGTCGCCGGACTGCCATGTGCGATTGATGGTGTAGAAGGAACCAGCCTGCGTGACGGTGACAGACGCACCGTTAACGGAGACGGTGGCGCTGGATGCCCATTCGGGAATGCGCAGTTGGAAGGCAAACTCGCAGCTTTGTTCGAGTTGGAAATCGAAGGCGATGGTTCCCTCGAACGGATAATTGGTGGTTTCGGTGATGATCACAGGAATATCATTCGCAACCAGCGCCGAGACTTCGCAGGGGCCATAGGCAATCGCGGCAAGGCCACCATCGGCGGTGTTCATGAATAAACTCTTGACGAATTTCGGCCATGCTTGATGTAGATTAGCGGTACAGCAGCCGAAGTTCGGTTCGAGGCCAAAGATGTTGGATTCGTCACCGTTGTTCGTCCAGTCACGGTGAGCGTGTGACACCAGTACCTGATTCACCTGCTGGTCATACTGGTGTGACCACATATCGGGTGACATGGTGGCGGGATAGGCATTGTAGGCAAGTTGTTCCAATCGGTCGCCGAAGAATGGGTCACCCAACACACGAATGAGTTCTTCAAGCGAGTACATATACTCGGCGACGGCGCATAGTTCAGTGCCGCTGGTGGGTGATGTGCCGTTCAGGTGCTCATCACCGCTCCAAATGCCATTGGGCTGCCCATGATGCTCCATGAGCTTTTCAATGCCGACGCGCGAGGCCAGTTTGTGCCATTCTTTGCCGGTTTGCATGTAATAGAGGCCAGCAGCTTTGACGCCCATCGCGTGATTAACAACGTGGGTATACATGCCACCGTCCCACTCCTGGAGGTGCAGCACTTTGCCAACCTTGTAATTGGCCTGCCATTCCGCCCAATCAAGGGTGTTGTCGATCATGCTTTCAGCAAGGTCGATCAAGAAGCTGTCGCCGGTGATGTTGTACAGCCAGTGAATGACCAGCACATTATCCATCGCGCGCGCCCATCCCCACGTATCCAAGGGGCGGACGGACATAACGTTGTGCTGATAGGCGAAGTAATCCGTCAGCAGTTTGATTACCCGTTGGTCATCAGTGGCTTCGTAGTACATTGTCAATACTTTGAGCATGACCATGCGCGGCCACCAGTCATGATGACGAGTGCCGAAGTTGCCATTCGAACGAACGGAATTGAGTGTCCATTCAACCCACGGCTTGACCTTTGCCAGTAGAGCTTCGTCATCCAGCAAGTACGCGAGGGGCAGCAGGCCATCCAAGTAATATGGGCCGCGTTCCCACGACTCGCCAGTACCGCCGAGCCAACCGCTGTTCGGGCCAACATCCGCCCACACCTCGTCCAAATGTCCGGTCAAGCCTTCTGCTTGGATTTTCAACTGATCCTTCAGCCAACCTTTTGGTTTGATCGCCCCTAATGGTAGTGCTTGAAACGCAGCAGGTAACAAAGGTGGGCGATTCTGTGCCAATCTTTTCATAGAAGTCCTCGATTGTAATGATGAAACGAACCGATCAATTCGTGAATGCCATAATACTTTTCAACGATAAAACACGAAATACGCATCTCATATGACTTCCTCTCCGATGCGCTAGAGAGACGGGGCAGTAAGGAGATCCATCACCGCCCCGGCGGATTAGGTATCATGGTACTGTCCTTTGCTTTCGTGATACATGCTGATCAACTCTTGACCGCGCCGCCCATCAACCCGTTCATGTAATAGCGTTGAAGCAGTAAGAAGATCAAGACGCTGGGAATAATCGACACCGTTACGCCTGCTTGCAACGCGCCCCAGTCAATTTGCCCGTACAAGCCGCTGCGGACATTCGACAGGAATATCGGCAGGGTGAAGTTATCCTGATC
>JAPUDW010000049.1 GCA_027492915.1 Bacteroidota bacterium | reverse complement strand
TAAAATCATGTCCATACTTTGACGCGATTTTTTGCAGAACATTGATGGCCTGAGACGTTACTTCTGGCCCAATACCATCACCAGACAAAACTGCTATCGTTGCTTTCACCCTATCATCTCCTCATAAAAACGGGTTGGACAAGCGCCAACCCGCAACCATTCCTCAATAACTTTTGGCAGTTAGATTTTGCTGAAATCTGTGCTCGGATCGCTCACCGATTCATTTGCTGACTGCAATGCAATTACAAGCCCATACTCTACACTATCGACTAATGCCAGCCAACTAGCCTGAATAATGTTTGCCCCTGCTCCTACTGTACTCCAACGGGTGTGGTGATTTTGGGTATCAATCAACACGCGGGTATTGGCGGCAGTACCGTTGTTGCTATCGGGAATACGCACTTTATAGTCCGCCAACTGGAAATCGGCAAGCTGCGGGTAACGCGGAATAAGTGCTTTACGTAAAGCAAGATCGAGCGCATTGACAGGCCCGTTACCATCAGCGGCGGTATGCACAATGTCACCATCCACGTCAATCTTGACCATCGCTTGAGACAGCGCAAAGCCATTACGCTCGGAAACCAAGACGGTAAAATCGACAAGTGTAAAGATCGGCTTATAATCGGGCGTGGCGCGATGCAGACGGATGGCAACGGATGCTTCTGCCCCTTCAAACACAAAGCCGTCATTCTCTAAGCGTTTGATTTCATCCAACACTGATAGAGCTTCTGCTTTGGACACATTCATGCCAAATTCTTCGGCCTTGCTGAGTAAGTTACCCTGCCCTGACAAGTCGGAAACCAGCACCCGCATTTCATTACCGACCTTCGATGGATCGATATGCTGATAACTATCCACATTGCGGCGAATAGCGGCAACATGGATACCACCTTTGTGAGCAAATGCACTCTTACCCACGTAGGCAAGATGATTATCCGGTGAGAGGTTAGCGATTTCGGCGACGGTACGCGAGAGCGTGGTTAACGTGCGCAAGCTTTCCACATCCGGCAGGCACTTATAGCCCATCTTGAGTTCAAGGTCAGGGATAATACTGCACAGGTTGGCATTACCGCAGCGTTCGCCATAGCCGTTGATCGTACCCTGTACCTGAACCGCACCGGCTTGCACAGCGGCGAGTGAATTGGCGACTGCCAGTTCACCATCATTATGGGTGTGAATGCCAAGTTTTACGTCAGGGAAGGCTTTCTGGACATCGTAAATGTAGCGGGCGATTTCCCACGGCAGCGAACCGCCATTGGTATCGCACAAGACAACAACGTCAGCACCGCCTTCAATAGCAGCACCGATTGTTTCTAAGGCATATTCAAAGTCGAGTTTGATGCCGTCAAAAAAATGTTCGGCATCGTAGATGACTTCCTTGCCGAGACTTTTGAGGTAACGCAAACTCTCGCGGATCATGCGCAGATTTTCATCACCCGTGGTTTGCAGCACATCGGTTACATGCAGCATGGATGTTTTGCCGACCACTGTCACAACCGGCGTATGGGCTTCGACCAGTGCGATAATGTTGGGATCAGTCGCGGGGTCGCTGTTCTTGCGGCAGGTTGAGCCAAAGGCAGCAATACGCGAATGTTTGAGTTCAAGCGCCTGAACAGCCTCGAAATAACCGACATCTTTAGGATTAGAACCCGGCCAACCACCCTCGATATAGGTGACACCGAGCGTATCCAGTAAGCGGGTAACTTTCAATTTATCAGCAAGCGAGAGGGAAATCCCCTCCCGCTGCGTACCATCACGCAAGGTTGTGTCGTAAATGGCGACATTCATAACAGCATTATCCTCAAGCTAGGCAGTCGTAGCGACACGCCCGACATTTGTGCTTTCATAGTTCTGAACGTCAGAGTCAAGTCCAATCAAGAAACCGAGTTGATCAACACCGTTCAAGAGGCAGTAGCGCGAAAATGAGTCAATCGGGAACGTGACCGTGCGTCCATCCGGCAAAATCACCTGCTGCGATTCGAGGTCAACTGTTACCTGTGCGGTAGGGTCTTCCTGCGCCAAGCTAATGAGCTGCTGGTGGGTTTGCTCATCGACAATCACAGGCAGCAAGCCGTTCTTAAGCGAGTTACCTTTGAAAATGTCGGCGAAGTACGTGCTGATGACCGCTTTGAAGCCTGCACCCATGAGCGCCCACGGTGCATGTTCCCGCGAGCTGCCGCATCCGAAATTATGCCCTCCGATAAGCACCTGAGCGTTCTTGTATTCCGGTTGGTTCAATGGAAAGTCCGGCTTTGGCGAACCATCTTCGTTATAGCGCCAATCGGAAAAACAAGCCTGCCCTAACCCATTCTTGTCCGTCACTTTGAGGTAACGAGCAGGGATGATCTGGTCAGTATCAATGTCATTATTGGGGAGCGCAACCATGCTCCCTGAAAATTTACTAATCGGTTCCATTAGTTCACCATCTCTCTGGGGTCAGTGATGACACCATTTACAGCCGTCGCAACAGCGGTTAACGGGCTGGCGAGGAAAGTACGTCCGCCTTTGCCCTGCCGACCTTCGAAGTTACGGTTGCTGGTGCTGACCGCGTACTGACCGGGTTGGAGTTGGTCGCCGTTCATGGCGATGCACATCGAGCAACCGGCTTCGCGCCATTCCGCGCCAGCCGCTTTAAAGATTTCATGCAGCCCTTCGGCTTCAGCCTGTGCCTTCACCTGCTGCGAACCGGGGACGACCATCATGCGAACGTTGGAGGCAACCTTACGACCATCAATCATACGGGCCGCTTCGCGCAAGTCCGAAATACGGCTGTTGGTGCAGCTACCGACGAATACGACATCTACCGCTTTACCGAGCAATTTTTGCCCCGGTTGCAAATCCATATATTTGAGCGCCTTATCGAGCGCCATCTTTTCGCTAAAGTCGCCCAAATTGTCCGGATCAGGCACGTTCGACGCAATCGGCATCCCCATTCCGGGGTTGGTGCCGTAGGTAATCATCGGAGTCAATTCATGTGAATTGAGTACGACTTCGTGGTCAAAGGTTGCGCCTTCATCGGTGGGTAACTGGCGCCACGCGGCTACGGCGGCATCCCAATCGGCACCTTTCGGCGCATAAGGGCGACCTGCGACATATTCAAAGGTCGTGTCATCGGGAGCGACCATACCGGCGCGAGCGCCGCCTTCGATGGACATGTTGCAGATGGTCATGCGACCTTCCATGCTGAGTCCACGAAGTGCATCACCCATATATTCCAGCACATAGCCGGTTCCACCACCAACACCAATTTTGGCGATTACCGCGAGAATGATGTCTTTGGCGGTAACGCCGGCGTGGAGTGTGCCATTGACCTTAACCGCCATCGTCTTGGGTTTGCTCTGAAGCAAACATTGAGTCGCTAAAACGTGGGACACTTCGCTAGTGCCGATACCGAATGCCAAAGCGCCAAATGCGCCGTGGGTGCTAGTGTGGCTGTCACCGCACACAATAGTCATTCCGGGTTGGGTTAGCCCCTGCTCCGGCCCAATGACATGCACGATACCCTGCTTCGATGTGCCGAGGTCATACAACGGAATACCAAAGTCAGCACAGTTCTTGCGCATGACATCCAATTGGGCAGAGGCCATCGGGTCAGTCACAGGAATGATACCCAGCGCGTTACGCGGGGTTGTCGGTGTGCTGTGATCCATCGTCGCCATTGTACGGTCGGGGCGGCGAACTTTGAGGCCGCGCTCGCGCAAGACGGTGAAAGCCTGTGGAGAAGTCACCTCATGCACCAGATGCAGATCGATATACAACACAGCAGGTGTGTCCGGCGTTTGCGGGCGGACAATGTGGTTGTCCCACACCTTTTCGAATAGGGTTCGTGGTTTATTCATATCGTTACTCGTTTGACTACTACAACTCATCTAATCACGTTAAAAGGGTCAGCAAGAACCCTTATTACTTCTGTTCGGACTGGATACCCACGGCTGAAACTTCGCCTTCCGGCTTATGCCCTGCCATACCCATGACTGCGACCATGCGGTTGAGAGCGGCTAGATAGGCTTTTACGCTGGCAACTATAATGTCATCATCGGCACCATAACCACCAAACGAACGTTTATCCTCACCATTGGGCGCAATTCGGACTGTCACTTCCCCGAGAGCATCGATCCCTTCGGTGACGCTGTGGACGCTGTACTCGATCAAGCGATTAGGCGATTTGACCACCAAATCAACTGCGCGGAAGCAGGCATCAACGGGGCCTGTACCTACAGCGGCGACAATCGCGTCTTCACCGTTCGGGTTACGCACTTTGGCGGTGGCGGTGGGCATACCCATCGTTCCGCAGGTCACTTGAATATCGACGAGGCTGAAAATTTCTTCCGGCCCATGAAATTCATCGGCGATCAGGGCTTCCAGATCAGCATCCGTAACCGTCTTTTTCGCATCGGCCAAGTCTTTAAAGCGAGCGAACACCTGATTCAGTGCGTCACCATCGACTTTGTAGCCCAATTCGTCCAGACGTACTTTTAGAGCATGACGACCACTATGCTTACCCAAGACCAAGCGGCTTTGTACCAAGCCTACAGTTTCGGGGGTCATAATTTCAAAGGTGGTGGCGTTCTTCAACATACCATCTTGATGAATACCTGCCTCATGGGCGAAGGCATTTGCTCCAACAATCGCTTTGTTAGGCTGGACATGCATTCCCGTGTAATTGCTGACCAAGCGGCTGGTCTTCATGATCTCGCGGGTGTTGACATTCGTGCGCAGACTGTAAAACTTGCTGCGAGTGTGGATCGCCATCACTACTTCTTCAAGGCTAGTATTACCCGCGCGCTCGCCAATGCCGTTAATGGTAACTTCAACCTGACGCGCACCCGCCAGAATACCGGCCAGTGAGTTTGCAGTAGCCAAGCCGAGGTCATTGTGGCAATGCACCGACCATACGACACCACTGCCGGGGCCGCCACCGGGTGTTTCGGCGATCAAGTTGCTCATAAAATCGCCCCATTCTTCGGGGGTGACATAACCAACCGTATCTGGGATATTCAAAGTCGTCGCACCGGATTCGATGGCGACAGCGCAAGCTTCTACTAGATATTGCAGTTCGGCGCGTCCGGCATCCATCGGACTAAATTCGACATCGGCGCATAGACTGCGCGCAAAAGAAACACCATCACGCACAATTTTCAGACCATCAGCACGGCTAATATTGCTAATGTGCTTCAGATGAATATCGGACATGCCGAGGAAGGTGTGAATACGCGGTTTTGCAGCGCCCTTCACGCCTTCCCAGCAGGTCAGAATGTCTTTTTCACGAGCACGAGCGAGGCCGCAGATGACAGGGCCATCAACAGTACCGACTTCCTGCGCAATCCGTTGGACAGCAGCGAGGTCATCGGGCGAAGCGGCAGGAAAACCAGCTTCAATGATGTCTACGCCCAAATTTGCTAGCTGGCGAGCAATTTCCAGCTTTTCGGCGCTACTTAGGGTAGCACCGGGGCTTTGCTCGCCATCTCGCAGGGTTGTATCAAATACGCGAACCAGATTTTCATCTACTTGAATAGCCATGTTAGGGTGATCCTTTTTATCTGAGAGTCATGCTTATAAATGGTTACTGTCGTAAGGTCAGCAAGGCCATCTTCGGGCATAGAACCACCCCCTTTCGCATACTACACCATCACTATCATCCATGTGGTTCAATCCTATACTGTGCTCATGAAATGGTGCTTGAACATGGTTAAAACAAAGTATCCTTATAAGCTTTAGCTGCCTGAGCTTGCATCCTGCTTAACGCGCTTGGCGTTGAGGAACGGCATCATATCACGCAGGTTCGCACCCACTTCTTCGATCAACAAGTTGTGTTCACGGTTGCGGCGCGGGATGAAGTTCGGGCGACCATTCTTGACTTCGGCGATCCATTCACGGGCGAAGGTGCCGTCTTGAATACGGTTCAACACACCAGCAAATTCTTCCTTGACCATATTTTCAACCTGATCGCCAACAACGTAACCACCGTATTCAGCGGTATCACTGACGCTGTACCACATATAGCTCAAGCCGCCTTGATACAGCAGATCAACAATGAGCTTGAGTTCATGCATACATTCGAAGTAAGCAACTTCCGGTTGATAGCCAGCCTTGACCAATGTTTCGAAGGCAGCACGGATGAGGCCAGTAACGCCACCGCAGAGAATGGTCTGTTCGCCGAACAAATCAGTTTCGGTTTCTTCTTTGAATGTGGTTTCGATGACACCGGCACGGGTACAGCCAATGGCCTTGGCATAAGCCATGCCGAGCGCTTTGGCATTGCCTGTGGCATTCTGATGTACGGCCAACAAACCGGGGGTGCCTGCACCATCCTTAAACACTTCGCGAACGCGGTGACCGGGAGCCTTAGGAGCAACCATCGTCACATCGACATTGGCAGGAGGTGTGATTTGACCGTAGTGAATGTTAAAACCATGAGCAAACATTAACATGCTACCGGCCTTAAGGTTCGGGCCAATGTCATTGGCATAGACTTCAGCCTGCTTGGTATCCGGCACCAAGATCATTACCACGTCGGCCTGCTTGGTCGCGTCGGCAACCGACAATACTTCGAGACCATCGGCCTTCGCTTTTTCAGCACTCTTGCTGCCGGGGTGCAAACCGATAACAACCTTAGCACCGCTATCCTTGGCATTTAAGGCATGAGCGTGTCCTTGACTACCATATCCAATCACTGCAATCGTCTTACCATTAAGCAGTGAAAGATCCCCATCTTTGTCATAATACATCGTTGCCATTTAAATCCATCTCTCCGTATATAAGGACAAATGCCCTTCTCGCTTAAAATGAACCTCAATCAGGTTCATCTACATGCCTTTATTGTAACCAATATTAAGCTTTTCGCCGCCCCCGAAACAAAGCACCGGGGATTTGAAAACGATAATTCGGCTGTACATCCATCGCGCTGCGTACTTCGGTAGGAGCGCCATCAAACAGGGTTTTGAGCATCGCGACATTCGCTGACGGTGTCGCGATGCGGGTTACCCATGCGTCGAAATCCAACGGTAGATCCCAAGTAAACAGCACTTCGGTGGTAAACCCTGCCACATCAAACATACGCTGCCACTGGGAAATGCTGTGGTCGCGAACATGTGAGGGATCACGCAGGAGTTCAATTGTCTGCAAGAAGGTGTCCAGTGTTGGGGCTTCTGCCGCAACAATATCACTCAGGATAAACTGACCATCGGGTTTCAAAACACGTTGAAATTCCTCCAATGCCTTTTCAGGATGGGGCCAATGATGCGCACTGTATCGCGATACTACGCGATCAAAAGATGCATTATCAAACGGCAAATATTCCACATCCCCTAACTCGGTCGTCAAGTTCGTAATCTGACGCGCAGAAGCTAGGCGTTCAACTTGGTCAAGCATCGAGGCTGTAAGGTCATAGGCGACGACATGCGACACCTTCGGCGCGAAGGCAAGAGCAGTGTGCCCTGCCCCGCAACCGGCATCCAAGACCTGCTCACCACCCGTAAGTTCGGCCAACTGCACCATGCGGTTAAGATCTTCACCGGACGCATGAACTGTGCTGGTGGCATAATTTACGGCGACATGACCGAATTGCTGTTGAACTGAAGCTTTTACATCCTGCATCTTCATACTCGTTTCTACGTCGTTATATGCGGCAATTACACGCCGGTTGCATCCAGATTACCGCTGGCAACCTGAATGTTGATACTGGGTTCGTAATCACTATCCAAAATACGGATACCACGCCCCATTGCAACTACGCCGGTGCGCACCATTTCCATGATGCCAATCGGTTCTAGCTCTGTAATGAGGGCTTCGACCATACTTTCTTGTGCCGTAATTTCAATGATCGCTACCTTGGGGCCAATATCCACTATACGAGCGGGATAGCGGTCGCAAATCTCAGTCACACCGTTACGTGAGTCCACATCATCCGTGCGGACTTTGATCAGCGCCAAGTCGCGGCTGACAAATGGTTCTTCTGAGATCAGCTTGACATCAAGCACATTCACCAGTTTGAACAAGTTAGCGGCAATACGCCGTCCATTGCCCTTCTCGGCATCGACCACAACCGTCATTCGTGAGAGGTTAGGGTTATGGGTACGACCGACTGTCAAGCTGTCGATGTTAAAGTTGCGGCGCCGCAACATACTGACGACACGGTTGAGGACACCGGGAAGGTTTTCAACCAACGCCACCAGAATTTGCTTATTTGAATTTGGTTTATTTATCATGCTTGCACCTCACCCGGTTTTGGACGACGTATCATATCGTGTAGATCAGCACCTGCTGGAACCATCGGATAGACGATTTCCTCTTTTTCAATCACATATTCAATGAGGACAGAACCCTCATGGCTGCGAGCAAACTTCACAGACTCTTCAATCTGCTCACGGCTGGTTACCCGCATGGCGGGGATACCATAAGCCTGCGCCAACAGCACAAAGTCAGGGTTGAACATGGGCGTGGCTTGATAGCGTTCTTCGTAAAAGAATTCCTGCCACTGACGCACCATGCCGAGAAAGCCATTATTCAGTATAGCGATGTTGACCTTGATGTTTTCTTGTTGGGCAGTCGCCAACTCGCACAATGTCATCTGGAAACCACCATCACCCACAATTGCCCAGACTTCTTCATCCGGTTTGCCAAATTTGGCACCGATGGCTGCCGGGAAGCCGAAGCCCATCGTACCGAGGCCGCCGCTGGTGAGCATGGTAGCGGGGCGCTGGTGCGGGTAATATTGCGCTTCCAGCATTTGATGCTGACCAACATCGCTAACCGTGATGGCGTTACCTTCGGTAAACTTCCACAATTCATTGATAACCTGCGCACCCAGCAACTTGTCCGGTGATGTGTGATGCAAAATATCACGTTCATCGCCATCTTCTTGCCACTCACGAATTTGGGCGATCCATTCGCTATGTTTTTGGGACTTCAGGTCAGGCAACAACTGCTGCATAACGACCTTCAGGTCGCCTGCAATACCGACATCAACTCGAACGTTCTTATTGATCTCAGAAGGATCAATATCAATGTGGATTTTCTTTGAGTTGGGCGAATATGTTTTCAGATTACCCGTTACGCGGTCATCAAAACGCATACCGAGCGCGATGAGCAAATCGGCTTCCTGGATGGCAAAGTTACAGGCCGCAGCACCGTGCATACCCATCATACCGACGGTCAGCGGGTGATTTTCCGGCAGCGCCCCTTTACCCAAGAGCGTCAAGCTCACTGGAATTTGGGCGCGTTCCGCCAGTTCCTGCAACTCTTGTGACGCACCCGACATCGTGATGCCGTGTCCGGCGAGAATAACCGGCTTCTTAGCATTCTTGATGAGTGCCAGCGCATCTTCGATTTGCTCGTTACTAGCACGAATAGTCGGGCGATAGCCACGCAGTTCGATTTCTTCCTCAGGATACTCAAAATCGGTTGTGGCGTTCTGAATATCCTTCGGAATGTCGATCAGAACAGGACCGGGGCGACCAGTCCGTGCGATATGGAAGGCTTCCTTAATGATATAGGCCAAATCCTCCACATCGGTGACCAAGTAGTTATGCTTGGTGATCGGAATGGTGATACCGGTAATATCGCATTCTTGAAACGCATCCGAACCAATTGCGCCACGCGACACCTGCCCCGTGATGCAGACAATTGGAGACGAGTCCATCATCGCGGTAGCGATCCCCGTAACCAGATTGGTTGCGCCGGGGCCGCTGGTGGCAATCGCCACGCCAACTTTTCCGGTTGCGCGAGCATAACCGTCGGCCATGTGTGAAGCACCCTGTTCATGCCGTACAAGCACATGCCGAATTTGCGTGTAGCGTGTCATCGCATCATAGGTTGGCAAAATCGCGCCACCCGGATAGCCAAAGATGACATCCACACCTTCACGAAGCAAACATTCCATCACAATCTCAGCGCCAGTTAATTTCATTATTTCGATCTCCTCACTTCGGCTTGTGCCTTCTGCATTAGTTTGCTGCGGGAGTTAGTCGCCGCTGGCGGGTTCTGCTTGCCGCACAGGAGTCAACCAACCGTAACGATCTGGCTGTTCGCCAGAGGTAATTGCGAAAAATTCATCTTGAACGGCCTTGGTAATCGGCCCGCGGGTTCCAGTGCCTACCTGCAAACGATCTACAGAACGTACAGGCGTAACCTCGGCGGCTGTACCCGTAAAGAAAATTTCATCCGCGATATACAACATATCACGCGAGATCGTTTCAAATCGGACTTCGACACCCTGATCTTTCAGCAGTGTAAGAATGGTATCGCGGGTAATGCCCATCAAAATGGATGAGCCACCACCGGGGGTATAAACTACACCGTTCATCACAACAAATATGTTCTCACCAGCACCTTCACTAACGGTACCGTTATAATCGAGGGCAATACCTTCGCTGAAACCATTGTCATGCGCTTCCATGCTGATGAATTGGCTGTTAACGTACTGACCGCCAATCTTCGCCAGTGATGAACCGGTATCAGGCGCCATACGCCGCCATGAACTCACCTGTACATCAACGCCTTGCTCAATAGCTTCTGCGCCGAGATACTTCCCCCACTCCATCGTTATGATGACGGCCTCAGTAGGGTTCTTGCGGCCTTCGACACCAAGGGCATTCGAACCACGGAACAGCAGGGGACGGATGTAACAGGCTTCATGACCATTGCGGCGAACGACTTCCAAGATTGCTTCATTGATCTGCTCTTCGGTAAAAGGGACATCCATGCGCGAAATCTTGGCCGAGTTGAATAAGCGATGGGTATGCGGTTGCAAACGGAACACGGCTGGCCCTTGAGGGGTGGAATAGGCACGTACGCCTTCAAATACGCTGGAGCCGTAATGCAACGCGTGGGTCATAACATGTACGGTTGCATCTTGCCACGCAACGAGTTTCCCATTTTTCCAGATAAATTCAGCAGGCATTATTCTCTCCATCTAAAATAAAAACGCTTCCCAGATCTTACGGTGTTGCCGTTTGGATACTGGAAAGCGCATTGTCAACTTGGTGTTGAGTGTGACGCTGGCTCATGCTTGCAGCCATAGTACAAGCAGCATGACGCGTAGTCCGCCCCATTGGAGCGGCAGATTGAGCCATAAAGTGTGTTGATCTATCTTGAAACGACATCGTCATACCTATTTCGCTTTTAGAAACAAAAAGCCCCCGGCTTGGGGGGCTTCACTGTTATCTCTGTGTGTTTAGTCAGCGCCCAAGCCGTTATAACCCGTTGGTAATTACGAGTACAAGAAGGCTAATAAGGCTGATGACAATCGCAATGCTTTTGTGGCTGTTCATTTTCAATGACCGTTTACAAACTTAACTTTGTATAGAGTAACGAGGTTAACCAAAGTTGTCAACCCTTTCAGCTTAAACGGCAAAAATTCGGTTAATTTACCCTATTTCGATTGTACAGGCTGCACACCCTGATGACCGCCTAACCAATTGCGCGCCGAGTCGATTTGCTGGCGAACCGCTTCCGGGGCTGTGCCTCCAGCCGCTTTACGCTTGGCGACAGAAGCCGTGAAGTCAAAGACATTCATTACGTCTTCGGTAAACAGGTCGGATAAGCTGCGGAAATCTTCAAAAACGAGTGCAGAGATTTCTACGCCACGACTGGCCGCGAGGCGAACGGCCTGACCTGATATATGATGAGCGTTACGGAATGGCAGTCCTTTGCGGACGAGATAATCAGCCAAATCGGTTGCCAGCATATCGCCGCCAAGAGCCGCTTTCATCTTGTCGGGGTTCAAATGCAGCGTTGTAATGATGGCAGTGACAACAGGCAGCAGGAGCAGCATATTATCCGCGCTATCAAAAACCGCTTCTTTGTCCTCTTGCAGATCTTTGTCATAAGTGCTGGGTAAGCCTTTTAGCACCACCAATAAGCCTGTGAGGTTGCCAATCAAGCGACCTGCTTTTCCCCGTGCTAATTCCATAGGGTCGGCATTGCGCTTTTGAGGCATGATGCTAGAACCGGTGCTGTAGCGGTCATTGAGCGTGATGTAGCCAAAAAGCGGGTTGCTATAAATGATGACATCTTCGGCAAGGCGACTGAGATGGGTACCTATGAGCGCTAATGCGAACAAAAACTCCGCCACGAAATCACGGTCACTCACACCGTCAAGACTGTTTTCAGTGTACGACTGAAATCCTAAATTCGCAGCAAGTAGAGCACGATCTACATCGAACGGTGTACCCGCTAACGCGCCTGAGCCTAGCGGCGAAACTGCCGTGCGGCGGGCAGAATCCGCCAAGCGCTGACGGTCACGGCTCAGCATCCAGAAGAAGCTCATGAGCCAATGTCCGGCAGTAATCGGTTGGGCAGGTTGTAAATGGGTATAACCGGGCATCAGGGTATCGACGTGCTCAGACGCTTTATCGATCAACGCGGCTTGTAAATTTGCAAGCTGGGCATCAACCTGCGCCATCGCATCTAGTACCCATAAGCGAAAGTCGGTGGCGACCTGATCGTTACGACTACGGCCTGTATGCAGCTTACCGCCCACAGCGCCTACGAGTTCGGTCAAACGGCGTTCGACAGCCGTGTGAATATCCTCATCGCCGTCCTTTAGCTCGAATGTACCGCCTTCAAACTCGGCAAGCACAAACTGCAAACCATCGACGAGGATGACCGCTTCTTCATCAGTAAGGATGCCAGCGGCAGTAATAGCACGAGCATAGGCGATACTGCCGAGGATGTCTTGCTTATAGAAACGTTTGTCAAAGCTGATGCTATCTTGCAGCGCCCGAAGATCAGCATCGCTGGGTTCAGAAAATGCCCCGCCCCACAGCATCTATTCGTCTCCCAGTTTGTAGCGACTGTGACCCGTGCGCTGGATGGCAAGCTGCGCGTCAACCTTTATCGGCAGACCAAACAAGCGAATGAAGCCTTCGGCATCTTTCTGGTTGTAGACGTTTTCCTCACCAAAGGAAGCATAGTCCTGACGGTACAGGCTGTAGTCGCTCTTGCGACCGGCCACGATCATATTCCCCTTGTAGAGTTTGAGGCGTACCGAACCAGTAACCTGTTCCTGCGTAACTTTTACGAACGCATCAAGAGCTTCGCGCAGGCGGGTATACCACTGGCCGTTATACACCAACTCAGCATACTTGAGTGCCATTTGATCTTTATATTGCAGGCTGTACTTATCCAAACAAATAGCCTCAAGCAGTGTATGAGCACGACGTAGCAAGGTACCAGCGGGGGTTTCATAAACACCGTGGCTCTTCATGCCAACCAGCCGATTTTCGACAATATCGGCGCGACCAATGCCGTGCGCGCCCGCTATTTTGTTGAGCTGCATAAAGAGTTCAACAGGCGGCAGGACCTTACCGTCGATACTTACAGGTATGCCCTTCTCAAAGCCAATCTCGATATAAACACCCTCTTCGGGTGCATTTTCGGGGCTGGCGCTGATCTGGTACATGTCTTCTTCAGGCTCATTCCACGGATCTTCCAGCAGACCGCCTTCGTGACTCAGATGGAACAAGTTACGGTCGCGGCTGTAGATTTTTTTCTCGGTGGCAGTAACTGGCACATTGAACTCAGCAGCATAAGCCAGCGCGTCTTCACGACTACGAATATCCCACTCGCGCCACGGAGCAACAATTTTCAACTTAGGGTTGAGCGCCATAACCGTTAATTCAAAGCGCACCTGATCGTTACCTTTGCCGGTCGCACCGTGGGCAATCGCATCTGCCCCTTCAAGCTCGGCAACTTCAACGAGATGTTTAGCAATTAGTGGTCGGGCGAAGGATGTGCCGAGCAAATAATCACGCTCGTAAACAGCGCCGGCTTGCAGGGTCGGGAAAACAAAACCCGTTAAAAACTCTTCGCGCAAATCACGAATATAGAGTTTGCTCGCACCGGATTTAAGCGCTTTTTCTTCCAAACCAGCGAGTTCTTCTTCCTGCCCTAAATCGGCACAGAAACAAATAACTTCGACATTGTTGTAGTTATTACGAAGCCACGGGACAATAACCGATGTGTCTAACCCACCACTGTAGGCGAGAACAATTTTCTTGATACCTTGCGTGTCTGCCATACTGCCTCTTTTTGAGAAGTAAATGAAAAACCCCGCGGATTTCGGGGGCAAATGCGATAATAGGTGTGAGGATAACGCGGTCGGAATGTTTTCGTCAAGCGACCATCTAGGAACGAACCTGTACCAGCGTGCAATCCAAACGACCAATAGTGGCGTATAGTAAATCAATCATCTACCTTCCTCGAAGGATAACAAAATGCCCAAACAAACAGCAGAACATAAACGGTTGGCGGACTCTAAAAATCGTCAAGCGGATTGGAAACGCTGGGGGCCTTATGTCGCCGAACGGGCGTGGGGAACCGTACGCGAGGACTACAGCGCCAATGGTGATGCGTGGAACGCCCTCTCACATGACCATGCACGAAGCCGTGCTTATCGTTGGAGTGAAGATGGGTTGGGCGCAGTTTGCAACCGATTCCAGAATGTGTGTTTGGGCATCGGACTATGGAATGAGCACGACCCAATATTGAAGGAACGATTATTCGGGCTAACCAATGGTGAGGGTAATCACGGCGAGGATGTCAAAGAGTATTATTTTTATTTAGACAATACGCCTTCTCACACCTATATGAAAATGCTATACAAGTATCCGCAGGTCGAATTCCCCTATTCAGCATTAGTCCATCACGGACGCAACCGTGACGAAGCTGAACTTGAGCTGATTGATGTTATTCCACAGGTATTTGCTGAGAACCGCTATTTTGACGTTTTCATTGAGTACGCAAAAGTCACTGATGAAGATATGCTATGCCGTATTACGGCTATTAACCGAAGTACGGATGCAGCACCCATTCATATTCTGCCGCATATCTGGTATCGGAATACATGGTCGTGGGGTTACAACAGCGAACGCCCTGAGATGCGGGCAACGAGCAAAAACACAATTAACCTCCAACATAAACATCTCGGCGAACGGTGGTGGTACGCTCAATCAGACGGCGACGATTTGGGGTTGTTGTTCACTGAAAACGAGACTAACAATAAACAACTCTACGGACAGCCAAATGCGCATCGTTACGTTAAAGATGCATTTCACGAGGCCATAGTTCAGGGAAATATGCAGGCAGTAAACCCTGAGCAAAGCGGAACTAAAGCAGCCGCGCACTTCTACAAGATGGTCAATGGGGGCGATAAGTTCACTGTTGAAATCCGATTTTCCGACACTGCCCAGAAACGACCATTTAGTAACTTTAGCAAAGTTTTCGAGCAGCGAATAAAAGAAGCTGACGAGTTTTACGCGGCAATTCAGCGAGCCGAACTTGACGAGGATGAGCGGCGGGTTCAGCGGCAAGCGTTCGCAGGTTTATTGTGGAACAAGCAGTTTTACCATTATAGTGTTGAGTTATGGTTAGAGGGTGATCCGGCTGGCCCTCCACCGCCCGAAGTACGCAAGATGGGGCGCAACAACCAATGGGGTCATCTCTATAATGTTGATGTACTTTCGATGCCAGATAAGTGGGAATATCCGTGGTTTGCGGCATGGGATTTAGCATTTCATTGTTTGCCAATCGCGATGATTGACCCAGAATGGGCAAAGCGCCAACTTATCCTAATGATGCGTGAGTGGTACATGCATCCTAACGGGCAAATTCCGGCCTACGAGTGGAAGTTTGAGGATGTGAACCCGCCTGTACATGCATGGGCGGTGTGGCGGGTTTACAAGATCGACCGTACAACCAGTGGTCACGCAGACACCGAATTTTTGGAACGCTGCTTTCATAAGCTGCTACTGAACTTTACGTGGTGGGTCAACCGCAAGGACACCGAAGGCAACAACATCTTTCAGGGTGGTTTCCTTGGCCTCGATAACATCGGGATATTTGACCGTAGTTCTCCTTTGCCAGACGGTGGGTTTATCCAGCAAGCGGATGGCACGGCATGGATGGGCATGTACTGCCTGAATATGTTGGCGATTGCACTTGAGTTAGCCCGTACAAAACCGGCTTACGAAGATGTCGCAACCAAGTTTTTCGAACACTTTATTTACATCGCGAATGCCATGCACGATTTAGGCGGCAATTACGGGTTATGGGATGACCAAGATGGGTTTTTCTATGATGGAATCCGATGGCAGGATGGCTCGTATATGCCACTGCGAACGCGCTCATTCGTGGGATTGATTCCATTGTTCGCAGTGGAAACGATTGAACCCGATTTATTGGAGAAGCTGCCCCAATTTGCACGGCGAGTCGATTGGTTCATTAAATATCGCCCCGAACTGGTTAGCCGTTTAGCTTCGTTGACGCAAGCCGGTGAAGGTGGGCGGTTGCTGCTGTCAATTATCAGCCGCGAACAGCTTGAAAAAGTACTGGCGCGGATGTTGGACAGCAAAGAATTCTTGTCCGATTATGGACTGCGGTCGGTATCGAAGTATCATGAAGCCAACCCCTACACCTTGCATCTCGACGGCCAAGATTTGACACTCAACTACGAACCAGCCGAGTCCAGCACCGGGTTATTCGGAGGGAATTCGAACTGGCGCGGGCCAATCTGGTTTCCGGTCAATTTTCTTATGATTGAATCTCTGCAAAAGTATCATCACTATTACGGAGACAAGATTAGGATTGAAATGCCAACAGGAAGCGGCAAACATGCCTCACTGCATCAGACAGCAACGCAGCTTTCGCGGCGACTAGAGCGCATCTTCTTGCGTAATACATCCAATCAGCGAGCCGTTTTTGGTGGAAACACCTATTTCCAAAATGATCCGCATTGGCGAGACTATATTCCATTTTATGAATATTTCCACGGTGACAACGGCGCGGGGTTGGGCGCAAGCCATCAAACGGGGTGGACGGCATTGGTCGCAAAGCTGCTCCAACAATCGGTCGGAGACTAACAAGTGGATGGGGAGTGGTTATAATCACTACCAATTGCTATAGTCAGGTGAAATCTAACAGGAAATCGGCCTCAACTCAGGAGAACAGATTATGCAAATTCTTGGTATAGATATTGGCGGTTCAGGTATTAAAGGTGCTCCAGTCGAAATCGATACGGGCGAAATGGCTACTGAACGCTTTCGTATACCTACCCCCAACCCTGCTGATCCAAACGCGGTCGCTGATGTGGTTAAGGAAATCGTGAAGCACTTCCAATGGAAGGGGCCGATTGGCTGCACATTTCCGGCAATTGTACGGCGCGGAGTGGTTGAAAGTGCCGCGAATGTTGACCATAGTTGGATCGGAACCGATGGGCAGAAACTTATTCAAAAGAAAACTAAATGCCCAACGATTTTAATCAATGACGCGGATGCTGCCGGTATCGCAGAGATGCAGTTCGGTGCGGGACGTGGCAATGACGGGATTGTGTTTATGCTAACACTGGGTACAGGTATTGGCAGCGCGATCTTTAACAAAGGTGTACTACTGCCGAATACTGAGTTAGGGCATCTGGAAGTACGCGGAAAGGATGCAGAACTACGGGCATCTGACCGCGCACGCCAGGAAAAAGATCTTGGTTGGGAAGAATGGGGCGAACGATTGAACGAATATGTACAACGGCTGGAATACTTATTTTCGCCTGACTTGTTCATTTTTGGCGGCGGAGTCAGCAAAAAATCAGATAAATTCCTACCGTATATCAAGACCAACCATGCGGAAGTCGTAACGGCACAACTGCTCAATGACGCAGGTATTGTGGGCGCGGCGATGGCAGCGTCGACGTTGGCGAGTTAACACTAATGGATGCAACCGAACTAAAACGACAAGCAGCCGAACGCGCCGTTGAGTTTATCGAGTCGGGGATGATTGTGGGGTTGGGGCATGGCACAACCGCCATCTGGGCAACACGGCGTCTTGCTGAGCTCATCACGGCAGGTCAGCTCAAAAACATACTCGCCATACCTTGTTCTAAGCAAACTGAGGCCGAAGCCCAAAAATTAGGTATTCCACTCACGACACTCGAAGCGCACCCTTTTATTGACCTGACGATTGACGGCGCAGACGAAGTTGCACCAAATTTCGATGTCATTAAGGGTGGTGGCGGGGCGCTGTTACGCGAAAAAATAGTAGCCCAAGCCAGCAAGCGTGAGATTATCATCGTGGACGAATCAAAGCTATCACCAGCATTAGGAACTGTTTGGGCGATACCTGTAGAAGTTATTCCATTTGGATACGGCTCCCAGCAAGCGTATGTGGAAAGTTTGGGCGCAAGCGTTACGACACGCAAGAAAGATGACGGCACAACTTTCCTCACGGATCAAGGCAATATCATCCTTGATTGCAAGTTCGGGCCGATAGCGAATCCGGCTGAACTAGCAGAACAGCTTAAAGCACGGACGGGCATTGTGGAACATGGATTATTTATCCGACTGGTAAGCGATGTGATCGTCGCTGCATCCAGTGGAACAAGGCAGTTGCAAAAGCAAAGCTAATTTACGAAAGGCAATCCCATGAAATTCGCGATGATTGGTTTGGGGCGTATGGGCGGCAACATGGTCACGCGGTTACTGCGCGGTGGGCATGAAGTTGTTGTATGGAACCGCAGCCAAGAGCCAGTACAAAAAGCGGTGCGTGAGGGCGCAACGGCTTCAACGACTATTGATGACCTTATTAGTAAGCTGGAAGCCCCGCGGGTCGTCTGGGTAATGTTACCGTCAGGCGAAGTAACCGAAGAAATGATTACAACCCTTTCAGAGAAGCTGTCGAAAGGCGACATCATCATTGATGGTGGCAATAGCAACTTCAAAGATACGGTTCGCAACGGTGAGGTGCTTACCGAGAAAGGTTTCCACTTTATTGATGTGGGAACAAGCGGTGGTATTTGGGGTTTGACCGAAGGCTACGCAATGATGGTTGGCGGTGAAAAAGAAGCCGTTGAGCAAATCCGACCGCTTCTGGAAACACTCGCCCCTGCCCCTGATCTCGGTTGGGGACACATGGGACCATCGGGAAGCGGACACTTCGTCAAGATGGTACATAACGGCATCGAGTACGGCATGATGCAAGCCTATGCAGAAGGCTTCGAAATCATGCGTGCTAAGAAAAATTTCAATCTCGATTTAGCACAGATTGCTGAGTTATGGCGCTATGGCAGTGTTGTCCGCTCGTGGCTGCTTGACTTGACCGCAAATGCCCTGAAAGAAAACCCCAATATGGATGGCATCAAGGGCTGGGTAGCAGATTCAGGCGAGGGACGCTGGACGGTGTTCGCAGCTATCGACGAGGATGTACCAGCGCCGGTTATTACACTTTCGCTGATGATGCGATTTGTCAGCCGGCAAGATGAAAGCTACGGCGCAAAGTTACTCGCGTCCATGCGCAACCAATTCGGTGGTCACGCGATCAAAAAGGAGTAAGACTAGTGGGCGACACAAATGGGGTAACGGTTGTCATTTTCGGCGCATCGGGTGATCTTACCCAGCGCAAGTTGATCCCTGCCCTTTACAACCTGTTTCGCAAGAAGCGACTGCCGGACGTTTTCAATATTGTCGGGGTTTCACGTACGGTTCTGGCGCATGAGCAATTCCGTAAAGATATGCACGATGCGGTTAAAGAATTCAGCAGCGAAACCTTTACCGAAGCATATTGGAAAGAATTTGCCAAACACATCTGGTATTCACCGGGAGATGCAGCGAATGCTGACCAATTGGCAAAGGTCAAAACCTTCTTAGAATCGAAGGAAAATGGCAGCAGCAACCGCTTGTACTACCTTTCGGTCGCCCCTAACCTGTACCCGACCATCATTAACAATTTAGGCCAGCACGATATGACTAAAGATGATGGTGGGTGGCGGCGCATCATCATTGAAAAGCCATTCGGGAGCGATTTAGATTCAGCATTGAAACTGAACAAGATCGTTCATTCGCATTTTGATGAAAGCCAGATTTACCGCATTGATCATTATCTGGGTAAAGAAACAGCACAGAATATTCTGTTCTTCCGGTTTGCAAACACGATTTTCGAGCCGGTTTGGAACCGTAATTATGTAGACAACGTACAGATTACGGTCGCGGAAACGGTCGATGTGGGGCATCGGGCAGCTTACTACGATGAGGCGGGTGTGGTACGGGACATGTTCCAGAACCATATCCTGCAACTGCTGGCCCTGGTGACGATGGAACCGCCAAATGCGTTTAATGCGATTGACCTGCGCAATGAAAAGGTCAAGCTGTTGAATGCTATCCGACCAATAGCCCTGACCGACACGGTACGCGCGCAGTATGAAGGGTATATTGGGACGGAAGGCGTGGCAAAGGACTCACAAACACCAACCTACGCAGCGATGAAGTTATACATCGATAATTGGCGCTGGCAGGGCGTACCTTTCTACCTGCGTTCCGGCAAGGCGTTGAAGGCGAAAACGAGCCAAATACGAGTGCGCTTCCAACGGCCACCGGGAATTATGTTGAACGCGATGAACGATGAGTCTTGCACACCAAATACGCTCACCTTATTCATCCAACCGGATGAGGGTATTCACCTTAACTTTCAGGCAAAGGTACCGGACTCAAGCCAAGATACGCGTGATGTTGACATGGAATTTTCGTACAAGAAATCGTTTGGCGAGCAGGAAATTCCTGAGGCATACGAACGGCTCATTTTGGATGCCGTACATGGTGATCCAGTTTTGTTCACTCGCAGCGACGAAATTGAACGTTTATGGACGATCATTGACCCGTTGTTAAAAGGTTGGGAAACGGACAAAGCACCGACTGTGGTCACCTACAAACGCGGTACATGGGGGCCGAAAGAAGCTGAAGAACTACTCAAGCGCGATAACCACGTTTGGAGATTGGCATACAAACCGGAAGGCTCAGAATGACCTCTATTCGGATTGTACCCGATCCAGCAGCGTTGGCACGGATGGCGGCTGAGACTATTCATTCATTGGCGGCTGAGAGGATCAGCCATACCGGTCGATTTACAATCGCGCTTTCGGGCGGTTCGACACCAAAAGCCCTATTTAAACTGTTGGCCGCGGAATATCGTGAACAGATCGACTGGGAGCGTACATACATCTTCTGGGGTGATGAACGATGCGTTCCGCCTGACGATGCTGACAGTAATTACTTGATGGCGCGTGAAACCTTACTTGATCATGTGCCAATTCCGGCGAGTAACATCTTCCGGTTCAAGGGTGAACTGCCCCCACCGGAGGCGGCACAACATTATGAATCCGACCTGCGAGCATTTTTTGGTGAACAGCTACCACAACTTGACCTCATCCTCTTAGGGATGGGCGATGATGGACACACGGCATCGTTGTTCCCGCATACCGAGGCGCTTAAGGAAACTCAGCGTTGGGTGATCGAAAATTATGTAGCTGCAAAGCAAACGTGGCGGCTGACTTTGACGGCTCCGGTTATCAACAACGCGGAAAATATACTATTTTTGGTGGCGGGTTCGGATAAGGCACAGCGACTTAAACAGGTACTGGAGGGAGCATACTCACCGGATGATCTGCCATCTCAACTCATCAAACCGAGCAAGGGTAACTTGATCTGGGGGGTTGATCAGGCAGCGGCGGCTTTACTCTCAACAGGTTAGCTATTATTGGCTGACAATAAATGGATAAAAGCGGTGGAGATGACTTCACCGTTTTTGATCCACTCCAAATGGAAAATCCTCAATTTATCCGCCGAAATGGCAGGCGGGAAGCTCCCGTATATCCGCTGAATCCTCATTTAGTCATATTTACAACATTTGGCATATTTGGCACGTACCGATTTCGGCAATGGCAAAGGGTTATTTATACCAATTCGGCGAATTGCTCGGCTGAACTTGCTGCAAAATTGGTGATTGGGCTGCTGCTGCAATGTTTGCTGCAAAAGTAGTCTCCAGTCGATAGTCACCAGTCATTAGCCTAAGACAAATACGGATACGATTGTTAAGGTGCAGCGGGATGGTAAAGCCCAAAGACGACAGGCAGCAGAATAGCCTGAGAGGGTGTTAAAAAGATGCTGCCGCTGCATATGGCTCGAAAACGGAATGGTCTGAGACCATTCCCTACGAGAAAATGATGGTTGTGGTGGATGGCGAGGACGCAGCGCGCTGCGTCCCTACACAGATTAATGTTCAACCTTTTAAATACCCTCTGAGACCATTCCCCTACGATCACCCCCAAGAACAGCATAACCGATGTGGGTTATAAAAAGGTGACCATTTGGAAGAACATTTGGTAGCTTTTAAGGGGGCATGACACTAACCTTTTTGAGGGAGCAGAATTGTTAAATGGGTTGGCAAATGGTTTGAAAGTAGTTTGCCAACAAACCTAAAGTAAACATAGTTCATAGTTTCAAGTTAGCCATTATGCTAGTTTGATTTTGCTCGGTCAAAACCTCACCCCCAGCCCTCTCTCCAATTTGCTGAGTACCACTTGGAGAGAGGAAGCGAGAGAAGACTCTGAGGGCATGAGTCTGAAACTAGCATAATGACTTAGTTGCAAGTTCAATCAATGGGGAATATGGCAGTAAAAAGGTTTGAGTTCAAAGTGGAAGAAAAAGCAGATACGGGCGCAGGGGTGCTGCGCCCTAAAAAGGTAATCAGGAAAACTTAGGCGGTGGTTACTGCGTTCGTCTTGAGTTTGTCGGGTGAGACACCGTGCCGTGTTTGCAGGATTTGTGTGCTCGTGACAATTTCTTGTTGGCGCTGATCGTCCGTCCAACCGAGGACTGATGCAAGAATAGATGCAACTTCTTCAAGCAAATCGCCCGTTACCAAACCGAGCATGGCTAAAAGTGAGCGGCGTAACAGCAGATCATCGAGATGGATTATTTTTTCGTGAGCGGCAAGAAACGTGATTTCGCGCTGGCTGTAAGTAGGCTGCGACTGAAGTGGTTGGTCGTCGCCGTCAGCGCAGTACAACGCAATATCACTGGCATAGGTGCCATAGCGCTCAAACAAGGTATTTACCCGTTCAGCCGTTAAGCCGGACTTCTGTTGTAAAGCGGATAACCACTGCTGACGGGCAGAATCGGATGTCGGGTAACCTTTGCCACCACCAATGGGCGTATTTTTGGTGTCCTTTTGACGACTGCGGCCTAAGCGTTCTAAAGCGGCATCCGCCACTTGTTCCGAGAAGGCGCGGAAGGTCGTCCATTTGCCGCCGATGAGCGACAGTACGGGAAAATAAATCTTCGCATCCGGTTCAATGGTACGGATGCTGTGGTCACGGCTGATGGAACCTGTACGGGAGGCACTGCTGTGGGGCAAAGGGCGCACACCGCAAAATTGGAACACGATTTGAGAACGGTCGATTTTGGTGCCGGGGAACACGTAACTGACTAACTCAATCATGTAATCGACTTCTTCATCGGTACAGATGGGGTCAGGAATATCACTGCGAATATCGGTGGTGCCGATAATTACTTTGTCGAGCATAGGGAAAATCAAGCAAATGCGACCATCTTTGTTTTCGAAAAAGACTTCATTGCCGCGCAGCATTTCGCGCAGTTCAGGGTTATCGACCAGAATATGCGAACCCTTGGTGCCGCCGATAAACTGCGTCTGCTGACCGATGGCGCGATTTGCCAAGTCGATCCAAGGACCAGCGGCGTTCAGAACGATTTTCGGCTTTACGGTGTAGGTGCTGCCGGTTAGTTCATCCTTGAGAACCACCTTATCGCCTGCCCCATCGACAAGGCTGACGTAGTTGAGCGCGTGGGCAGCGGGGTTGGCGGCTTCGGCATCCATGATGAGTTCCATACAAATGCGTTCGGGGTACGGCATCCATGCATCATAATAATTGGCAGTACATACGATGTCATGATTGATTTGAGGCCGCAGATCAAGGGATTCTGAGCGACCGATCATACGATGGTTCGGCAAGCCCTGCTGACCACGGGTAAACCAGTCGTACATCATGAGGCCAAGCTTGATGACAATCGCACCGCGTTCGGAGGGTTTATCTCGCAAGCCTAAGAACTTAAGGGGGGCATTCAAGAGGCCAGAAAACCAACTGTAGATGGGAATAGTGGTCGGCAGCGGTTTGGAATAGTGAGGTGCGTTATGCAGCATCCGGTTGCGCTCGGTGAGTGCTTCACGTACTAAACGAAATTCGCCATATTCGAGGTAACGGATGCCGCCGTGCAGCATATGGGAGGAACCTGCGCTGGCACCATTGCAAAAGTCGGACTTCTCGACCAGCAGGACATCGACACCCTGCAAGGCTAAGTCTCGAAATGTGCCAATGCCGTTGACACCGCCACCAACGATTAAAACCGAAACCTCAGCTTTTTTCTCTAAAGCCGCGAAAACATCCTGACGACCCATAATCACACCTATCCCAACTGCTTGATTACTATTAAACGGCTACGCGCAGCCACCATGCATCCAATTCCTGCTGCGTCAGGAAGCCATCCGAAGCGCTGACTGCCCCAATTTTGTAAGAGGCATATACCATTGCTTTACGGGCAGCATCGTAAGGATTACCCGTTTGTTGATAAAAGTGAATGAAAGACGCGAATAAAGCATCACCTGCCCCAACCGTGTTGACTACTGGACGGGTATTTACTGCTGGAAGATACCCAATGTAATTATCGCGCTTAACCGACAACAATGCACCCTGCGACCCTAAACCAATGACGGCGATTTCGGTACCATAACGATGGATGAGCCAACGTGCCCAATCTTCGGGGGAGCAAGGTAAGTGCTCGTGGCTCATAAATAGGATGTCGGCGGCAGCGAGGTAGTCGCGGTTATAGGCATCTTCCATGTCGGAGATGGCATGAACGTCAGACGCGATGAGCTTACCCGCGCGTTTAGCGAGTTCAAGGAAGGGGCGGGTGAAATTCACATTACACAGCACGGCAATATCGACATTTGACAGTGCTTGTTCAAACAAAACCTGTGGATAAAAACTATCCTGTATATCTTTGAGGTCGGTATTCACCTGTCGATTGCCAACCGAATCGTAAATGACAACCGACTGCGGCGTTTGCTTGAGGCGGTCAAGCACATATTTACCACGAATGCCTTCATCACTCAGAGCTTGTTTGACCAGTTTTTGAGAGGCATCTTTACCAACCAACGACAAAAACTCAACGGTGTTACCCAAACGAGTCAGGGCTTTTGCCACATTAAAGCCAACACCGGACACGGCGCTATTCACGCCATGAAAGGGGTAGAGTACAGGGCTGTACTGGATCGGAAAAGCTTCCACTTTTAGCGTCGTTTCAAGATTTGAAAGACCGGCAACAAGAACTTTTGACATTTTTAGACCTAACTTATATGAAATAAATTTGAAATACTATTTTGATAGACCCACATAACTGAAACCTAAAATTATTTAACTTTCCCATGATTTCGCCCGTTCAACGGCGCGTTTCCATCCGGCATAGAGGGTGTCGCGTTCTGTGGATGACATTTGTGGCTCGAATGTTTTTTCCAACGCCCACTGTGCGGCGATTTCGGATTGGGATGACCAATAGCCGACGGCCAAACCCGCCAGATAAGCCGCACCTAAAGCTGTGGTTTCGGTGACGACGGGGCGCTGAACCGGCACATTTAAAATATCGGCCTGAAACTGCATGAGGAAGTCATTGCGCACCGCGCCGCCATCGACGCGCAAGGCTTGCACACTCAAGCCAGAGTCAGCTCGCATGGCCTCAAGGACATCGCGCGTTTGATAGGTGATACTTTCCAAGGTCGCACGAACGATTTGCGCACGCCCGCTGCCACGCGTTAGACCGACAATCGCCCCACGGGCGTACTGATCCCAATAAGGCGCACCCAAACCAACGAAGGCGGGAACCACGTATACGCCACCTGTATTCGCGATGCTGCGGGCAAGCGGCTCGGTTTCGGCAGCATTCGTAATGAGTTTCATTTCGTCGCGCAGCCATTGAATGGCAGCACCCGCGATAAAAACGCTGCCTTCGAGTACGTATTCCATTGGTTCCTGACCGACCGTCCAGCCAACGGTCGTCAGCAGATTATTCTGGGAAGCTTTGGCCTCAGTACCGGTATTCATGAGCATGAAGCAGCCTGTACCATAGGTGTTTTTGACCATACCCGGCTCATAGCAGGCCTGACCAAAAGTAGCAGCCTGCTGATCACCAGCGATGCCCGCAATACTAATCGGTGCGCCGAATATTTCCGGCGCGGTTTGCCCATAGACCATGCTGCTGGGGACAACCTGCGGCAGCATGGAGGCAGGAATATTCAAGCGCTTGAGAATGGTATTCGACCACCAGCGTTTATGAATATCAAAGAGCATGGTGCGGCTGGCATTGCTGACATCGGTGATATGGAGGCGACCGCCACTTAAACGCCAAACAAGAAAACTATCGACGGTACCAAAGGCGAGTTTGCCCGCCTCGGCACGTTCACGCGCACCGGGAATATTGTCCAGTAACCATGCTACTTTGGTGCCGGAAAAGTAGGCATCAGTGACCAACCCAGTTTTTTCGCGGATTACTTTGTCGAAGCCTTCAGC
>JAPUDW010000048.1 GCA_027492915.1 Bacteroidota bacterium | reverse complement strand
CCCCCCCCCCCCCCCCCCCCCCCCCCCCCCCCCCCCCCCCCCGCTCCCCCCCCTCCCGCACTACCTCCCATAACCCGTCATCCGGTCATCATTAGCTAATTATCGTCTACAACGGGTCAGCCGTGGTTGCGAGTGTGCGAAAACCCAAAATTCTCCGGCAGCGCAATTGGACGGATCAGCAGCTTATCAAAGCGGGCTTCCGTTACTATACCCCTGTCAAGCGGGTGGTCATGGCGAAAATGCTAGATGATGACCGCAATATTGAAACCACGCTGGAAGTCCTCGCCGCTGATAAAGGCGATATTCTGCTGTACACCCCCGGTGATGACCTGCACGGCGACTTGGATGACTACGAACATTGGCCGGTTCGCGCCGACCTCTTCCGCCAGACTTATGCTCGTTGGGATGATATGACGTGGCAGCCCACGCCAACCCAAAAATTCCTCATGAGTTGTGGCTGCCTGCCCTACTACCGCAAGCGCGGGGTGTGGGCGCTCAAACTCCCCATCAGCATTTATATTCAGTCGCTCGAAAGCCCTGAGCCGGTGGTTGTCCCCGCCGGACGCTGGCTGGCGATTGGTGCAGAAGGCGAACCCTACCACATGAATAACGAAGGCTTCCGCGAACGTTACCAAACCGCGCCTAGCCAAGTGTAATTTGCGCTTTTGTGGTAGCATAGCGCCTCATTCATGACGCTTATTGCACCAGTGATTCTATGCTGACCACCTTCAAAAAAGCCTTGCGCCAAAGTCCCATCCGCCCGTTGTATCTGGGGCTGGCGAACAGCTACCGCCAGTTCAAGCGCCTCTTTATCTACCCCAAAACTGCCCGTGTCGGCTTGCTAGATTATGATGTGTATTGGGATACCAAACTCGAAAACAGCATCGGTCAGCTTTCCCCGTGGCGGCGGAAACGGGCGCAGGTCTTTACCGATCTGGTGAGTGACGGCGACCGTGTACTTGACCTCGGCGTGGGGGATGGTGCACTGCTCACCTATATGCTTGAACGCAAAAAGATTGATGCAATCGGTCTGGATGTTTCGCCCAAAGCAGTCGAGTTCTGCCAGAAGCAGGGGCTAAATGTGGTGCTGGCGGACATCAATAAACCGATCAGCGACTTCCTCAGTGGGCAGTATGACTACATCATCTGCTCGGAAATCATCGAACACCTTCCCGATCCCGAAGGCTTGCTCAACAACCTGCGTCCCTTCGTGCGCAAGGGCATCATCGTTTCGATCCCTAACACGGGTTATTACCAGCACCGGCTGCGGCTGCTGTTCGGGCGCTTCCCGTTACAATGGGTAGTCACCCCCGGCGAGCACCTGCGCTTTTGGACGCTGGCGGACTTCCGCTGGTGGGCGGGGCAGCTTAACTTCACCGTCAGCCGCGTAATCCCCTATGAAGGCACACGCGGCCTCAAGGATGGCTGGCCGAGTTTGTTCGCGGCGGCCTTTGTGTATGTACTTGTTAATCAGACTAAAATCTCATAACGATGGCCAAGCTCCGACAGACCATTTTCCAGCGAAAGTATCTAGCCTGTTGGAGCTTATTGCTGGCATTTAGTTTTGTCATGTTGCTGTGGATACTTCCCTACACAAGTTCCATTCGTTTAAAAGTTGGTGATCCAGTAAATATCAATCTGATAACCCTTATCAATGGATATGCGAATGCTTACTTCTTATTTATTGCTACCGCAATCTTATGCGCAGCGGCAGCCTTCAAATTTGCAATTGATGAATGGAAACGGTTTTTGAAGGTTTTTGCGCTAACAATATTAATAGGGTTTTGTGGGTTGATCGGATTTGTTTCGGCCACATTTGGTAATAATTACACATATCGCCTATCAATAAGCACCGAATTTGGCGACCGAACATTCAAGGTTGTTCATGCTATTCATAGTGGTGATATGATTGCAGAAGCCGATTACTTATTGCTTGAGTGTGAAGACGAGAGCAGTTGCATCATAATTGATAAATTTGATGACTATGATTACGATGCTAGCAAGAGTAAAACGGTTAGCTTTTTTGTAGAACCATCCGACAATGCGCTTTACATAAAAATTGGTGAAGAAGTTCAGTTAGTCAGCAATGTGTAATTTACCTTTGTGTATGTGTTGCAGAATAAGGCAGCACCTTAACCAACTCACATTTGAAGGACTATACGAATCCGTGCAATTTCTTACAGGATGTGTACAAACTTCACAAAGAATAGGCAAAAACTCGTACACTTGTGGCAGAATGAAATAAAGAACGACCTGTGGTTTACTGAGAATCAAGTTATTCGCCCTTATTGAACGAACCATAATAGAGCCTTTTTAATAGTACTTATAAAACATGTCCTACATTTTTGTCGATTTGTAACTCGCCGTTTGCAATTGATGACTAATAACGACTGACTACTGATTAATCTGGAGTTTTATGAACATCCTTATTATTGGCGGTACGCGCAATGTTGGGCATTTTCTTGCCCTTGATCTGCTCAACGCCGGCCACACCGTCACCCTGCTCAACCGTGGAAAAACCCCCGACACCCTACCTGAACATATCGAACGCCTACGGGCTGATCGTACCGACCCTGCCCAACTCGAAGCGGCACTTGCAGGGCGGCATTTTGATATGGTCATTGATAATGCACTGTACAAACAACAGGAAGCAGAAACGATTGTCCGGCTGCTCAATGGGCGCGTGGGACATTACATTTTCCTGAGCACTGGGCAGGTGTACCTCGTGCGTGAGGGTGCAGAACGCCCCTTCAGCGAGGAAAGCTACGATGGACGCTTGATCCCCCCACCCAAAGCCAACACCTTTGCCTACGAAGAATGGCTGTACGGTATCGACAAACGCAAGGCCGAAGATGTACTAATCGCAGCCGGTGAACAGCAGAACTTCCCCTTCACCTGCTTGCGCCTGCCGATGGTCAACGGTGAGCGTGACCATTTCAGCCGCCTGTACAGCTATGTGCTGCGCTTAAAGGATGGTGGCCCAATCCTTGTGCCAGAAACGCCGGATTATGCCCTACGCCATATTTACAGTCGTGATATTGTCAAAGCGATTTTGCTGGCAATGCAGCAGCCCGCCAAAGGTCGTGCTTATAACATCTCACAGGATGAAACATCCACACTCAGCGAATTTTTGGGTGTCGTGGGTGATTTGCTCGGCGTGAAGCCGCACCTTATCACCATTCGCCGGAGTTTGCTCGAAGCCAACGGTTTCCTGCCGGACTGCTCACCTTTTAGCGAACGCTGGATGTCCGAGTTAACCAACGAACGCAGTAAAGCCGAGTTAGGCATGACGTATACACCGCTGCGCGAATATCTGGGGCAGATTATCGCCCACTACGAGGCGAACCCACCCCGCGACCCGTTGGGCTACAAACGCCGTCACCGTGAAATCCAGTTCGCGGAAGCCTCACCCGCGAAGTAAGTTCAACAGTCGATTTAACGCAAAGTCGCTAAGAAGCAAAGTTATCGAGTGTATCCTTTTATTTTCGAAAGTCTGCTAGGAAGCACTTTCATACTGATGCACGGATTAGATTATCAACTGAAAACTGTTCACTGGCGCCTATGGACTGCCAGCACCTTAAAACAAACGCATCTGCCCCGGCTTATCATCGGTGGGCTTTTTGAGCAGCTTAGGGGTGAGTAAACGGTTCTCGCGCAGCCAATCACTTGACGGGCCATCCCAGCCATAGGTGTTCAGGTTAATTTTACCGCTTCCGCTAAAGACTACCCCTTCGGCCTCTAGTCGCTTATGCTGTTCCGCAGCAGCAAGGCTGTCGGCGGGCAGGCTGATGCCACCCTGACTATTGACCACACGCTGCCACGGTATCTCCCCATCATCAGCCGAGGACACCGCGTTCATGGCTTTACCTGCCCATACCGCGCCATACCGTTCGTAATCAGCTTCTTCAACACCCGGCGGCGCTGGAATCATCGAGGCAAGCTGCCCATAGGTGCTGACCACACCAGCGGGTATTTCGCGCACAATTTTCCAAACGATTTCAAAGTAGCTTTTTGCATCCGGTGGAAAATTCATTGGAACTCCTCGTCCTCATTGAACGTCTATTGAATAGCTGTTCCGCCTTATGGAAAAAGGCCGCTACATCTTTAGGCGGATTTAACGTTTTTAGCGGATTATTTTTCACAAAACCAGTGTAGGATAGGTTAATCTACGATCTTCATCGAGTTATTTTCTGATTGCAGCCAAAGGAGCACAACGAATGCGACGATTTTCATTTTTAGCCCTTATTGTAATGTTTATATCGATGATTGCGATGCCCGTTAGCGCCCAAAACGACACCGACAGTATCAATGTCACTTGTCCTGACGGCACAGAAATCTTGAACGCGGTGGAAGTGGTCGTAAACATGCGCCCCGGTTTCACCTATACGGCAACCGCCATTGGCATCAACGGGTATGATCCGGTCATTGGTGTGGGGGATGAGGGCGAGATCAACCTGTGTAATGATGACGAAAAAGCAGCCCGTCCTTATTCTGTTTCACTCCCTACAACCGGCGAAGTTGGGTCTAATAACTCGACTGCCCAAATGCCCTTCTTCCACAGCAACAGCGGGCTTTCGAACATCTCGCTGGTCATTGGTTCGCCCGATGGTTCGGAAGGCGAATTTGTGCTGGTACTGGAAGGTATGGCTGTAACTACCAACGATGGTAAGGGGCAAGGCGCGGGTGATCCGTACTTTGTTCAAATTACCCAGAACATCGTGAACAGCGGTGTCCCCCTCAGTGTGTATATGATCGCGAAAGTCCAAGATCTCGACCCGTACATGCAGTTGGTGGACAGCGACCTGAACGTGGTGGAAATGGGCGACGGTTCAACCGTTGAATGCGACGACGCGGGTACAAAATCCTGCTGGACGGACGCCAACAACCTCTCGGACAGCTATGTTTCTGATGCGCCCGGTGAAGGTATCCCCGGTGGTGATGTCGACTCGGTACTGAGCTTGAATCTGAATAACTTTGAAGTGTATCCTGATCCCTCAGATAACTACCTTGAATACCTGATGACCAGCGCCAACCAGCGTACCTTCGGCGAATACATTGTGGTCATCCATATGGGTGTGGGCGACGGTGGCGGCGCGACCAATACCGCGAACAACGGCAACAATAACGGGAATAACAACGGAACCAGCACCAACACCAGCAACGGTGACAAGCCGGATGTCGGTGGGTTGGCCTCTGGCGTGCCTGCACCCGACAAGACCAAGCCGGATAAGGACAACACTCAAACCACCACAACAACAACCCAAGCCCAAGGATTTGATGTGGAATGCCCGGACGGCACCGAAATCTTGAATGCGGTGGAAGTCACTGTGAGTATGCGCTCTGGCTTCACGTATACGGCGACGGCGATGGGTATCAACGGCTATGACCCGATCATCGGTGTGGGTGATGAAAACGGCATTAGCCTCTGCCAAGACGATGACCGCGCAGCCCGTCAATACACCGTCGATTTACCGACCACTGGCTTTGTGGACTCAGAAAATACCAACTCACAACTGCCATTCTCCCATAGTAACAGCGGCTTCTCGACCATTTCGTTGATTGTCGGTTCAACCGATGGTTCTAGCGGCGAGTTCGTACTGATCCTTGAAGGCATGGCCGTAACGACTAACGACGGCAAGGGCGAAGGTGCAGGCGACCCCTATGCGGTACATCTGTCACAGAGCATGGTGGACAGCGGCGTTCCATTGAACATTTATATGATCGCGAAAGTTCAAGATCTTGACCCGCTCATGCAGCTTGTGCATTCGGATAACACGATTGTCGAGCTGGAAGACGGTACAAGGGTCGAATGTGACGACGCAGGCGGCAGTTCATGCTGGGGCGAAAGCACCGACCTTTCCGACAGCTACGTTTCGGACGCGCCCGGTGAAGGTATCCCCGGTGGCGGTGTGGATGCGATGATGAGCATCTCACTGGATGGCATATCACTTGACGCCGACACGAACAACAACTTCTTCAACTTCCTGATGACCAGCGCCAACCAGCGCACCTTTGGTGATTACATCGTGGTTTTCCACATGGGTGTGTAAGGGTTAGGACAATTTAGCGTAGGATTCGTAAGGGCGCACCGCGAGTGCGCCCTTTTTATTTGGTCATCAGAAAGTAAATATGCATTTATTCCCCTAGCCATTTGGGGCGAGGCTGCGCGGTGTAACCTTCGCCTAATCGACCATAAACAGTATGCCGACGCTGGTGGAGCAGCGGAAAATGTTCGCGCCAATGGTTGAGGACATCCGGCGAAAGATCGGCAACGATAACCTCGGTGGTATCGCGACCCGCCTGAGCCAGCACCTTGCCGGATGGGTCGCAGATGAAACTGCTGCCGTATAAGCGGATTCCATTTTCCTCACCGATGCGGTTAGCCGCCGCGACATATACGCCATTGGCGATGGCATGGCCGCGCATGACGGTTTGCCACGCCTCGCTGCTGTCCATCATGCGGTCGGTGGGTTCTTCGCCGATAGCGGTCGGGTAAAAGATCAATTCCGCGCCGTTCAAACTGTAGATACGGGCGAGTTCAGGGAACCACTGATCGTAGCAGGTAGGAGTCGCCAGTGTCAGCCCATCGACGGTGAAAGTGGGATATTGGTCGCCGCCAACAAAATAATCGGTTTCGTGGTAGCCATCACCGGATGGAATGTGGATTTTGCGAGTGAAGCCTGCCAGATTGCCATCCGGTGTATGGATGGTGGCGGTATCGTAATAGATGCCGTCGTCGGCTTTCTCGTAGAGGCTACCGATGATGGTTACGCCGTGCGACTTCGCCATCACACTAAAGAAGCGTTCGGATACGCCGCCGGGGAGCGCTTCCGCCCAATCAAAGCCGGCAAGGTCGCGCACACCGGGGAAGTAGGGGATGAGCGAAAACTCCGGCAGGCCGATGACGGTTGCACCAAGCATAACCGCCTGTGGGATCAACTGGCGGTATTGGTGCTGCATCAACTCGATTGTTCCTGACCACGCGAGTTGAATGAGGCCGAAGCGGACTGGTGAGTGCATGAAAATCCCCCTACATGTGGCAAGAATAGTCTAAGCAGCAGGGTTCATCACCCTACCCATAAATAATATCGCATCCGTCTCGCGGTCAAAAATCATAAAGATAAACGGGCGGTCTACAATAACTTCATCCCCACAGCCTAAGGTACCCAATAGCATTTCAAGAGATGCTGTTACACCCACCGCTTCTGTACCCAATTCATCTACCGCTATTGTCGCTTTATGCTCTGCATATCCAATACTTAATCCATCATTGGACGTTATACCTGTAAAGTCGGCACTCTCGCTAAAAGGGATAAACATGCCCATCGCTGAAAGTGTTTTCCGCAGATCAATTTTGCTTTCGATAACAAAGCGAGGCATGGTCAACGTCACTTTTTTCGCATTGTCGAGACTGCTCAAAATATCTTGATACAAGGCTAAATCTAACGTGTTTTGGAACTCATTAAATGTATCAACTTCCGGTACCAGAATGAGCATAGCAGCATTTTCAAATTGTCCGTAAGGCAACCGAACTGCGTGATAATTATCTTGAGTGTCACATGTCATATAGGCTGCATTATGAACCATCATTGGCACAGAAACGTCGCGGCGATCCAACAGATGAAATGCACCATCATAGGTTTTACGCTCATCAAATGCTTCAGTCCATTCGCCTTTGAAATAAATCGCGTTAATGAGTGCTAAACGAGTTTGTGACGTAATCGTACCGGGGGCAGGCATATCCGTTATGCGTCCGCGTGTGTTCTGCTCGACCCACCTACTGATTTCCTGCTGCGCCCCATAAGGGTTACCACTGAAGTCAATTGAATTGACATCCGTTCCATAATTCTTTTCCAGCGCAGCACGGTACTTTTCTTCTATAGGAAAGCCCGTTTGAGTCCATAAGCCGTTGGCAATCGTCAAGGTAAGTTCAACAGCAGGATTAACATATGGCATTGTTGGTGTCGGCTGCAAGGGTTCATCTTGAGTACGCTCCAGTGCCAGATCAAGCGCGTTAAAAGCCGGATGCAACTGCTCGACAGGCAGCGTAAAATGCAGCACATCCGCCATTTGCTCGGCAGTCTCACCTTTTGCCCCTGCATAAAGCTGCACCATATTGAGGGAGATACTGTAGGGCGAGAAAATCAGATTGCCATCTTGTTCGGCAGCGAGTTGATGATACAAGTCAAAGGCGAAGGTGGTATTACCATCAACGACTTCAGCACGATTGGTTGTAGGCGGATTTGGCTCACGCTGTTTCTGTCGATGGGCAATCTGAGCGGCTACGAATCCATAAATGACTAATGAGTCAATTGTTACAGCGACCAATATGATGAGTAAATGGGAATGACGTAAGCTGCTCACTGAATCGTGTAACTTCAACCACAGCACATTTTGCATATCACCCTCATCTCACTCCAATGTGTGAATAAAGTGTGGCGAAGTTAGGGCGGGTTGTCAAACTGATCGTCTTTTCGTACCGATGCTTATTATCCCAAACAACAACATTTAAGCTTCCTGACCCCTTATAACCTTACATGATTTTCTGTGATACAATTCAGGTGATATAAAAGAGGGAAGCAGTATGTTACTTGAATTAGCCATTGGCGATGCTTACGGTGCGGGCTTCGAGTACGTAAACCGTCAGCTTATACGCCAATTTAATACGTTAGAACGTTACGTCAAACATCCGCGCCACAGCACCCGCGCCGGAGAATATACCGACGATACACAGATGTCGCTGGCAATTGCTGAAGCGATCATCGCTGCGGAAGCATGGACTCCATCGAACCTCGCCGAGCGCTTTGTCAACGTTTTTAAGCGCGACCCGCGTGAAGGCTATGCCAGCAGCTTTCAGGCGTTTCTGCGCCATATCCCTAATGGGAAAGAGTTCCTAGCACAAATTATTCCAACCAGCGACAAAAGCGGTGCAGCGATGCGGGCAGTTCCAATTGGCATATTCGCGACGATTGATGAGGTTAAAGAGAAAACTACAGTTCAAGCAGCGATCACCCATAACACTGCCGATGGAATCAATGCAGCAGTCGCGGCAGCTTTGATGTCGCACTATTTCATTTATGGGCTAGGCGAAAAGCAGCATCTGGGCGAATTTATCGAGCAGTATGTAAGCGGCGAATGGGCTGATGCGTGGGTCGGCAAGGTGGGGTCAAAGGGTTGGATGAGCGTCAAAGCAGCGATTACAGCCATTCATCAAAGCGACAGCCTCAGTGATATGCTGCGGATGTGCATCGACTTCGCCGGTGATGTGGATACGGTTGCAACGATTGCATTGGGCGCGGCGTCTAGCAGCAAGGAAGTCCGGCATGATTTGCCCCAGCACTTCATTGATCGACTAGAGAACACGACCTACGGACGCGATTACATCATCAACCTTGACGCCCAATTGATGAAGCTCATCAAAAAATCACAACCAGCTTGAGCAGCAAGTCTTTTAATTGAAACAAAAAGGGCGATATGTTTGGTATATCGCCCTTTGCGTTCGCTGCTCATGCTGTCTGCCACCCACTACAACGAGAGCAAGCACCATGAACTATTCACTACAACTCGACTGCTTTAGCGGGAGGCCCGTGTATCGGCAGCTCGATGATAAAGGTTGTACCCTTGCCCAACTCGCTCTGTGCAGTGATGTTACCATCATGCCCTTGAATAATCTGCTTGGTGATCGGCAGACCCAAGCCGCTGCCGCCGGTAGCAATCGACCGTGCTGCGTCTGCCCGATAAAAGCGCTCGAAGATATGCGGGAAGTCTGCCGGAGCGATGCCGAGACCCGTATCGGTTATGATGAGTTCGATCTGACCCTCTTTTACGCGGGTGCGCAGGCTGATGCTCCCGCCGTTGGGAGTGTAGTTAATGGAATTTTGCACCAAATTGATGATGGCGCGGCTGAATTTGAGCAGGTCGATGCGGGTGTTGGGAACATCGGCAGCGGGTTCAAAAGTGAAAGTTTGCTCTTTGAGCGCAACCAGTGAAGCAAAATCATCAAAGATCGTTTGGACAAGCCCGTTGATATTTTCGTGGGTGAAGTTAAAGGTAACGGTTTTCTGGTCAAGCTGCCCCATCTCCAACAGATCATCCAGCAGTTTGAGCATCCGGTCACTCTGCATTTCGATGTTGTTGAGCTTTTCGACAAACAGCTCGCGGGGAATTTCCTTGTGCAGAAAATAAATGCTGCTGTTGATGATACTAAGCGGCGTGCGGAAGTCGTGCGACATATCGGTTAGAAAACGCTGGAGAACTTCTACCCTTTCTTGCTCCGCCAACAAACGCAGAGTTTGGTTTTCAAGCTGCTTGCGGGCAGTCACATCACGGCTGATGCCCACCAGCCCCAGTACTTTGCCATCTTTATCCTGCCACGGAATTTTGGTCGTTAAGACTGATTTGCGTAACCCCTGAGCATCCACCGTTTCACGTTCGGCATTCACCAGCGGTTTGCTGGACTGCATGATGTTAAGGTCATCGGCGTGGAACTGGATCGCTAATTCGGGCGAAAAAACATCAAAGGCAGTTTTGCCGATCAAGTCGTATGGATTGATATTGCCTGCTGCCTGAGCATGAGCGATGTTGGTGAGAATGAAACGGCCTTCGGTATCTTTCAAAAAGATATAATCCGGCGTGTGGTCAATCAATGTCCGCAGCAAATCGCGTTCTTGGCGCAGTCGATCTTCAACTTTATGGATTTCGGTCACATCCTTGAAGGTATTTAATACCGCATACGGCATTGTGCTTCCTGCACTAAACAAGGGTTGTACGTCGATAGAAATCCATGTTGAACTGCCATCCGGCTTATGGATACGCATAATGACATTTGTTTGGGGTTTGCCAGTACGCAGGGCGATCAATGTAGGGCTGTTCTCGTCGGAATACAGTGTACCGTCTTCGTGTTCTAATCGCCATGTCGGGTTGATTGGTGTAATTTCTTTGATTTGGTCAGCCGTTAAACCTAAAATTCCCTCGGCTGCGGCATTCGAAGTCGTAATATACCCATTTATATCCCGCATAAGTATGCCTTCACTCATGCTGGTCACGACAATCCGATAGCGTTCTTCACTCTCTTGCAAGGATCGGGCAATCCTCAACTGCTGGTGCTGGTAATACAGCAGCGAGCCTAGTAAAAGAATCCCCACGGGAATCAATACCAGCAGCGGCGGGGCTATTACCTCTAAAATTTGCGTATTGCCGAAAATCGAAACCCAAACCAGACCCTGCGCGGCGACCAAAATACCGAGTATGAATAAGCGGTAAATGAACTGAAAGGTCGTAAAACGTTCTTGATGACGAAACAATTGAATGCTGATGATAATGGTAACTATGACAGATGGCAGCGAAACCAATGCACCTGAGCCACCTAACATGAAGCGATAAACGACAATCATTGCTCCCGTAATTAAAGCCGGTACCGCCCCCGCAAATACCGTGGCGATAGAAACAATAATCGTGCGCCCATCAATGATGAACCCTTCAGCAATTGGAAACGCGCTAGTCATGGCTAGAATACCAAAAAAACCGAAGGCTAACCCTTGAAGAACATTTTTCCTTTTAGGGCTAAGTTGGTTGATACGAGGAATAATTAGACCATAAATATAAGTTAGAGCAAAAAGAAGGGCAATATTATTACTTAAATCTCCAAACAAACTCAACGCACGATCTCCTCGCAACTAGGAACGTCCTACCTCCTTATTTTAACGAAGATTGTAATATTACGCATGTACATTTTATTCCCCTCATTTGCTCATAATCTATTCAGTTGAATACCGCCAACTGGTCGCCCAATAGTGTTTCTAAATAGGGTGTGACTCCCCAGAAGGCTTTGAGGTCGTTGTACTCTTTAACAAACTCGGCCTCACCCACCGCTGTCTTTTTCACCGCGCGGATCATCAGGTTGCGTCCGGTATGCTCGGACGAGATAAACTCGACCACATCCGTTTTGTAGCCCATAATGCGCAGCACCAGAGCGCGGAAGCTGTCGGTGAGAATGTCGCCCATACGCTGCTTGAGGATGCCCTGCCGCATGACCGGCTCGAATGGCGCACGGGTTTCTAACTGCTGGTGCAGGTGTTTATGGCAGCAGGGCGCGGTCATGATGATGCTTGCGCCATGTTTGATGCCGAGTGCTAAGGCCTCATCAGTCGCTGTGTCGCAAGCGTGGAGCGCCAGCACAATATCCGGCGCGTATTCCGGCACATGCTCGATAATCGGTGAGGCGTAGAAGCAGGCATCGCCCAAGCCAAGGTCATGACTGTAGGTATTGCTGCGTGCCATCAACTCGGCGTTGGTATCCACGCCGCTGAGGTTCGCCGGAATCTGGCGGATGTTATTCAGGTAGTGGTAGGTGGCGAAGGTCAGGTGCGCCGCCCCCGCGCCACAATCGAGGATATGAATAGGTGAATGGTCGAAGGTGGTCAACGCGCCGGTATGGTCAAGCAGCTTTAAAAACTCGTTGATCTGCGCAAACTTATCCTGCATATCGGCACGGATGCGCCCGTCGCTGGTTTGTATGCCGATCTTCTGCAAGAAGGGGTCGGGCAGGCTGGCAGGTATCGGCCAGTCCTTCCAACGGTCGTGTTCTACCTGTTCGACATGCGGCTTGATGGGAGCGCTGCGGTGCAAAATCGCCTTGCCCTTTTTGGTGATCTGCACGTTCAGTTCTTCCATCGTCGAGCGCAGGTGGATGCTGTGGAAGGGCATCGCCAGCAGTTCGCGCAGGTGTGACAGCGCTTCCGTTCCCTCATAATTCTTGGTGATGTCCTGCTTGGCGCTGAAGTGCGAAAACTGTAAGTGGCGGCGCTGTTTGATCTGTACCGGACGCACGTTGACCATGCGCCACGGCAGCGTGTTACTGATGTCGCCCTTGAGCGTCATTTGTACAAAGGTGGTTTCATCCAGCGCGGCTTGCTGGAGCATCTCGCGGTAATTATCGGTCATTGAGGGGTTACTCTTATCTCATCTATCAACTTATCACTTGGAGCAAGCATAGGGGTTACATTCTTACCTGCATTATACATGAGCGTTGGTCTTGCCAACGGCAAGCTCCTACAAAACACATGATTAATCCACAGTGATCCTTTTCCATATTTCTCTACGTCTCTGCGGTTAAATGCATGGTTTTTCAACTAGTTAGGCACAATAACCCATCTACCCCACAGCCATTTCTGTATTTTTCGCCCATCGGTCGCCACTACCCAGCACATACCCCCTACGCTAGAATTGTGCTGTTCGTCACAAGCTATTCCCCGCAGGGAGGTATCTAAAGTATGGCAGCAGCTACACACAAACGGCTGGTAATCCCCGGCCCCGTCGAGGTGCGCAAAGAAGTTCTGGACGCACAAACCGAGTGGATGATCGGACACCGCTCGAAAGCCTTTGAAGAACTGTTCGCCCGCCTGCAAACCAAGCTCAAGCAGGCATTCGTCACCGAAAGCCGCGTGTTCGTGCAGGGTTCGTCCGGCACCGGCCTGTGGGAAGGCGCGTCGCGCAACTGCATCCGCGAAGGCAAGAAGGCACTGCATCTCGTCGGTGGTGCATTCAGCGAACGCTGGGCAGAAATCAGCCAATTGAACGGCAAGCAGGTGGATGTGATCGCCGTCGATTGGGGCAAGGCGCACACACCGGAGATGGTGGCGGAAGCCCTACAAAAAGAAACCTACGATGCGGTATGCGTCGTCCACAACGAAACCAGCACCGGTGTGACCAACCCGATTAAGGCAATTGGTGAAGTCGTACGCCAGTACCCCGACACGTTGTATCTGGTTGATACCGTCAGCGGCTTCCTCGGCATCGAACTACTGACCGACGAATGGGGTATCGATATGGCGCTCACCTCGTCACAGAAGGCGTTCGCCCTGCCGCCCGGTTTGGCCTTCGCCGCCATCAGCGACCGCGTGCTGGAACGCGCCGCACAGGTGACCAACCGCGGTTACTACTTCGACTTTATCGAAATCGAAGCCAGCCTGAAGAAGAACAACACCCCTTCCACCCCGCCGGTTTCACTGATGTTCGCGGCGGATAAGCAGTTGGAAGACATTATGAGCGAAGGCTTGCAAGCCCGCTGGACCCGGCACATCCAAATGCGCGACATGACCATCGCGTGGGCAGAAGCACGCGAAATGGGCGTGTTCTCGCAAGAGGGTTTCCGTTCGCCAACCGTCACCACCGTCGCCAACGGGCGCAATATCAACATGGACGACATGGCGAAGTTCATGGGCGGCAAAGGCTTCTCGATGGATAAGGGCTACGGCAAGGTGAAGGGCAAGACCTTCCGCATCGCGCACATGGGCGATATGTCCCCCAGCACCCTCGAAGAAGTGCTGTCAGGCATCGACGAATTTTTGGGTGTGTAGTTTCATCGAATCGCTGTAGGGGTTTGCCGGCGGCATCCCCTACGGAAATATTCATGATGCAAAAGAGCAAGCAGCGTGGCTTGCTCTTTTTTGTCACTTATATTGTGCTGCCAGCCACGCTGCCAGCGGTTCGCCATCCCAACGGTGCTGCCCTTTAAAAGTATGGGTGGTCAAGCGTTCCGGCACACCGAGCGCGGCATAAACCTGCCGCAGCGTGACCAGCGCTTTCTCGACACCATGCGCCGGATAAATCGGGTCGGCATCACCATTCTCGACCATCAACGGACGCGGGGCGATGAGACCCGTCACATCGGACATCTCGGCGTATTCGGGCAGATGTGGAATGTAATTGCAGACGCAGTGCGAGATCGACATGATCGAGTCGCGGAAGGTATTGACGGCACCACTGATGTAAGCGCTGGTGATGCGTTTATCGAGCGCCGTGGCATACATCGCCAATGTACCCCCACCAGACAAGCCAACACACGGCAAATTTTCGCGGAGGACATCCGATTGCAGGTCGATGTAGTCAATCAACTGCAACACATCCCAAACGCGCAGCCCCATCAACGTTTGTCCGGCAAGCAGCGCGTTCAAGCCCAAATCTTGACATGACCAGATTGCGCCGGAGGTATCCCCCTCCTGAATGCGTTTGAGTTCGCGGTTTTCCATGCGGTAGCCAAAACCGCGCAGCATCGGCACATAGGCTTGATAACCGGCGAGGGCGATCTGGCGACCATAATCGGCTTTGAACTCGCGGATGTAGGCGGCTTCGGCCTCATTACTCGACAAGCCGACCAAACTTTGCGCCCCCCATGTTCCGTGACCGTGAAGGGCAAGCACTGGCTTATACGGCTTAGGGGCGTTGTGCGGCGTGAGGACGTAGCAGGGCATAAATTCGCCGGAAACAGTTTCCAGCACGATGATGTCGCGCCGGAATTCAGGGGTATCGACGCTTTCGACAAGGGTAGCCTGTACCGCAAACTTGATCTGCGGGAATTCACCCAGCAACCGAGAAACTTCGGCGCGTAAAGTGCTTTGCCACTGCCCGACTTCTTCGGCGGTATCGGCCTTGAACCCCAGCCGTCGGCCTTGTTCATCCAACCGATTGAATAACCCCGGTGTACTGCGGAGTTCAAAATCGCCCAATGTGGTCATCTTTGTTCCATTCTCGTATGAATATTTTGGGCGGATTGTAACGTTTTTGGGCAGGTGAATGCTAATGCCAGTCTTTAGTCTCCAATCATCAGCTATCAGTCGTCAGTCCATACAAAAGGTGGCGGACTTTTAGCGACTCGCTGTAGACCAAATATTCATTCGATTCAAATTTGGCATCAGGCAAAAAAATTGGAAGGCGAGTGAGAAAGCGCACTTTGCTGAAACTTCACCCTAAAAGACTCCTTCGTCGCTTAATTCTTCAATTTCGTCAATTTCACTGTGCATTTTATGGCAAATGGTGTGCTGATTCGGCGGCTGGCTCGGCTGAATTTGCTGCATTTTGAGCTAACCGTTCGCTGCTGCAACGTTTGCTGCAAAAACAGTCTTTAGGTGATAGTCGCCAACTCATACTCAAATGCAAAAACATGGAGAACTGAGGGAAAAATATCGAGATTAATTCACAGTCTCAGGATAGAACATATGAACTAAATTGTCAAGTTTGAAGATGGTTTGAAAGTGGTTAGATGCGGGTAGAGTGACGATAAGTATTATGATTTTCGCCTGATAGGATTTTCCATATCGTCTTGCCAACGGGCCGGATTATTCTCGATGTACTGACGATGGTTATTAAGATCGGCTTCATTTCGAATGATGTGATCATAATAGCTGGTTTGCCAGATGGAAACGCCGCTTTGACCGCAATATTGATTGATACCGCGTGTCGAAAATGACTTAAAGGAGCCGATAATTTGTGAAACACTATGCTTCTTAGGCTTGTTCGGCGGAGGTATTGAGGTAGGGAATGGTCTAAGACCATTCCGGTTTTCATTTTTCTCCGATTGATCGTCTATGAGAGCAACAATTGCATGAACATGATTCGGCATAATCACAAATGCATCCTATTCAGCCTGTGGATAAAATTTTGCGAGGTCATTCCAACAGCGCAGGACGATTTCACCTCCCGCACTTAACCGCATATCCCCATCCACAACATCACCAAACAACATTTCTCGGTTAAGGGTGCAGATTGTGACAAAATATGCGCCATTTTGGACGTAATCATAACCATTTAAGCGTGTTGGTTTACGGGAAGGGTGTTCGGTCATGCGGTTATCCTGATGCTTGCGGTTGGTGCTGTGGAATGGTCTGAGACCATTCCCTACGGGAAGATGTGCTTGCGGGTGGGTGGCGCAACTTAGGAAGTTTGCTGTTGCCGCCATTGCTCAACTGCTGCTAGCGCTTCGGGTGTGCCAATAGCATGAATAACGTCTAACAATAAGTTAAGAGAATATTGATTTAGCGGGAAATTCTTGGATCGTTGCATCATTTCTATTAACATTTCTAAGTGACTATTATCTACCAATAGTTTTAGGGAGTTTAATGCACTAATGCCTATCGAAGTTTGAGATTCGTCTAGGAAAATATCAAAGAGGGGTTTTACTGCTCTTTTATCCCCTAATGTCCCTAATGCTTGAGCAGCAGCCGCCCTTAACTGTTGCGGGGATGAACTTGTCAGGTCTTGATTTGAAGTGTTAACTAATATTTCGATTAGCGGTTCAAAGGCTCGTTTATCTCCAATGTAACCTAATTGCTGAATACACTCAAATTTAACGGTATGAATATTGTCCTTCTTTAATTCCGCAATAATAATGGGGACGCAGGCTTGATCTTGCATTGGCCCCATAGCCCATATAATACATCTTCGAGCTTCATCATCATTATCGTTTACTGCTTCAATTAAAGCCGGTACCGCTCTTTTATCTTTTATTCTTCCTATAAGAATGGCGCTTACTTTTCTTATCTCAGCACTATGATGTCTAAGCCCTTTAATAAGGCTGGGAACAGCGATTGAACCTAGCTTTTTGAGTACCGAGCAAATAACAACATCATAGGAATTAAACATATCATCATCAATATGGCTTATATCTCCGCCACTACGATGATACTCTATGAGATAGTCCAATAAACCTTCTGCGCTCCTTTCATCAGGAATTTTCCCCAATGATTTGGTACAAGCGTCTCGAACATCTAAATCAGCATCTCGTAACAAAGTTATCAAGCTGGGGATAGCAAGCGGATCATGTAAATCTCCTAAACGCTTTGCACCTATGATTCTTTCTTCTGGAAAACTGCTATTTAATTTTTCTAGAGCTTCTCTAACTGGTCGTGATGCTTTAGGTGGAATGAAAATACCTTGACCTCTTTCACCTTGAATCGCATCTATAGATATAAATAAATTTCCCCAATCATAGAACTCCCTAAAATCAATGAGTTGATAATCACTAAGTCGGCAAGGAAATTCTGTTACTGTTCTCAAATGAATAGGCACAACATCAATTCCTGCTCCGCGAGCAAAAATCCACTCGTAATTTACCCACTCTGATTTCATCGCTTCAGGTGTAGCAACGAGAACTACAGCAAATGCCTCGTGTATCTTTAATTCAATTTCCTTAAGCCAATCTTTACCTCCTGGAATATGTTCATCTATCCAGACTTCAAATCCTACCTCACGTAATTTGGCTTCCAATTCTTTTGCAAAGGCTTTATCTTCGCGCTTATACGAAATGAATACATGCGACATTGACCACACGCCTTTTCCGGCTTACACCAACCCTATAAACCCATATTTTACTGCATATCGACATCAAATCATTTCGACACGAGCACCCAAAAACAGGGGTATTCGTTAGAAGATCGTTTGCTATTGGTTAAGGAAAACATACCTAACATTGATGTGCGAGGGAAACCTATCATTCAGTCGGAATGATCTAGAACCATTCCCTACGGCCTACTTTTAACAAACACGGCAGAAAATCTGCGAATATTGTCATATTCAGCTTAACGCTGCCTGTTATCACCTGTTTAACAGGCAACAAAAAAGGTGCAGTTTTCACCACACCTTCGCATATCAGGCACTTTTACCAGTTGCTAACCGTCAACGGCTTGCTGAAGCCCGCTTTTTCTTGGTTTTTTCGGTATTTGGCACTTCGTACTCCGCACTTTTGTCGTACTTGACCTCGCCGTTGACATCCCACGTATCGACAATCGCAAAGATGGTCGCATCTGACGGTTTGCCTTCGGTCACTTCGGTTTGTCTGGCACTGCTGCCCGTTACGTACAGCACCACCTCGCCCTCACCCGCACCGACAGCATCAAACGCCACCACATACGCCCCTTTTGCCGCCCCTGCTAAATCCAACGGCTGCAAAATCAGCATCTTGAGTCCATCGGTTTTCGCACTTTTGGCACTGGCAACTACTGTGCCGATGACCTTTGCCAGCATCATAACGCCCATACTCCTTGCAGCATCAGCCACACATAAGCCGCCTGATGCTTATCGCCACACGTCATAAAACTGTCTTTTGCATTGGGCTTGCTGGCAGCAAGCCCCTACAACCCCGCAACTTCAGGTTGTCAACGTACTCGTTAATCGTTCTTCAGGCCAGCTTTGCCTTCGTCAGTACGTCCCAACGGCAGCACCGCATCAACATTGACATGTGGACGTGGAATTACGTGTACCGCCACGATTTCGCCGACTTTTTCGGCACTACGGACACCGGCTTCCACGGCTGCTTTCACGGCTGCCACGTCACCCCGTACTACAGCCGTCACAAAGCCACCGCCGGTTTTTTCGTAGCTGACCAGCTCGACCCGTGCAGCCTTGACCATCGCATCTGCCGCTTCGACCAGCGCCGCAAACGACTTGGTTTCAATCATTCCTAATGCTTCAGCCATTTCTATTTGCTCCTTAAAATTGGCTGTAGCCATCCGCCAACAGCCTACAATAACGCCTAACTATCTATTGTGTTGCATCCATTCTACCGCAAAGTCGATTAAAGGTCGCTGTCTGAAAAAGCGTACCGTCGCCTCGCCCACTTTACCATGCTGTAAACCAATCTGATGTTCATAGGCCGTACCAATAAGGTTAAAGTCGTCGTTATCAATCTGCAACATGTCAAACTCAACCCACTGCCGTACCCCATCCACCAGTATGGCTGTGCCTTCCGGTATGTAAGTTTTATTCGCCCACGTCGCCCGATTTTCTGCCAGATGCAACGAGGTGTCGTTCTCGTGGTCAACACCCAGCAGCAGCACGTAGCCATCCAGCTCATACAGCTTGCCGATTGGTGATGTCTCGCCGAACATGTCCAGCAGTTGATGGTCATCGGTCAAGTAGGCTGCATTCGGCCCGATAGCCGCAAACGACCCTACCGGATGATTACTGCGGACAACACCCGGCCATGTTCGGAATAATTCCGGTATCACGCCCATCTCCCGCGTTGGCGAAATTAACGGGTCAAAGGCTGGCATATGCTCACGGATGACTGGCACCCATTCGTCAGGCACCGGTGGATGCCGCCACCTCGCCGGATCGGTATTACCGGATGTATGGGTTGGCATCATCAAAGTACCGCTGTCGCCCAGCACCCGCAGCAGTGCCTGAATCACAGCGACCTGCCCACCGGCTATCCAGCCCAGCTTACTCATACGGCTATGAACCAGCACGGTTTGCCCCGCCCGCAGCCCACATGCCGAAAACTGTTCGGTTAGGCTGTCGACGGTTAAGGGTAAATTTGTTGCGGCAATGGCTGTGGCTTCTGGCATGGTTTATGCGGCCTCATTCTCCATGATCTGCTGCTCAATTTCTTCGCGATGTGACCGATAGTAAGCCCATGCATTCACCAAATCTTCTGCTCGAAGTGTTGGGTAACTCCGCAGCAAATCGGCCTCACTTGTACCCAGCCTACGTGCTTGTACCAGCAACCATACCGGAATACGGGTACGCACGATGCAGGCTTCACCACCGCTGACCAACGGATCGCTTTCGATACCCGGAACCGCATCACCCAAGTCCCGCGCTACCCATTGTAAAAGTTCGGCTTTTTCAGCACGATTCATCCCTGCCAAAAATGTCTCGACTTCTTTAAATGACCGCATGGTTACACACCTTCATTACTCAATAACCCTTGCCGCTGGCAGCGACGGTTTCGCCACGCTCGGCTTTGACGATGGCTACACCTGCACTCGCGCCGATACGGGTTGCCCCTGCCTGCACCATCGCCTGTGCATCGGACAAGTTACGCACGCCGCCGGAAGCCTTCACGCCGATGTCCGGCCCGACGACCTTCCGCATCAGGGCAATATCCGCCGCTGTCGCCCCGCCGCCACCGAAGCCGGTACTGGTCTTAACGAAATCCGCACCCGCCACCTTCGACACCTGACAGGCGATCACCTTTTCCTCGTCGTTGAGCTTGCTGGTTTCGAAAATCACTTTGCAGATGACATTATGAGCATGGCAGTTCTTGACGACGGTGGCAATATCGTGGTGCAGCCCTTTGATGTCGCGGCTTTTCAACGCCCCGATGTTCATCACCATGTCAATCTCGGTCGCGCCGTTCTGGATGGCTAACTGTGCCTCGTAAGCCTTCACCTCCGCAGGTGATGCCCCTAGCGGAAAGCCGACAACAGTACATACGGCGACATCGCTGCCTTTGAGCAGGTCGGCACTCAGAGGCACGTTAATACTGTTGACGCATACCGATGCAAAGTGGTATTCACGGGCTTCTTTGCAGAGTTGGGCAATTTCCGCTGCGCTGGCATCCGGTTTGAGCAGGGTATGGTCGATCAGCCGCGCTATGCTCAGGTCACGCGGAATGTAGCCTAAGCCGGAGGTAATACGCCCCGCGCCAGTGTTGACGAACTGTTTCACACGGTCGGCACATTCGCGCACACAGCGCCCATCTTTGCAGTCACAACCGTCGACGGCATGGCTGTGGCTGGTTGTAGGGGTCGATTTCGATGGTGCAGCGGCAGATGGTGCAGGCTCGGCGTTCATTTTCGCCACGACCTGACGGGTAATTTCGTCAACCATCTGCTCAAATTCGGCGTTTGATACTCGTTTCATATTGATTTCCAACCGAGATAACTCGACAAATCCTAACTATGTAGTATAATATATTTGCAGGTATGCGTAGGAAAAAAACCTCAGGTCGTCAATGCGACGGCAGCCCCTTGTGGGTGGGATCCTGAGGCCTAGGGCCTGCACTTAAAAGCCAAAATCCCCCAACCACTTCAAATGTTCCTCTTGTTCTAACCGTGCTTCATACTCACGCGGAAAGAATTTGAGTCCATAACCATTATACCGACCTTTATTGATATATATTGCGGGTTTAAGTAATCGCGCATACCGATCTTCTACAAAGCCATAGCGATTTAGTTGAACACTAAAAAATAAACTACTGGCGGCTGCGTCTGCAATTTGAAGCCCCATGCGATTATCTGAATAAGCTTTAATTTGATGCGGTTTAATGACACCCCAATCAATCTCGACTTCAAATGGCGCAGTTTGTTTCTTGAGAACAGACATGTACTCTCGAAGTTCTTCGTATTTTATACCACCCCGATTGGAGAAAATAATTTGTGCGCTGCCATCTTGATTTTCTTTTGGCATATGATCCCGACAGTACCAAGATACACGCTCTAACAATAAACGGGCAGCATAAAAATAAAGCCGGTTCTTCTGTTGAAACAATTCCACATTTTGAATTGAAGGCTTATGAACCAATACAGAAATAATTTTTAGGTTTGCAAGCGCAATTTGTTGGAGAAATGGTAGACGATGTTCATGTTTGAGCTTTCGAAAATGCAAAGGCTCTTTATCTTTGCGCCCCAATAATGATCGTACTTTATCAACCAATTTAACCGTTTGTAAGTCAGATGCTTTATGCGTAATTGCTGCCGAAAGCACAAACCAAGCCGAACTCCCTTTGTCGAAAAGAAATCCCTCATCACCCGACTCGTCGATGTAAACAACAAATCCGATAGCCACACTAAACCATCACTTCCCATACTTTTGCTCGATGGCGAGGATTTTGTCGATACGTTTGCCATGCCGACCACCGCCGAAAGCCGTTTTCAGCCATGTTTCGGCGATCTGCTTCGCCAGCGCATTCCCGATCAAACCCGCGCCTAAGGTCAGCACATTCGCGTCGTTGTGTTCACGGCTGTTAACCGCCGAAGCATAATCGTAGCACAGGGCAGCCCGTACCCCCGGCACTTTGTTCGCCACCATGCACGAGCCGATACCCGCGCCGTCGATCATGATGCCGCGCCATGCCCGCCCACTGGCAACCTGCTCGGCAACCGCCAGCGCAAAGTCGGGATAATCGACACTTTCGGTGCTGTTCGTACCACAGTCGATGACGGTGTACTTCCCTTGCAGTTCGGTTTTGAGCATCTCTTTCATGGCGAATCCACCGTGATCCGCACCGATGGCTACCGTGTTACCATCCATATGGGTATAGGTATCGGTGGTTGTGACCAGCTTCACCCGCCGCATTAGCGCCGTGCTTTGCGCCAAGGGTGTTACCAGCGCACCGGCTGGCACCTCCAGCGTACCGCCTTCTGGCACGGCATTCACTAACGACTCGTCGATAACCGGACGGGTATTCCCCTGCCCAAGCTGACGCCGTAAGGCTGCGGCGATGCTCCGGCGAATAGCTTGTTCGTCAGACATAAAAACCTCGCATCCATTCCTATAGCTTTGATTGTATCCCGTTTCAGTTAAACCGAAACCTGTAACGTCTGATACAGGCAGCCTTTTACCGCTGGATTATTGTACAAGCTGATGAAAATGATTTGAGGAACCGCAGATTTTGAAGGGTGTTTCGTGGGCTGGAACGCTGTGCATCCAGCCCTACGAAATGAATACGCAAATAGTCCACCCCAATTTGTGTCATAAACATTGAGGAATACCGTAGGGGGTAAGAGTTAGCCAGCAATCGCCATTTGTGGCACTTTGATGACTTCAAATTTATAGGGGCGGAGGTCATCCCTCAGACGCTGAAGTATTTCATCCGAGTTCTTCATATCCAACACCAGCGCAGGGTGATCAGCCTGAAGCTTGGAGGCAAGATGTTCGATTTGTTCCACACGGAAGCCGAAATCAACAAAGTTGGCAGCGAAACGACCCGTTACACGCCCGACTAAGCCGCCGACCAACACCGCAGCACCGAGCGCAATAATCGGCCCGACACCCGGCAGCGCCAACGCGCCTAACTGGGCAACACCCAAAGCACCCATCGCCGCACCGAGTGTACCACCGGCAATGCCGCCCTGATTCGGCGAAACATCATCATCCAGCACAATTGTTTCGCCGCTGGCGGCTTTGGCGATGATCGCGCCACGCCGAATATCGATATAATCGAGCGTTGCCATACGGTCGAGCGCTTTAGTTAGCACTTTACGCGATGCGAAAACCAATAATACAATTTCGTCGGGCATGGTACGCCTCCCGTTGTTACCTCTAAACAAGGCTAGTATACAACAGGACGAACCAAATATCGCAAAGATTTTGTATATTCTTAAGGAAAAAGGAAATATATGCTGGATTTAGGTAAACCAATTCTCACCAAACATGACCTAATCACTAGCCTGCGGCTGATGGGATTGACAGCCGGAGACACCGTTATGGTGCATTCGTCGATGAAAGCCGCTGGAAATGTGATGGGCGGCCCGACCACCGTCATGCAAGCGCTGCTCGACACGGTGACACCCGATGGCATGGTGATGATGTACGTCGGCTGGGAGAACATTCCCGATTACACGAATGAGCTTGACGACGAAACACGACAACTCTTCTATGCCCACCATCCCCCATTTGACCCTGCGACTGCCCGCGCTACTCGCGACCATGGTGTACTGGTGGAAGTGCTGCGAACATGGCCGAACGCACAGCGCAGCGCGAACCCCGAAGCATCCATCGGTGCGGTGGGCAAGGACGCGGCGTGGGTTACGGCTGATCACCCGCTCGACTACGGCTATGGGGCTGGCTCACCGCTGGCGAAACTGGTTGAAACCGGCGGTAAGGTGCTCATGCTAGGTGCGCCACTGGATACGATTACCCTGCTGCATTATGCGGAAAATATCGCGAGGTTCGAGCCGAAGGACATCATCCACTATTCATGCCCGATCATCCGCGATGGACAGACGGTGTGGGTCGATATTGAAGATTACAACACAGGCGACCCACACGCCGACTACGAGTTTTACCAGATTGCGGGGGATTACCTCGCGGCAGGAAAAGGCAGTACGGGCACGGTTGGCGAGGCGCAGTCGTACTTATTCGATGCGCGTGATCTGGTAGCCTTTGCGGTTCAATGGCTAGAGGAACGGTTTGGCGAGTAGCATTGGGCTTATCATAAGACCGCATTTTTCTCTCAAAGAGATGGCATGAGGCCTATGATATTGAAAGTAACGCCGTGACAACATCGTTATCATCCGTTTTTAGTTCCTTGAAGCCAAGCTGCGCGTATAAGTTTCGGGCGGCTACATTCGGTTTGTGATAACAGATGATGATCTCATGACCGTCAGGCTGCATGGCAATCCCGGCAATGACCTGTTGTAAGGCTGCTCGTGCGTATCCTTTACCTTGATGAGCAGCATCAACCATTACTCTGAAAATTTTCCATTTATGGGTGGGTTCATCCCGTCCATACAGGATAAACCCGACCATCTGGTTCTCATCGTAGATCGCAAGGGGCACAGCATCTGGATAGAACTGAGATTCGGCAATCGAGTAGAGGTTAGGCGGCACAAACTCGGTCTGGCTGTCCGCGACGGACAGGCTACTGCATTCCTTCCAATTGGATTTTGTAATGGGCTGCAAATGAATAGATGTCGTTGTGCTCGTCATGTTTAGCCTTTATGATGCCGGTTACTCCGAACGCCAGAGAATTTGTCCATGTGAGATGGGCGTGTCAAGCTGGCGCAGGTTGCTGCCGTCGGCGTTCATCAGGAACAGATGCGGTTCGCCCGACTCAGTACCAATGGAGAAGGCGATTTGCTCGCCCGATGGCGACCACGCAGGCGTATTGAGTGGATAGCCGTAATTTTTACCCCCATAGATCACGCTTTGCTCACCCGTCGCCACATTCAGGCGTACCAGCGATTCCCCACGCGATGCACCCTTATTCAGCATGGCGATCACGAGCGCTTGGCTGTCCGGTGACCAACCAAGCGCGGTTGTGGGTTCTTCGGGCAGCGTCACCAATTTGGGCTGCGGGTTACTCAGCGGTGTTAGATATAACGAGTAATTATAATCCTTATCAGAAAGGACAAGGGCAATCTGTGTTTGATCCGGCGAGACTTGTGATCCGTAGCGGGCATCCCCCAAAGTGCGGTCACTGAGTTGGATGCGTTCGCCGGTTGTGTGGTTCACCGCGACACCGATAGATACTGGCTCGACCACAAAACGCCAACCCGCATCCACAAACGAGGGTGAATTCTCGCAAGGGGGGAAATCCAAAGGCGCATCGCTTGATTCGGCAGAGGGTTTCACCGCGAAAACACCATTTTCGATAATCGACATGTCTTCCGCCAGCAAACACTTACCAGAGCCGTCAGGGTTCATCAGGTAGACGGATTGATCATATCTGATCACAAAGGGTTGGTAAATTTCGGCGGTGAAGGCGATTTTGTCACCAGCAGGTGTCCATGCAAACGTCCCTAACCGGACGAATAACTCATCTGATAACTCGAAAGGTATATTGGCGGTGAGGATACGGTTTTCACCCGTGATTACATCATACAGCGCGAGATCAGCGCGGCCTTCTTCACCCGCGCCGGTGGTCAATGCTTCGGTACGATAAAGCAGGGCGGGGTTAACAGGCTCGACAAAGTAATTTTGCCCATCCCCTTCGGCAGTCCAACCGATTTGGTCGTTGTAACCAACCTGCCACCAATTAATGCCGCTCGCAGAGTCGCACTCTGCACCCGCCAACACGGTAAACAAGCCACCGCCGTCAATCATGCCTGTGAGATTAGCACTGCGGGCGGGTTGGGCGCGTAAGTTATTGGGCGAGGTGCCAATGACCTGCCCACGCTGACCGATGATGAGGCGGGTAGGCAGCGAACAGGCACAATCCCACGGCCGAGGAAAACG
>JAPUDW010000047.1 GCA_027492915.1 Bacteroidota bacterium | reverse complement strand
CTTTTTGGTCGATTGTGGTGAAGGTACACAGCGCCAAATTTTGCGCAGTGGTGTAGGTTTCAAACGCCTGAATCGCATCCTGCTCACCCATTCTCACCTTGACCACATTCTCGGCCTCGGTGGTTTAGTCTCGACCTTCGCTAGTTGGGAAGAAATGTCCGAACTTGAAATTTGGGGTGGAAAACAAACCCTCGACCGTGTTCAAAAGCTGCTGTACGGTGTCGTTCTGGATTATGAACGCCTGCCAATTAAGATCCACCTGCTTGACCTTAAACCCGGCAAGTTGATGGAAGCCAAAGACTTTACGGTATCCGCTTTCCCTGTCACCCATCGTGGTCAAGGCAACTTCGGCTTCATCTTCCAAGAAAAATCTCGCCGTCCGTTCCTGCTGGAAAAAGCCGAAGCCCTCGGTATCCCCGCTGGCCCCGAACGTGCTCGTTTGGTCAAAGGCGAACCGGTGACGCTGGTTGATGGTCGTGTCATTCAACCGGATGCCGTCCTTGGTGAAACGATTCGCGGTTCCAAGCTGGTGCATATCGGTGACACATCCCGTACCGATAACGTCGTCGAGTATGTCAAAGATGCTGATGTACTGGTCATCGAGTCAACCTTCCTCCACGAAAATGTAGAAGAAGCCCGTTCCTTTGGTCACATTACCGCCCGCGAAGCTGCGACCCTTGCGCTTGAAAATGGGGTTAAAACACTGCTGCTCACCCACGTTTCCCGCCGCTACCGTGAACGTGATATTGTGGACGAAGCCCGACGTGTATTCCCGAATACCTATGTTGTCCGTGACCTTGATCATTTTGCCCTGCGCCGTGATCTGCCCATCGAAAAGAAAATCGCTAGCTACCAGCAGCAGGCAGATGACAACGAATAGCTGTTGATGCGGTTCGCTCAAATTTGCGGTATTAAACGGCCTTACAATGCCAAAAGGTGGAACACTATACTGTTACTCAACCATTCGCTTGTTGTCAGTAAAGTAGGCCAATTGTGACATCCGTACTGCAAAATATTCGGGACTTGCCCCGCGCCCTTACGCCATCAACTATACTCGCTGGTTTACTGGTTGTTGTGGTTGGTTATGCGTCATCACTGGTATTGGTGTTTCAGGCCGCCACTAACGCCAATATGGATAACGCCCATCTGTCCTCATGGGTTATCGCCATCACCCTCGGCAGCGGTTTTTCCAGCATTATCATGAGCCTGTGGTTTCGCCAACCCGCTATCGCCGCCTGGTCAACCCCCGGCATCGCTTTGCTCTTTAACTCTTTCGGCCTATTTGCCTACAGTGACATTATCGGTGCGTATATCGTCGCCTCGGTTGCCATCATCTTGCTGGGTTTTTCCGGTCTTTTCGGTCGCCTTATTCGTCTGGTGCCGCAGCCGGTTGTTATGGGCATGTTGGCTGGTGTCCTCATCCGTTTCGGCTTTGGGTTGTTTACTTCCTTTCCCGAAAGTCCCGTCATGGTTCTGGTGATGCTGGTGGTGTTTTTCCTCATGCGTCGTATGGGTTTCCGCGCCCCGACTATCGGCGCACTTGCTGTCGGCTTAATCATTGCTGCGCTGCGTAATGAAGTCCATTTAGATGGTATTCAGCTCAACCTAGCCAGCCCATTATTCACCACGCCCACCTTCAGTGTCGAAGCACTGTTGAGCCTAGCTTTACCCCTGTTCACCCTCGCTCTCACCTCGCAAAACGCACCGGGGCAGGCTGTTTTACGGAATGCAGGTTACGACGTGCCGATCAATAAAGCTTTACTGGTAACAGGGGTTAGTTCGCTGGCTGGGGCACCGTTTGGTGGTCACGGCATCACCCTTAGCGCCATTACCGCCGCAATGGTCACTGGTCCGGAAACACATCCCGACCCCGATAAGCGTTATTCTGCCGGTGTCACGACTGGCTTTTGGTACATTGTTACAGGCATATTCGGTGCAACGGTTGCCACCCTGTTTGCTGGCTTGCCGCTGGCACTCATTCACGCTATATCCGGCCTCGCTTTAGCCGCCGCGATTATGTCCGCGCTTTCCTCGTCAATGGCCGAACCCGAAGGTCGTGAAGGCGCATTAGTTGCCTTTATGTGTACTGCCCCCAACTTCACATTCCTGAATATCGGCGCGCCGTTCTGGGGTTTAGTATTTGGTGTATTGACTCACATGCTCATGACCTATAGGAAAAACCCGCCTGATAAAAAATAAATGAAAGGGGCTTTGCACATGGCAGACATATTGAACGATACCTTACGAACACTGCTCGATAGCTATGTTGCCGAAAAATTTGTGAATGAAGATGAAGTGCTGCAATGGATACAAACTGAAGCGGCACGGAATGAACTACCGGCCATTAGTGTTCGCGGTTTTGAAGGTCGTTTACTTCAAATGCTGGTCTATATATCTGGCGCAAAGCAAATTGTTGAAATCGGTACGTTAGCCGGTTACAGTGCTGTTTGGTTAGCCCGTGCTTTACCTGCGAATGGTAAACTGTATACCTTGGAAAAGAGCAGTAAACACGCAGCCGTCGCCCGTGCGACTTTTGATCGAGCCGGTTTGAATCGCAAGGTCGAACTTTTGGAAGGTGATGCGCTGAGTTCGTTGGCACAGTTAGCTCCACGTAACCCCTTCGATATGATATTTATTGATGCAGATCGTCCCCATTATCAAGACTACCTCAAATGGGCAGCAGATAACTTACGCCCCGGCGGTATGGTTGCGGCACACAATGCATTCCGCAGCGGTCGTGTACTGGCGCCGGAAAATGATGATGACCGTTTTGTAGCGGATTTTAATGCGACACTGGCTACTGACAAGCGCTTTGAGACATTCGTGTTTGCGATTGGAGATGGGCTTGCGGTTGGCGTTCGGAAATAGCAAATAAAAAAGCGGAACGCACACTCGCACATTCCGCTTTTTATTTGTGTTGATGATCGGTTTTAAGCCACGTACTCCCCGGCTGCGGTGTCAAAGCGGCGGGTATAAATTTGCTCGTGGAAGTTAATGAACCCCATAATCAAACTGCTGATCGTTTTGTTTTGCATACGCTGGTCAATCATGGCGAGTTGATCGCGCAGTTGGATTGTCGAGTGCCGGTAAAGCTGCGAGAAATAGGTGAGGTTTTCCCCGAAGATTGAAATCCCATACTCTATTGACTCGGTGAAGGCCAAGTTATGTAGGCAGATATTAAACTCGCCGTACATAATATCCTTTTGGAAGCGTGTTAGCGCCTCGGTCTTACTGGCGACATGACACAGTAGTTGGGTAATCGTCTGCACATGCATCGGGCGGCTCTCATACGACTTCCACAGCGTATGGATGAGCGATGTTCGTTTGCCGGTTGAATAGGTCGCTACAACGCCAATGTCATTCAGCAAACGGGTGATAACGGCGGCGGTCGTCAGTGCGTTTTCCAATAATCCATCTTCAACGATACTTTTGAGGCCGGACTGTAGCGTAATTTCCTCAGTGAGGATACCTGCGAAATACGCTAGAACCGGAATGACCGAAACCGTATGCGTGCCGATATTGGTTAATTCTTCGAGCGTCATATTGATATGGGCATCTAACGATTGCGATACCGATGCATAACGATTGATGAATCCCTGACGCAAGATCGGTGCGACTTGCATATGATCGGTCTGTTCCATCAACTCGTTACAAGTTTCAATATTTGCAACCAACACCGGCCACAGGTCAAATTTAAATTGGCCGTTTTCATTATTCGGGTGCAAAGTTGAATACCGTTGGAATTGAGCAGTGTACATTTCGTGTATGGAAGCTTGGTTATAGCCGGAAATATTGGCCGTGCTGGGTTGAATGTACTCCAGTAATTCGGTACTGGGGTTCGGTACACCACTCAGCCGCTTAACCATCACACCATTGAAGCTGTGCAAGATGTCCTGTCGGGCTTGTTTCGTTGCGTCACGGGTCGGCATCAGCGATAAATCAACCGCTAGATCGTCGGACACTAACTCATACATGAAATAGGCGTGCAGTAAACCTGCGTAACAGGCCACTCGCTGCCAATCATCAGGCTGAACCAGCGGTTGCAAGATACGGGTTGACAGGTTGATAATTTGATTCATGCCAACCATCTGCAAAAAGTCATCCTGCGTCGGGTTTTCAGGTGAAAGCCCCCACAAGTAGAAATCTTTTTGAGATCCATCTGGCATGTGCCGAATCAGACTGTGCTTGATTTGTTCTAGTGTCGCCTGTTTCAGGCACTCTTGAAAGGTCATGCTAGAATTTCCTGCCGATGTGGCAAACCAACTCATTAAGCCGAATCAATACGGTCAGGTAAGAGATCACTCAGCGTACTATCTTGCTGAATTAAGAACTCGATGCTCTGATCCCATGTTGCGAACATGCGAAAGCGCACACGCGCCACCTGCGTCATAATCGAACTGACGAAGCGTGTTGCTGTACTCGAACTAATCACAATTGTCCAGCCCAACAAGGGGTTGCGTAGGTGGTGAGATGCCTCACCATTAATCAGCGAAAGGTTGGTAGGGAACTTTTCAAGGTTAGTGGTATCAGCAATGAGATGGACGTGTGGCGGCAAGCCTTTTACAAGGAATTCTGATGTCAGGAGGCTGGCTGATTCTGCGTCGCGCAGACTCAGGTTGCCACTGAGCACAGTTTTGACCACACGTCTTTCTACATACCACGAAACATCAAACGGCATTTCATATTCCTCATTGATCTAACATTACATCGATAGCCTTTAGGCCACGTATTCACCGATATTCGAGTTATAGGGTTCGGCGTAAATCATTTCATGGAAGCGCACAAAACCGGCGATCAAATTGCTTAGTGTACGGTTGGTCATGCGACGGTCAATCGAGGCCAATAGATCGTGCAGGTGGGTTTGCGAGCGGTAGTAAAGTTCGGATAAGTTGGCGATATTGTTTTCGAGCAGTGTCAGCGCCTCGCCGACCGAATTTGTGTAAGCTAAATTGTGTAGGCAGATGTTGAACTCGCCGTGCAGCAAGTCTTTTTGCAAGCGCGTCAGCATCGTGTATTCGTCCGGCGTGCTCATCAGTAGGTGGTCGATGGCGACAATGTCATCAGCATGTTCTTTGTAATGCTCTTGCAGCCCGACTGAAACACTCTTGCGTTCATTCGAGGATAGGGTTAGCAGCATACCCACATCATTCACCAAGCGGACGATTACGGCGGATGTCGCCAGCGCATCTGCCAGTGTGCCGTCTTGAATGATCGAGTGCAGCTTCGGCTCCACGCGGATGATCTCGGTCAGTACGCCGGCAAAGTAGGCCAGCACCGGTACAACAGAAACGGTATGAGTACCCGTGCGAACCAGTTCGATTAATGGCAGACCGTGATCCACCAGAATGGTTTGGGTGACACTTTCATAGCGGTCAATGAACCCTTGAGACAATTGGTTGCCGACTTGGAAATGGCTCATGTATTCGGCCAATTCGTAGCAGGACTCGATGTTGGCGACCAAGATGGGCCAAACACCATATTCGATTTCCTGCTGCGTGATATCCGGGCGCTCTGAAAGGTATGCATTGATGCAAGCCTGATGTTTGCGCGGGGTGATACTTTGAGCGAACGATGAAATCCCCTGTGTCAGGCTTTCAATCGGGCGTAGGAGGTCTTCGGTGTTGCTGTGTTCACCCTTCAACCGTGAAACCATCACATGGTTAAAGACGTGCAGGATATCGCGGCGGCTGGATGCATTATCATCGATGACACATAAGGCGGAAAGCCCATTGGCTAAGTTGTCCGAGATAATTTCGTACATGAAATAGGCGTTGATACGTCCACAGTATTGTGCCACGGTTTGCTGATCTTCCGCCTCAATCAGGTCGCCGATCATCTGTACTGACAGGTTGATGAGCTGGTTAATGCCGATCATTTGTAGGAAGTCATTCCGATAGGGATTGTCATTCGAAATGCCCCACAAGTAGTAATTCCGCTGAGGGCTTTGCGGCATATGCCGCATTAAACTGCTGCGTACATTTTCAATGGTGGCCTTGGTGATTTCGCTTTGCAGACTCATTTCATTTCCTTTGTTGCGTTGCCTCATGTGTCGAATAATACCTTGACTAATATGAAGCTTTCATATTCAAGTATTGCTGGCTGCTTTGTTAAAACCCCAGTCGTATCGGTCGGGGTTTGGTTGCTGAATAGTTGTGATTAGGATGCTGTTGGAACAGGTAGTTTTGTGATGGTTTCACGCAGTGACGCATCTTGGTCTGCTAAAAAGTTCAGACCATCATTGTAGGTTGGGAACATACGGAACCGTACCCGCGCGACCTGCGTGATAATGCCGCTGATAAAGCGCGTAGTCGAGTTGGTACTGATCACAATCGTCCAGCCTAACTTGGGCTGCCACAGGTGTTTGGACGCGCTGCGGTTCAGCAAGTTCAGGTTAGTCGGGAAGCGTTCCAATTTGGTCGTATCTGCTAGCAGGTGTACAAAAGGCAGTTCACCGCTTTGGATAAATTGTGCAGTTTCTTCGCTGGCTGCTTCAGCCTCTTGCAAAGTAATGTCGCCCGAAAATATGGCTTTTACCACACGCCCCGGAATGTACCATGAAATTTCGTAACCCATAACTGGCTCTCCTCTTGTCCCCATTGCCTATTTCTTTGAAGCAATGATGTGTCTTTTGCTCATTTTGAACAGGTCAGCCCCGCAGCGTGAACGTTGGCTGATACATCTTAGATTTACACGCTAATTAGAATTCTGTTATATGAATATCATTGTAGACCTCAAAAAAGAAATATTGAGTTGAGATTCCTTAATTTTGTAAACTCAATAAATTGTTGAGGGAGATGAAATGCGTATCTTAATTATTCTTAATTAAGATGTGGAGGAATCATTCAATGATTGGTCAATTCGACCGAGTGTTTCGACACCATCAGCAAGGCTTTTTACCTGTCGAAGTTTCATACCGGTGGCTTGGGTGGCAACTGATACCATAAAGCCGGTCAGGGGGTTGGGCTTTTCCTGCACAATGACCGTCCAACCCATATTTGGATGCTGAAGGTAGGTCGTTGTTTGTTTAATTTTCATGAGGTTGGTGGGCACGCGGCGGATGTTTTCACCAATTGACAATAGATGAATTGGCTCAATGCCTTCGTTGAGATGCTTGATGATGTCGTCGTTAAAGCGTGACAATTCTTCGATTGATACATCGCCAGATACCCTGATAAGTATCACCCGTTTTGGGATATGCCATTGGACTGTATATTCCATATTAACTATTTTCCCGACTCATGTATGGCGAATCCCAAGACGCTGACTCTGATCATGACATCTAGAGCTAAGTGTCATAGGAAAGGGTATGTCGGTCAAGCCCAAACAGGCCTATTATTTCCCAAGTTAACGTGTTTATGGTGAATAAGATGCTTGTATCAAGTAGCGCACATACTGAGCGTCTTGCACCCAACGAGTTTATATTGGAGCCTATTTTGCCCAGTATTGCCACATATTCATCGATTGCTTTTATGATTCATAACTATGCACCAAAGACCTGTGTGATAGTTGTTGCAAAAATCGAATGAGGGGACTCTGCTGGCTGACAAACAGAATCCATCCTAATTAGGATGTTGTAAGCAGGTTGCCATGATCTTGATTTGCAATAGATTTTCAGGAAAGTTTTTCAACATGGTCGCATCTGCAATCATATGTACCGTGCTTTGGGCTTGGTCTAATGTCAGATTGCCAATAAGTTGAAGCTGGATAACTCGATTCGGATGGAAACAAGCGATGGAGATAGCCTAATCCCCTCCCTTACAATAAAAATCCTTCGCAAAAGATATAATGCTGGAACTCGTATTGCGGGAAGGGAATCTTGTTAGTTGATATTGTCGAGATTAATCATGCCTTCGCCGTATACCTGACCCGGTTTGATCACAATCGGTGCGCGGGTGTCCGCCGTGGCAATCAGGTCGTAGGTGGTCGCGCCTGTTACGCGAACCGGTACAATTTCCCCAACCGGTAATTCACCTTCGATAATCACGTAGCCATCAATTTCTGGCGCGTCACGATAGCTGCGACCGAGCGACAGGGTTTCGCCTGTGTCGTTGCCGTCCTCGTCTTCGCTGACACCGTGACCTTCGATTAGCACATCAATCGTTTTGCCAACGATAGCCTGATTTTTAGCGAGGCTAATGCCTTGCTGAAGTTCCATCAGTCGCTCGTAGCGTTCTTGCTTCACATCGTCCGGTACTTGGTTTGGCAGCCGTGCGCTGGGTGTACCGATTTCATAGGAGTATTTGAAAGCACCCACACGGTCGAATTGAAGGTCACTCACGAAGTTCATCAAACCGTCAAATTCGGCATCCGTTTCGCCGGGGTAGCCGACGATGAATGTCGTGCGGACGCATAAATCCGGCATAGCGGTACGGAGCTTGCCAATGGTGTCGTAAACCCATTCGATTTTAGCAGGGCGTTTCATCCGCAGCAGGGTATCGCGGTGCCCGTGTTGCAGTGGTATATCAAGGTAGGGCAGCACCTGCTTGTGCTTCGCCATCGTTTCCATCAAGCCCGGTGTGACATAGCCGGGGTAGGCGTACATGACGCGAATCCATGGGATGACCGGTGCTGCATCCACAATTGCGTCCAACAAGTGTGCAAGACCATCTTTAAGGCCGAGGTCATACCCATAATCGGTCGAATCTTGAGCAATTAAGAGGACTTCTTTGATGCCTTGCTCTTGCAGATGCACAGCCTCGCGGACAATCGATTCCATCGGGCGGCTGACAGCCGTGCCTTTGATTTTGGGAATGGCGCAGAAAGCACAGGGACGGCGGCAGCCATCGGCAATTTTGATGTAGGCGCTTGAACCCTGCACACTCGTACGCAGTACACCGCGTTCGTCCAAGCCAACAACTTTAGCATCGGTCGGGAGGTGATACAGCGGTTCGGGATGTTTGCGGTCACGCAGACGACCTACGAGGTCGAAAATATCCATCCATCGCCGTGTGCCGATCACGCCATCCAACCCCGGCACTTCTTGTACGAGGTTGCTGCCGTAACGCTGCGATAGACACCCCGCCGCGATCACCATTTGGCCTGCTCGCTTGCCATCAACGAGTTCTCGCAGTGCGTTAATGCTTTCTTGTTTGGCACTGTCAATGAAGCCGCAGGTGTTGACGATCAGCACTTCGGCGCGGTTAGGGTTTTCGACCCCACGCATTCCATTTTGCGCTAAGACTTGACCGATGCTTTCACTGTCAACCGTGTTTTTAGAACAGCCGAGGCTGAGAAGATAATAGTTATTCTTGCGGAGGGACATGGCGGTTTCTTTATGGTTTACCTTGTTTGAAGGGCGTGATTATAGCTGATGCCCATCAGCGAAAATAGGGCGGTCGTGAAAAGTGTTATAAAATTTTGTAATGATGCTCGTTGCGGTAAATCACAATGATGGGCGTTCCATCAATCGTTATCTTTTCTACAAGGTCGTTACGAATGGCGCGTCGTCGGCTGCTTATCACTTTGCCTTCAGGTGTTCGAAACGCGCATAGAGCATTAATTTCCCAACCATACCGGACGAAACTAATAGGTATGAATGGGATACCATGATGTTCTACTTTTTTGTAATTTTCCTGTGTTTCTATGATTCGGCCTTGTATCACTTTCCCTTCAAGGCTGAGTAGTCGATTGCGATATGGAAACCAGCACAAACCCATCCCCAGCACGAGAAAAAATAATGCACCCAACAGGGATTCTAGACGAATACTTGATTGTATAACTGCCAGTAGCAATAGAAGGCCAACGAAAATGCAGGGTAAAAGCATTGTGCGGTTATAGGTAGATGTTCCGGCGATATACGGTTGCTTCCCGACTAGATAGGCAATGTTTTCGGACTCAAAGATGAATAATTCTTTGAGCGGTGCGGTTTTACCAATAGTTGGTCGAACAATCTCGTATTTTGAGGACATACTCTAAAGATGGGTACTGGTTGATTTAGATTATTATATGCGAACAGTACGTATTGTGAGGTTTCAGAGGTTTAAGTTTCGACGATTAATGAGTGACAGTATGACATGGGGCAATCTGACAATCGCCCCATGCCTTCACTATAAATAACGCTATGGTGTTACGATCGGTACGCCCCCGCATTCAGCCGGTGTACCCACAATATCGCTGCGAACCCACGCCCCGTCCGTGAGCCGATACCACGTCATGCCGTCATTTCCGTTTGCCTGACCATCGACCTCCGCTGTTTGACCGGGGGATAAAGCACCCGCCCGTTCAAAATCAGTACCCGGCCCGCTGCGCAGGTTAGCATTGTTTGGCGCGGTGACGGTGCAGATGGATGCCGAAGTCGTAATTTCTTCGTTTGTAGCGGCCTCTGCCGTTTCGCTTGTGCTTTCCGATATGGTCGCTTGTGATGCCGCGCTATCTGATGTTGTTCCCCACAACACAGCCCCACCCGTTTCCCCTCCAGAAACCAGCAGTGTTCCGTCAGGGCTAAAGGCTATGCTGCTCACGCTTTGACCCGCTAATGTGGCTTTATTCTCGCCAGTTGCAGCATCCCACAAACGCACCGTGTCAGCATCGCTGGATGCGATTACCTGCCCATCAGAGGTGTACGCTAGAGCAGACACGATACCAGTATGTCCTTGGAGTAAAGCGCGATTATCACTTCCCAAATTCCAAGTCCATACGGATGAGTCCGCACCTCCGTAGATCAGCGAGGTTCCATCAGGGCTAAAGGCCACGCTGGCTATGTCGTTGACCTCGGTTTCAATGGTGGTCTGCATCGTATTGGTAGCAGCATCCCAGAGTTGTAAGGTGCTGCCACCCCCTACAGCCAGCTTTGTGCCATCAGGACTAAAGACCAAGCTTGTTACAGGTATAGGGTTGTCAGCATCCACGAGCGTCATTTGTTCAGCGCGCGCTGCCACATCCCATAGCTGCACACCGCCTTCGAGCGCACCGGATGCCACAAGGAAATCGTCTTGCTGAAACGCCACACTCTCTACCGCACCGGTATGCTTTTGCATGAACCCGCTTCCTTCGCCGGTTGTTGCGTCCCACAGCCGCACATCCCCGCTTCCCGTACCAACGGCGATCAGGTAACCACCAGCACCGAAAGCAATACTCGTCACGCCACCGGTGTGTCCCTCCAAAACCACACGATTTTCACCAGTTGCCACGTCCCACAATTGTACTTTCCCATCGGCTGTGCCGAATGCGATCAGCCGATTATCAGGACTAAAGGTCACACTCGTAACTGGAACAGTTCCGTCACCCAGTGTCATTAGTTGCGATACGCCTGCAGCATTCGCAGAGGTGATCGGTTGCAAATTGTCGAGCGGAGTTTCAACAATGGGCGGAGGGCCATCACCATACTGAATAGACTCCATCATCGCCATGACTGTTGGCTTGAGCGTATCTAATTGCCCTTCAGATGTATAGCCACTCACGTTACCTAACACGCCATCACCAAAGTCGATGATGGTTATGAACTGACCCATCATATTGCTGCCGGATTGCACAGCAGGGAAACCAGCAATAATCAATTCTTCGAGCTCGGTAAATTCAAGTACGGCTCGCATTTCTTGATCTTCTCCAGCACCGACTTCCAATAATTCAAGGGCGGTAACTGGCGCATAGCCGCTGTTGTTGTTGTCATAAAAGTTAATTTGTATGAACCCGCTGCCTCCGTTAAACCTGATTAAATCTCCCTCATCAGTCGAAGTCCAGCCTGTTGGATAGCTGATGCTGAACTTTCCATCGGGGGATGTGTAGGTCTGTGTTAAATCCCCTTGGGCGATAATTACAGTTGGGAAAATGAACAGGAACGCGAAAACAATAAATAGGAACCATCTTTTCATACTGCGCATTTTTTCCTCCCCAAATAAATCGTTAGTAGCGGAGGATTATCTTGTGGGGACGATAGGATGCTTTGATGCTCGATGATAGCTGCGGGGATAATCACTTTAAATAAGTCGGCTGTGTTTGTTACACAGCCGACTACTTATTATTTATATTATATGCAAATTCTCATGCAGCAAAAGGGCACTGCATGACTAGTCTGCCGCGTCTACAATCTTGCTCCGACCGCCGCCACCTGCGTTGTAAACCAGCGCACCGCTGGCTGCGAATGCACGGTAAACCACCAGCGCTTCTTCCGTGAGCACGTCATTGATGACTTCGATACCGCGTTTTTCGAGTTCTTTGTCCCATTCGGGGTGGATTGGGCCTTCATCAAATCCGGTAATCTTTTCGAGTTCCGGCCCGCTGCCCGCAATTGCCAGTGACTTGATGCCTGACCAGATGGTCGCACCGTAGCACATCACGCATGGTCGCCAGTTGACGACCAATTGGTAAACGGGCAGACCCGGCATACCGAGGTCATACGTGTTCAGGATTTGCTGAGCGACTGATAACGTCGTGACTTCAGCATGAGCCGATGAGCAGTTAGAAGGGATAACACGGTTCACGCCGATAACGACCAGCTTGCCCGTATCCCGCTCGAATACACCTGCCGCGAACGGGCCACCGGTGCCGTTTTCAAAGTTCAACCGTGAAAATCGGATGACATGGCGCATTCGTTCTTCAAGTGAGGGGATGTGGCTGGGCAGGCGTTTGTTTTCTTCAATCGCCCAATCGGGCAGCGAGATCGTGAATTCCATATTGGGTATCCTCTACGTTTGGATGTTTCAGTTTGAGTATGATAGCCTAAAATGTATCCTTCTAGGGATGATTTTTACAGATTTTCGCCAAGAATTGTGTGGAAATAGCCCTCAAAAGGTTTCAACGCTTTGCAAACCGTGACGATATGTGAAGCTAAGTCAGCCTTCAGCACATCCTCATCATCTAATTTGTGGATGGCAATAAATGATTTGTGTTTGAGTAGGTCAATCGCTGGATGATCACTCTCATAGCCCTTAGGCGCAGTTTTTAAGACTTCGCCATCCATTTTCCCGCAGTAATGTTTGAAATCTTTGTTGTTTAAGATGGATTTGAGTTTTTTACCGCTATCTGCTGCAATTGTCGCTCGTATTCGCTTAAGCTCCTCTGGTGATGGAGCATATGCGCCAGCGGCAACAAATGAGCCGCCCGGTTCGATATGAACGTAGTAGCTGCGTCCGCTGCCCTTGCGCCCACCCTTGGCGATATGCGCTGCCATATGCGACTTATACGGCGATTTATCTTTGGTGAAGCGAATGTCGCGGTTGATGCGAAAGAGGCACTGTTTAACGGTTGTCTCGCCCAAATCCTCGACACTGCTGAACTGGTGGATGATGTCACCAACGAACGACTCAAAGTTCGCCTGTGCTTGCTGGTAACGCTTACGGTTCTCGTCAAACCACGGTTTTTGATTGTTGAACCTTAAATCCAAGAGGTAATCGAGCGTGAATTGCAGGTTTTGAGGCATACACTCTCCATATGGATTTATGCAGGTGGCTTGGTCGCTTGCAAACCTTCTTGCGTGACACGCGGCGGCAGGATCGCTGTCGGTGATGGCGTTTGTGTGATTGTCGGCGTCAACGTCAGTGTCGGTGTGTTGCTCGGCGTAAACGTAATCGACGGTGTATAGGTAATCGTCGGTGTCGGCGGCTCTGTGGGCGATGCCGTAAAGGTCGGCGTGATGGTTGGTGTATCCGTTGGTGTTGGGCTGGGGCCGGGTGTATTACTCGGCGTTAATGCAGCCACCGTCGCCCCCACATCAATTGCGGAAGTGGGGGGGGCAGTCGCTGTAAATTCGGATGTTGGCTCAAAACCGGGGCCTGAACTCACCTCGACATTCGTCAGGGTGAAAATGATGTCCACCTGCTGCCCGCGCCCACCAAATATCGACTGTTGTTTTCCGTTATAAATAATGTCAAGTGCTTCGGCATTCGCGGCAGTCACGGTGACGTTGTTCTGCGCACTAAAGTCAGGCAGTTGGTCGCCGGGTCGCACAAGGCCGATAAACCGCTGTTGCTCATCGACAAGGACGCGCAGCCATGTGCGCTGAGTGAGCTTGATCGTAACCAGAATGCCGCTGCCTGTATAACCCGGTTGTAAGTTGATGACCTGCGTTGGGAGCGGCGCGGTTGTTGGGCTTGGAACCAGCGTAAAGGTAGGGGATGGAGGCAGTTGATTTAGAATACTATCGTCAATCGGGTCTTGTGCCGGTCGTGCTTGACCGATGAGCTGAACCACAACGAACGCGATCACCGCTAACGATGCACCCGCTAACATCAGCATAACCAGCGAGTTGAGGATATTACTACGCCGTGCTGGACGGTCGAGCATTGTCTGCACTGCTGGTAATGATGGATTTGTATCGGTAATTTTGCGCGGCGCTTTGGGAACTTTCGCTGCTTGCGAACCTTCTTTTGCCGTGCGGGTGCTGCGTTTGCGGCGCGGGTTGGTGGCTTCTTCAAGCGCGGATTCGTAATAGCTCACCACACGGTCATCATCGAGTCCGAGGAAACGTGCATAATTGCGGACGAACCCGCGTGTTTGAACACTGGTTGCGTCGGCAAATGTGAACTGACCCAACTCGAACGATTCGAGAATGCGCCGTCGAATTTTAAGAACCTGCTCGGCTTCTTCGAGGGTTATTTCTTTAGTTTCGCGGCTTTCGCGTAGGTATCGGCCTAACGCTTGTGCATCCATTCGGTGGTTCGCCTCCTCAAGACCTGTATACGCGGTTGTCGGGATATAGGATTACAGGAAGATGAGGATTGATGCCGAAAAATAAAGAGCCCCGAATACGGAAGAACCGTCGGGGCAATCTCGTGCATACAAAAAGACGGCGCTTATTCGTTGGCGGTTTCCGCAGCGGGTTCTGCATCAGCAGGGGCTTCGGTAACTGCTTCATCTGACGGTACTTCGGTGCCGAGGTCAACAACCGGAGGCGCAGCCGTGTTACCAGCCAGATAGCTTGCCAGTTCGTCTTCACGGACAACAACAATTTTTAGTGTCGGTGAAATTTCGGTACCGAGGCGTACAGGCACATAGAAGGTGCCAATTTCGCGCAAAGCTTGTTGGCTGATGCGGCGGCGGTTAATGTCGATGCCAGTCTTGGTATTCAGCGCTTCGGCCAAATCGCTGGTCGTGACTGAACCGAACAACTTACCGGTATTAGCAGCACGGCGCCCAAACACCAATTCCACACCGTCGATTTGACGGGCGAGATCGTTCAAGCGGCTTTCAAGTTCGGCCTTACGAGCGGTGGCAGTAGCGCGTAGACCTTCAGCCTTCTTCAGTTCGCCCGCTGTGGCGCGAACCGCGAGTTTCTTGGGGATAAGATAGTTGCGTCCGTAACCATCGGCAACATCGACCACTTCACCCGCCACACCTTGCTTATATACATCCGAGAGCAATAGCAGTTTCATCAGGAACGTCCTTCGTCAAATTCAGATACACCTCTAGCAAGGCGTGTTTTGACCAGCTTATCTATACATTTAGAAAGAGCAATTATAATTGGCAGGTCTTACCCTGCCAAGTGTGAAAGTCAATCATTAGTTAACCGCAGTTTAATTGGGGCGCGATTCAAGGCTTTTGTGCATGGTAGGCGAGGTTGATCGTATGCAAATGTTGAAGTTGTGAAGGTGTAATTTTTCAGTAAAGGTCATTTGGTAAGCGATGAATTTCGACATCTATAAATTTTAGGTTCACATTGTAGGGGCTGGATTTTTCCAGCCCGCGTCACCAAACCACACCCATCACTTACTTTGCAACCACCACCATTTTTTCAACTTTTGGTGGTTGAAACAAGCGGCCAGATGTAGCATTCAACTTCCAATTATTGTATAATAGAACAAATAGTCTGATTAAGTCGCTGTGGTGGTCATCTGGTAAGTGATGTGTTTTGTCCTAGCACAAACAAAACCACATCTGTAGGGGCGTAGCGTGCTACGTCCGCGCCACCAACACACACTTACCACTTACTTTGCAACCACCACCTAAGTCACTTGTAAAGTGGTTGAGGTCTGGTTGGTAAATGGTTAGAAACCATTTGATCGAACCAGACTCTAATAGGGCTGCCGCACGTTGTATTATACTGAAATGACTTTTCGCAAACTGCTGTGCTGGGCGCAATTCAAAAGTGAGGCCGCAAATGGACTTTGATAAAGACGAGATTGTTGACATTAAAGAAAGCCAATACGGTTTCTTTGGCGGGCCGGGGAAGATGCTGCTCCCGAGTCGTCACTCGGTCGAGTCGGTGCTGGAAAAGGTGCCGCAGGGCAAACTGCTGACCACAGACCTCCTGCGCCACAAGTTGGCCGATATGTTCAATGTACGCGGCACATGTCCGGTGACGACCCGCAAAGTGTTACAGGCGATTTCCGCCGACCCTGATTGTGCTACAGCCTATTGGCGTGTGGTTAACCAGAATGGTGACCTCATCGCGAACAATGCCGATGGCGTGGAAGGCCAGAGTGCGCGTTTGATTCAAGACGGTGTGCCAGTCGAGCAGGGCGCTAAGAAGCCGAAAGTACGCGACTTCAAAGCCCGAATTGTCGATTTAGGCTAACGGTTGCTAAAGTGCGCCTACTCCGGCCTGTGTCATACGCCCCACGACCACATGATGAAATGGGCGGATCACGTTGAAATAAACGGGTCCCGCCCAATTGTGATAGTGAACAATTGTAAAAACGTAGAAGCGTGTTTTGCCATTCGCTTGCGCACGGGTCGCGATTGCCAGATACGCTTTGAGATGTTTGTCGTCAGCCGCCGCTGCCCAGTACTTATTCTCTTTTGCCAGTTCGACCTTGAAGAAGGTTAAGTTTTCTCCCGGCAGCATCGGCACGCGCGTTGGGTCGATCTTTACTGCCTGTGGCAACTCTTCCTGCTTCATCCCCAAAAAGCGCACAAACACCGCCCGAACGCCATAGAGAAAAGTGACCCACATCGGTTGGTAACTGATCATGCCAGCAATAAACGAGCGCAGCGTCACATCCCCTTCCACCATTTTCACATCAATGTGATTTGCCCCTTTGAACAAATCTGCGAATTCTGGGAACTCATTCTGGTCTTGGGTCATCATTTCACCTTTAGTACAGTTAGGCTTGGTTAACTTTACTCGTTGTTGATGAATACTGTTTTCGATTAGCCGGTAAATCTCAACAAAGCTTTCGCGGGTCAGAGGTGGAATAATTTGCTGCCCCTAACATACACGGCGAACATCATTTGTGCGATCCGTTCCGCCTATAGTGCATCTGCGGTCATCTCGGACGAAAGCTGCTTCAAATAGTCGATTCGCTGTTGGTACGTCCGCACGATTTCGCGACGCCATTGTAGCTTATTGTCTGGTGAAACAGCTTGTTTCGTCAGCGAAATAATGACCTATGTTTGCACTTGTTCAAAATATGATAAGAGGTTGAGTTTGTAATCCTCATAGTTGGTGAAGTGGTGGTAGAATGACCCCTTGGTAACGTCCAGCCTTTTAGTGAGTGCTTCGGTGGTTAGTGCAGGTGAACTTTCTTCAGCAAGAATGGCTAACCCTTGTTCAATCCAATCGAGTTTTGTTTTGCGTGTCATAAACCATACCCTGTAGTATGTTTTAATCAAGCGTTACCTCATGCTATTGTCAATCATTTGAGTCCAGAACGACCTGCGAATATAAAAGTAAGCGGCGGAATGAGATCAATATAGGCTGTTGAGGAAGTTGGTCACGTAGGTTATGCATCGTCCAAAATTCACTTATCACCATCTTCTCGCTCTGGCGTTGATCATGTTCAGCTTTTTTATGACCGCGTTGGTGAGCCAGCGGGTCTTTGAACGGGTGCCGCACCTTGAAGATGAAGTTGCCTATCTGTTTGAAGCCAAGCTTCTCGCGCAGGGCAAAACGGTGATCGACTCCCCTCAACCCTCACGCCCTTTCTGGCAGCCGTTTGTCATTGACGAAGGTGGCAAACGCTTTGGCAAATACCCGCTCGGCTGGCCTGCGATATTGGCTGTCGGGGTGGCGGCAGGGCAGCCGTGGTTGGTGAATGCGCTGTTGGGTGCGTTGTCAGTAGCCCTCGTTTTTCGTTTGGGCAGCGAAATATTTAACCTTGATGTCGGTGTTGTTGGTGCGGCCCTAACGGCTTTTTCACCGATGGCACTCTTGCTCAACGGAACTCTGATGGGGCACACGGCTGCCTTGTTCAGTGTCATGATGTTGGTTTATGCCTACTGGCGCATGGAAAAAGGGCGACATCGTTTGCGATGGGGTATCGTGGCAGGTTTGGCTTTGGGCATGACTGTCATTAATCGCCCGCTGGCAGGTATGGCGGTCGCTGCACCTTTCATCGCGTGGAGCGCTGTACGGCTCCTGCAAGCCTTTTGGCTGGACTGGAATCGCGCACGGCTGTTGAATACGTTGGTCGTTGGTACAGATACAGCCCCACCAGCCAAAGCACCTTTACTCGAACAATATAGCGGCTTCGTAAGTACCCTAAAGCCGCTGTTGGCGCTTGGAGTGATGACACTTCTCTTAGCGTTGGTTATCCCTCTCTATCAATTTGCCGCTACCGGTGATGCCCGTCAAAATTTGTATCTTCTCGTGTGGTCATATGACCGTGTTGGCTTTGGCGAAGGTTACGGCGCGCATGGGCATACCTTGGAAAAGGGTATCCGCCAAACCGGTTGGGATTTATCGCTCACCGCTTCTGACCTGTTTGGCTGGCAAACGGGCAGCATGTTCAGTATCGGTAACCAGATCAAGCCGGAGCTAAAAGATCATCTGCTCAATCAGGGCGATTACTGGCCGCCTACACCTTCATTTGGCCTAACGTTGCCATCTGGCAGCACTACGGAAATCCCTTTTATCGGCCTTAGTTGGGTACTGCTGCCTTTCGGCTTACTCATCGGTTTCAAACGACGTTGGTGGTGGTGGGCGGCTTGGGTAGCCGTCGGTGCGATGCTCCTGTTTATCACCAGCGGCCTCAATTACCCTGCGCTCGGTATCAAGTTGAGGGGTTTGCCCATCGACCAACTACGTGACCCGCAGTTCGCGTTTATTTGGCTGGGCGGGTATGTCGTTTGGATGTGCATCCCGTTTATCTTCCTGCTGCTGGCAAAACCGGATCGGCAGGTAACATGGACATGGCTGCTGCTGGCGATTGCTCTTAGTTTGATCGGGCTGCACATCACCTACTGGATCGGTTCACAGCGTTACAGCACCCGCTATTACTATGAAGCCCTTGCTCCACTCGCGTTGTTGAGTGCGCTGCCTATCGTGTGGTTGATGAAACGCTTAGGGCGTTTGCCTGTGTATATTGTGCTGGTTGGCGTGCTGGTTTATACCTTATATGCTTATACCCAACCACGCATTGATGTGCTTTACCGCTTCAACTGGATTAGCCCCGCATTGGTGGAGGCCGTCGAGCAGCGGCGAGATAGAGAACGTCCGGCCTTAGTATTGGTCACAGGTACGGAGGTTCGCTGGCGTGCGTATGGCAGCTTGACCGTTATAACTAGCCCAACCTTGGACAGCGATATTGTGGTGGCGTGGGACAGCGGTCGAGAAGGGCTGCGCGAGGAAATAGTAGCGCTGTTCCCTGATCGTCAGGTGATCGAAATGGATGCGATAGCCAATAAAAGTTGCTTTGCAGATGCTCCCGCCGAATGTTATGGCGAAGTACCGCAGGTTATCATCGGTGGGTAATGGCGCGTTTACGGGTTACGGTAACAGGCATAAATTGACTGTATGATCCCTCGATAAGTATTCAGTGTCAGTTAAGATGACAGCATCAGTTTATGTTTTGTGAAACTCATTTGCAGCTTATCAAAAACTTTAAATTGCAATCTGTTGAGAAGTACGAAACACTTGCTGTGGAAAAAGAGATTCATGATCGCAAAAAAGCCGACAATCAGCCTGAACTGAAGTAGAAAAGACCTAACAGCCGCTCTCATTAGGCGGTCGCCAATTTTGGGGAGCAGATCTTAAACCACTGTCGACATCTATCGCTTATTTAATTTATTCACAACATATGCAATCACTAGCCCAATAATTGCCAGTACACCTGCCACTGAACGGGTTGAAAAATCTATTCTTGGCTCAAAGAAGCTCACAAGGGTAATCAACAACGCCAGCCCACCAATTGCAAAAGCAATCAGGGCAATGAGTTGGTATCTTCTTCGGTTAGTTCCTTGAGGTTGAAGTGCGTCAATCCGGTGTTCCCACTCTCGTGCCGTCGGGTCATCTATTCCTTTCAGGATGACTCGTGCGCCTGTGTAATCCTTCTCATCAATCAATTCTTGTGCTGCATCAAACTTCGCTTTAGACATAATCCGACTCCTTAAATAACATCAGTTTTGGATAGTTGGAATAGCAACACAGCACCTGAATAGCTACAGAAACAAGAGCTACGAGGGATTTTCCGTGTTTAGGAAAATCCCGAAATGGATAGGTTTTCGAGCCTAAGCTTGCACGATAAGTGTAAGCTTTTATGCAGATGATGAACAAGCAATGAGTACGGGTGCATCCCCTGCACAGAGGAAATTACTTCATTGTGTCCAGTATATTCTGTCGGGCGCGGTCGTACTCGGTTTGTGAAATCAGCCCCGCTTTCAGTGCCTCATCAAGCTGCTTGAGCCGCGATGTTAAATCACCACCGGATGCAGTTTTCATTTGCCGCGCCTGTTGAATAAGCTGGTTTAAGTCAACACTCCCGCCCGGATTTTGTGTGTTAAATGAGGTTGTGTAAACGGTGCCACCAGCCCCGCCAAAGTTCATCGGGAGCGTTTGGGTGCGTCGCCGCCCGATTATCAAGCCAATCATGGTGAGGACAATCCCTGCCCCCAGCAGCACGAAATAAATGACGCTGCCCATCATGCTGGACATCACGCCGGAGACAATGCCACCAATACCACCCACCAAGTTCTCGGCGAAATCCCCGGTTACCTCACGGCGGTTGCCTGCGCTATCCACACAGTATAACCGTATTGGTCTTGCGTATCCCTGCCCCGGCGTATACGAACTTGCGCCTTTTTCCTCTTCCAGCGTTTCCCCTGCGTTGCAAAATTCAGCCTCACGGGCTTTGGCATCTGTTGCCAAAGACATGGTATTGCCTAAGCCGAGGTTGGGTAGAATTTGGTTAGCGCGTATAACACCAAAGATGCCGACCCCAAGCATAATAATACCGATCAGCGTGAGTAGTTTTCCAAACATGGTTTGCCCCTTTGTGCGGTTCATAAGCCCCTCTATACAGTATAGGGTGGCTTATTCTTTGGGCGCAAGCAGGAGCAAAGTCCGGTAGATTAGCGCAGTGTTGGTGACACACTTTGCAAAAGCTGCTGGATGAGGTTGTTAGCCAGTACGCCAACCACCAGCCCTAATACGCTTAGAATGACGATATTTTGCCAATCGTGCCGATCAAACTGGAATGATGCAGGTGGGCTTTCAAGATCAATCGGGCGGGTCGTTGGCGTGGTGAGTTGCGCCTCCAAATTTTCGTTTCGGCTGCGGATGTCGTAATACAGAATCGTAAAAGCAATCGGCGTGATCGGGGTGACAAAAATACCGATAATATCACTCGCGATGCTGGCGATCAGGTTTTGAACATTCGTGTTCATCGTTGGTGCTGCACTTCCGATGAATGCATCCAATGCTGCCGCGATAAAGGCAGTGATCAGCATGGTGAGAATCGCAACGACGATGCCGATGCCGAATACCACCCAGAAACGCTGTTTACCCAGTATCCATGACCGGCTGATCGTACTGGTAGGGTTAATGTTTTCCAGCGTCAGCACTGGGAACATGAACGCCGAAGTGCTGATAATGATGTGCAGCAAGACACCCGCCAGCACCAGTGCCGGTGGAAACACGAGCGCCAAAAATATGATGAACAACGCCATTAAGCCAAGCCCAATTCCCACGAACAACACGCCGCAGCCAATCGATGTGAAGCGGCTGCCGATCCCACTGAACGCCTCGCCAATCGTGAGTTTGCGTTCGAAAATCAACTCGGATACCAGATACGTCAGGGGTGCTGTAATCAGGATTAATTGTAAGAGGCTTAAGAGGCTCGTCAACAAAGCGCTCGTGTCTGCGCCTTCCGGCAGCGTTCCATTTGCGGTCGGCAGCATGGCGAGCGGTTGTGGGGCAACAATGATATTGAGCAAGCTAAAAGGAATAGTGACAAACGCCACAAGCCCGATGATCGTCGCAAAATTTTCTCGGTAAATCTGAAACGTCCGGCTGAGTAAAGCGGTGAAGCTGTAGGTCATCGGTTGGCGAGGCGGCGGCTGCATGAGGCGAACTCCAATGGTCAACTTAACAAACAGTACTATACCAGCCTAAGTATGGTCTCAATCGCCGAGAATTGCCATGTTTACCTATCGAACACTAAAAGTCTAACGTATTCGTATTCATGAGCCATGATAGCCTGAGGGTAGCGTGTCATCATTCCTGGGTGGAGGTTGCTATGCATTATCGGCGGATCGGTTTTTTAACGGTTGCCCTATTATTAAATGTTGTCGGACATGTGTTAGGCCAGCCAGAGATTTACACCCCGTATAACATCGGCACGCCCACTTTAACAACTATTTATGTAGCGACTACGGGTGATGATGCACAGGATGGCAGCAGCCCTGAACAAGCGCTGCGGACGATTGACGCAGCATGGCGGCTTATCCCGATGGGTGAAACTCTTACGATGGGTTACCACATCCTGATTGCAGCGGGGACATATGCGCCGGAAGATGCCCCCAACTATTGGGAAGGGCGTTATGGCACTTTCGAACATCCTATGATCATTGAAGCTGCTGATGGGAAAAATACCGCCTATCTGCCCTCAATCAACATGAGCGACAATCGTTATGTCTACTTCATCAACCTGAACTTGGAAATCGGTGCGGACGCTTTCCACTGCGAAAAGTGTGATCATCTGCTGCTGCGGGGTAACACCTTTGTCGGCGCACAGCCTGATACCTATAACGCGCAGGAAACCATTAAGGTCAACCAGTCGCAGCATATTTATGTCGAGGATAACGACATCTCCGGTGCGTGGGATAACGCGGTTGATTTCGTCGCCGTGCAGTATGGGCATTTCTTAGATAACCGCATCCACGACGCGGGTGACTGGTGCATGTACCTCAAAGGAGGTTCTGCCTACTTCTATGTGGCGGGCAACGAATTCTACAATTGTGGTACGGGCGGCTTCACGGCGGGGCAGGGAACCGGTTTCCAATTTATGACCATACCCTATATTCAGTACGAAGCCTACGACATCAAATTTGTGAACAACTTCATCCATGATACGCAGGGCGCGGGTATGGGTGTGAAAGGTGGCTATAACATCCTCTACGCCTATAACACACTGGTGCGGGTTGGTGCGCGCAGCCATGTGTTGGAATTCACCTTTGGCGAACGTAGTTGTGATGGACGGGGTAATGACGAGGGACGTGAGCGCTGCGACGAGTATAATGCAGCAGGTGGCTGGGGGAATAACGCACCTGCCGATGGTATCAACTTTGTCCGCATTCCCAACCGCAATGTGTTTGTTTACAACAATGTCCTTTACAACCCCTCTGGCTACCAGAGCGCTTATCAGCACTTTGAGATTTTTGGTGCGTTTAAGGGGGCTGAACAAAATGCATCGGGTGTCCCATCCCCCGTGCTAACCGATGATAACCTGCAAATCCGTGGTAACCTCATCTGGAACGGTGATGCGAATATGCCGCTCGGTATCGAGGATAGTGCGTCAGGTTGTCAATCCAATAACCCAACCTGTAGCGCTTCTCAACTCTTAGCGGATAACGTCATCAACACTGCTGACCCGCTGGTTACTGCACCGCTGAACGCCCCGATCCCCGAGTTCACATGGGATGTCCCCGTCCCACAGGGCAGTTTGAGCAATGCTGTAGGTTCACCCGTGAGCCAAGAGCAGTTGCTTGCAATGTTGAATACTCCCGCGTCAATTCAACCGAACACAGTTGGAGTAGCTTCAACCGAAGCTACAACTGCAAATTTTGAATCCGTTTTCACCCCGCTGCCGGAAATGGTAACCACCCGAACGCAGCCGGTTATGACATAGTGACAGCAGTGTGATTTAGCGCTTTACAGGCTTTTCTCTAAATTGCTGTACAGCATACCCTACGGGAAGCTTCGCACGATGTTGTGCTTACAAAAATACGGAATTATTAGGAATGCTCTGTTTGTTTGGATGTAGGGACGTGATATAAGGCTTGTCCGTTTTGACCATCAATTCTGAATTTCCAAACAGGTTCTGTAATAAAAAGACAACCCGCATGTGGTTGTCTTTTTATTACTGCTTAGCTACTAGCGTCGGCGTTTTTGTCGTTCGAGGCGTTGTGCCTCCCGCATTCTATCGCGTTCTTGTTCCAGTTTGTTTTCGTTAGCGCTGCGGCTGTCCTTAGGTTTGAACAGGCTGACGACCAGCATCGAAACCACGAGGCCGATGACAAAGATGATTACCGTGAAAATGATCTGCATCACCAGCGGCGAAAGTGTGGCGGTGTTGCCGAGCTGGCGGGTGAGGGATGCCAGTACGCTTGGCGCAGCGAACCATGCGCCGACTGCCAACAGCAGCGCGACAAACACGCCAATAAAAGTACCAACTGATGAGGTTTTGCTCGTTGTTTTTTCCATAATAGATAAATCCTTTCAAGTATGAAGGTATTATAATTATGGAGCAAAATGAGCTTAATGACGGTTAAGGAAACGTAAATGATAAAGGTGACTGCTGAATATCACTTTATGAAGCGCGGCTGGTTGGCAGAGAAAGGACGAAATTTGTGCCTTTACCAAGCTCACTCTCAACCTTAATTTGCCCACCGTGTAGCTCGACCACCCGCTTGACGATTGCCAGTCCTAAGCCAAGACCGCGTGTGGTGTGGCTTTCATCAGCGCGGTAGAAACGGTTAAAAATGAGGGGAATTGTTTCCTCACTCATCCCAAAACCCCGGTCGATAATCTGAATGTGCAGGTTTTGTGGCAAGGATAATATATCGATAACGACCCTTCTTGCTTCGGGCGCAAACCGTGTCGCATTGTCAACGATATGCTTAATCGCAAGGTGTAAGTCTGGCATATTCACGTTGATAACCGTCGTGTTATCGAGCTTTTCAAATAGCAGCTCAACATGATTGTTGGTTAATGATCGGATGTTTGAAACTAAATCGGCAGCGGGCATTTTGGTCACTGCATAATCAGCTTTGGCAGTACTATCCAGCCTCGTAAGGATAAGAATAGTATCCAATAAGTTGTTGAGATATTGAACTTGCTCATTCAAATGCACGAAATACTGCTGCTTCTTTTCTGGCTCTGCCACACGCTCTGCCATATACATATTGGTAGTCATCAGCGTCAGAGGTGTCTTGAATTCATGGGCGGCATCACGCATGAATTTAGCCAGAATATCAGCACGCTCCTGTTCAAGCGCCAACTTAACCTTTTGCGTCTCGATGATTGTCCTCATGTTCGTAACCAGCTTAATGGTCAGATATGACATCGGTGCCGCAATGATCAACGTAATGAATAGGGTGGTGGGCAAAGCCGCCAAGCTCAAGACTAATTGATTAATTACCCCTGCCAGTACTAAACTCACAACGGTCGCAATAGCCGAAAGATATAAAGGCGTGTGGAGTATACGGTTAAGAGCGGACGGTGCCGGGTCAGTCATAAAGAATAGCAACCTCTAATGCGTTTACTACTTCCACCTGAAGTTGTGGTTATTTGGAAAGGCTAATGGTTGAACGAGGAGTGCTGCTAGTAACATAAACCTTCCTTTCTTATCATATCGCCATAATGAATTATGAATTGTTAATAAAGAATGTTACACCCTAATTCATAGATGCTTTACGCGAGAATTGCTTTAAAGAGAGTATTGTGTCATGAAAACGCCGGGACGCGGTTCGAGCGTTGCGCCCATGTGCGCACGAACACGTCCGGGCAGCAGCGTAAGGCTCCGCTGTTGCAGGATACGCGCTAATATCACCTTTGCTTCCACCTGTGCATAAGCCGCACCGATGCAGTTGCGCGGCCCCCCGCCAAAAGGAATATAAGTGTACGGGGTAGGTTTAGGTGCGCCGCTGGCAAAACGTTCTGGACGGAATTCGTCTGGCGCGTCCCAATATTCCGGCATCCGGTGGGTGACGTATATCGAATACAACACCCGTGTCCCGTTGGGGATCGTATATCCATTGAAGCTCAGGTCTTGCGCCGCTCGCCGCGATCCGAGATGAATCGGCGGGTAAAGTCGCAGCGACTCGTCAATAATCTGATCGAGCAGCGGGAACTCGTGCATCTGCTCAAATGTGGGCGGTTGGTCACCAAGCACATGCCGTACTTCCGCCTGCGCCTGTGCCATAATCTCAGGATGTTGCCCTAGCAGCAGCAGCGTCCAACTCAATAGCGCAGTGCTAGTATCGTGCCCCGCGATCAGCATCGTCAGCAGTTGGTCGCGGATGAGATGGTCATCCATACTCGCGTCACTCACCAACAGGCCAAGTAAATCGCTAGGTTCGCCCACATGCGCTCGTCGTCGTCGTATCATCTCGTAAAGATAATCGTCCATTTGCTTCAGCCCATCGGCATAACCGGGGCGCGGCAGGCGCTTGGAAAACATCCACACACCCGGCGAAATATAGTTGAGCGTCTTGATGACCGACTGCCACAGCCTGTCCATGTCCGGCGCAAAATCCACTTTGAATAGCGTGTCCAGCAGAATAAGCAGCGCCGCCCGCCGCATTTCCACCAGCATATCGACGGTTGCGCCCTCTGCCCATCTCGCCATCACCGCATCCGTACAGCGCCACATCGACTCAAT
>JAPUDW010000046.1:11084-26730 GCA_027492915.1 Bacteroidota bacterium | reverse complement strand
GCTTGCGACCGAAGGAAGTCCTTTAGGGCGGGGGAGGTGTCGCGTCAGCGACGGAAGGGGTCTGCTCGTGACTTTCGATAACCTACTTTGCAACTACCCACGGCGGATTGCTCCCTCGTAGCCGCTGCGACCATACCGACATTTACGACGCGGCAGCCACACGGGAGCCTTCTGCCGAAAGTGCGCCATTTCAGCGGATTTAGCCGAACTTCCTGCCGCCATAAAATGACAATTCAGCGGATATACGGGAGCTTCCCGCCTGCCATTTCGGCAGGAAATCTGCAAATTGTGCAAAATCTGCAACTATTATGACCTACTTGTATCGCTGTCAATCCCTTATTCCACTTTTAACCTTTAACACGTAACTAATATAGAGTCCCATAAATAGCAAGCAATCGCATTGATTCCCTCCCTGTTACCACGGGGAGGGCTAGGGTGGGGTTCAGTCTTTGCCTTGAGCCAAAAGCCACCTGCTAATCGCTACCGGCTTACCTTATTCACATCACCAATCGCGAATGGGTTAAAGTTCGTCCCAACATCATAGTAATCTTCGTTCTCAACTTTCTTCAGCCAGTTCACTGCCCGATAAGTAATCGGTGTAAATACCACCTCAATCGCTACTTTGAACAAGTAGCCCGAAAAAATCAGGCTCATCAAGATCTCGGTCGGTACTGTTCCGCCGAAGGCAATCACCGTGAAAACTGCCGTATCAACCATTTGCCCCGCAATTGTCGAACCAATCGTCCGTGCCCAGAGCTGCTTGCCCTGTGTCCAAATTTTCATCTTCGCCAGTACGTAACTGTTACTGAACTCACCCGCCAGAAACCCGCACAGGCTGGCAATCACAATACGTGGCGTTTGCCCCAAAATTGCGTGGAAACTGTCTTGCAAAGGCCAATCACCCGCCGGTGTTGCCCCATCAACCAGCATTAATGTGATCGCCGTAATAAACAGCCAGAAAAACCCTGTCCAGATCACCCGCCGGCTCGACTTGTATCCGTAAACCTCGGTCAAAATATCGCCAAAGATATACGATAGCGGGAATAAGAATGTCCCCCCATCGAACGAGAACGGCCCAATCTGCATCAGTTTGGTCGCTGCGATGTTCGAGATAATCAACACCGCCACCAAGGAGGCCGTTACAAAGTCTAAATGCTTATACAATCTGCGGTTGCTCACCGAGGTATTCATAAGAATGTGCTCCAAAATCAAATGGGTTGCACTATTGTATCGCTCCCCTCTAGAAACAAAATACCCGATCTCAACTTGGATCGGGTATTTTCTTGATACCGTCTTACTTCCAACCGTCTTAACTCCCTTCTCCCCTATTACTATGGGGGAGAAGAGTTGGGGATGAGGGGGTTACTGTTCGCGGATGAAGTTCCGCAGAACCGTGTGCAGGATACCGCCGTTCCGGTAGTATTCCAGTTCAACCGGCGTGTTGATCTTGGCCGTAGCTTGGAAGGTCTTGTAAGTGCCGTCCTCCGCCGTTGCCCGCACCGTCAGCTCTTGCCCCGGTTGCAGGTTGTCATCCAGCCCGATGATCTCATACGTTTCGCTGCCGGTCAGCTTCAGCGTTTCCCAGCCTTCACCCTCTTGGAAGACCAACGGAAGCACACCCATCATCACCAGATTGCTGCGGTGAATACGCTCAAAGCTCTTCGCGATAACCGCCTTCACACCCAGCAGGTAAGTGCCCTTTGCCGCCCAGTCACGGCTCGAACCCATACCGTAATCCGCCCCTGCGAGAATAACCAGTGGTGTTCCCTCTGTGCTGTACTGCATTGCCGCTTCATAAATGCTGGTCACCTTATCGCTGCCGAAGTGGACTGTAATGCCGCCTTCTGTGCCGGGAACAAGGTTGTTACGCAGTCGGATGTTTGCGAATGTCCCGCGCAGCATCACGTCATGGCTGCCACGTCGCGTACCATAAGTGTTGAAGTCTTTCTTCTCTACACCATTTTCTACCAGATAGCGTCCGGCTGGGCTGTCCAGTGCGATGTCGCCAGCAGGAGAGATGTGGTCGGTGGTGATTGAGTCACCGAACAACCCCAGCACTCGCGCGCCCACGACCGGTTGGATCGGTTGAGCTTCTGCTGATAGGTCAACGAAGAACGGTGGCTCTTGGATGTAAGTGCTCTTCTTGCTCCAACTGTAAACGGCACCGCCGCTCGTCGGGATTTCATTCCACATCACATTACCGGTATACACATTCCCGTACTGCGAAGTGAACAGGTCAGGGGTAATCGTGTTCTGCACCGTCTCCATGATCTCGTCCTGCGAAGGCCAAATATCCTTCAGGAACACAGGTTCACCGTCGCGGTCGTGACCAATCGGCTCATTCACAAGGTCGATGTCCACCGTGCCAGCCAGCGCGTAGGCCACCACCAATGGCGGGGATGCCAGATAGTTCGCCTTCACCGAGGGGTTAATACGACCTTCAAAGTTACGGTTACCGCTCAGCACCGCGCTCGCCACCAAATTGCTTTCTTTGATCGCGCTCGAAATCCGTTCCGGTAGCGGGCCGCTGTTACCGATGCAGGTGGTGCAGCCGTAACCCACGGTGTAGAAACCCAGCGCTTGCAGGTACGGGGTCAGTTCTGCTTTATCGAGATAGTCGGTAACAACGCGCGAACCGGGGGCGAGGCTGGTCTTAACATAAGGCTTCACCGTCAACCCGCGCTCGACCGCTTTCTTCGCCACCAAACCCGCGCCAATCATGACCGAGGGGTTGCTGGTGTTGGTACAGCTTGTGATAGCCGCAATCACCACGACGCCGTGCCCAACCTTGAGTTCATTGCCGTCTTGCCCAAACTTGCCCGTGCGTTCAATTGCCGACTCGTCCAGCGCGAAGCCACGCTTGTCAATCGGTGAGCGCAGGCTTTGCTCAAAGGTTTCCTTCATATCGCGCAGTAGGATGCGGTCTTGTGGACGCTTCGGCCCCGCCATGCTCGGCTCAACCGTGCTCAAATCCAGTTCAAGTGTGTCCGTGAAAACTGGGTCAGCCATATCGTCTGTACGGAACAAGCCTTGCTCTTTGCTGTAAGCCTCGACTGTCTTAACCAACGCTTCATCGCGTCCTGTTCGTCGCAAGAAGCTCAGGGTTTCATCATCCACCGGGAAGAAGCCCATCGTCGCGCCATATTCAGGTGCCATGTTAGCGATGGTTGCACGGTCAGCCAGCGAAAGTTTGCTCAAGCCAGTGCCGTAGAATTCAACGAACTTGTCTACCACACCCTTTTTACGCAGCATTTGTGTGACAACCAGCACCAGATCAGTTGCAGTTGCGCCTTCACGCAGCTTACCTGTCAGCTTGAAGCCGATCACTTCCGGCATCAGCATATAAATCGGCTGGTTCAGCATTGCAGCTTCGGCTTCAATACCGCCCACGCCCCAACCCAGAACGCCCAAACCGTTAATCATGGTGGTGTGGCTGTCCGTACCCACTAATGAATCCGGCAGCAGCACCGTGCGGCCTTCGTCATCAGTGTACGTTTGTACGGTCTTAGCCAGATATTCGAGGTTCACCTGATGCACAATACCGGTTGCGGGCGGCACGACCTTGAAGTTGTTGAAGGCACTTTGCCCCCAGCGCAGGAATTCATAACGTTCGCGGTTGCGTTCAAATTCCAGTGTCGCGTTTGCCAGAATAGCGGTGGTCGAACCAAAGCGGTCAACCTGCACCGAATGGTCAATCACAAGGTCAACGGGAATAGTCGGGTTGATCTTCTTTGGCTCGCCGTTCATGCGTACCATCGCGCTGCGCAGCGCCGCCAGATCGACGAGGCAAGCCACGCCGGTGAAGTCTTGCAGGATGACCCGCGCTGGCTTGAACGGAATTTCGACCTGCTTCACGTCCTTCGCATCCCAATTGGCGAGGTTGTAAACGGCTTCTTCCGTTACTTGGAAGTTATCAAGGTTGCGGAGCGCATTTTCCAGCAAAATCTTGATGCTAAAAGGCAGCTTGTCGATATGACCGACACCCTTTTCAGTCAGTTTGCTCAGGCGGTAAATTGTCGCCTCACCATTGGCGGTCTTCAGTGTGCCGCGTGTCCCAAAGCTATCTAGAATTTTGCCCATAATGCATCCTCTCGTCTTGAAGTGTCCATATGCGTAAATACCGGATGTCATCATCCGGGGTTTGGTACCAAAATGTTGTCAACAAACCACAGTTTAATCGCCAACGGGAGATTCTTCATAATTCTACTCAAATTGATCTCATCATGTCAGTCTAAATGAGTCTTAGCTTGAGTAAATTTATCATAGAATGCCGGTGAACTGAATTCCTGTACACATGTTGAATACTAAGTCTTTTTTAGTTATTATTCAAATGGATGGTTTTTATGAAATTCATTGGTTTTATCAATAAATCGCTATGTTAGATCTTCATCGTTTGCGCATCTTTGTTTCCGTTGCGCGTTTAGGCAGCTTTACCCGTGCGGCGAGTATCCTCAATATGACTCAACCCACCATCAGCCAGCAAATTGCTGCGCTCGAAAGTATGCTCGGTGTACAGTTGATCGACCGTGACACGCGCAAAATGCGTTTGACTGCTTCCGGCAGTGTGCTTTTCGACTACGGCGAACGCTTGCTGAACTTGGCTGATGAGGCATTAGCTGCGGTTAAGAACGAAGCCGGTTTAACCAAACAGATATTGAAGTTGGGTGTAGGGCATACCCTCGCCACTTACATTTTGCCGGGTCTGCTCAGTCATTACCGGAAGCAGCATAGCGATTATCGTGTGCGCTTGTCCACTGGCAACACAGGTGAACTGCTTTCCAAATTAAGCGCGGGTGAAATCGATATTGCTCTCGTTGGTTCACCTGCCGAACATCCTGACATTGTGACGACCTCGTTTATGCAAGATCAACTGGTGGTCATCGTCAGCCCACAGGACGAATGGGCTGCTTACCAAAGTGTCTCTCTTGGTCAAATTGCTTCCCGTGTATTACTCACCCGCGAACCCGGTTCTGCGCTCTATGCGACAGTCTCACGGTTGTTCGGCGAGGAAGAATTATTGCGCGTCGAAACGATATTGTTAGGTGAGACAGAAGCCATCAAACGCAGCGTTGAACTCGGTTTGGGTGTAGCACTCATTCAAAAAATCGCTATCGAGCGTGAAGTCCAGCAGGGCACGCTGCGCACGATTGCTTTATCTGGCGCGGACGATGCACGTACTTATTTGGTCGCTGTTCGCAAACGCTTTGTGCCGAATGATGCGGTCGCTGCTTTTATGAATTTGCCGACCTTCCGCACGCTTTGACGCCAACCAATATAGGAGTTCCCATATTGACCGACGAAAATGCCTCAACCTATAACTTGCTGCGCCGCTTGCAGGAACAAAACGAATCGAATACGCCTGCGGATATTAGCCAACGTGCGGCAACAACCTTTACCCTCCTGCCAGAAACCCAACCGGAAGCGGGGCAGGGCTTCGTCAACGTCAGCGTCTACCCGCAAGATCCCTTTGTAAGCGAACCCGCCGTTCGCCAGATGACCGCCAGCTATATCAATCCCGGTTTGGTCAATGCTCGCTTCCAACTGCGTGATCTACTTGCTCCCGCCGCCCAACCCGATGAGCAGGGGAACTACATGTTTTGGCCGGGGCAGCCACAGTTTGATCAAGTCAATAGTTTTTATTACGCCACCTTCACCCTTCGCATGTACGAACGTTATGCGGGGCGCGTGCTGCCGTGGGCATTTCAAAAGCAGCAGTTGTTAATCGACCCACACGCTGGCACGGGTGGTAATGCATACTACAGTGAGATGGATCAGTTATTGGGCTTTAACGGTTTCCAAGATGGGGCTGATCTCATTCAATCATCCCAGAGTGCAGACATCGTAAGCCACGAAACCGCCCACGCCGTACTCGACGGAATGCGCGATTTTTATAACGAGTCCTTTGGCTTGGGTTCGAACGCTTTTCACGAGAGTTTCGGTGATATGACGGCGATTTTGGTGGCGCTTCACGATGACTCTTTAATCAAACGCTTGCTCGACTGGACGAAGGGCGATTTGCGGATTGATAATTTCATCACGACAGTTGCAGAGCAAGTGACGAATCGCTTACAAGCGCGAGGTGAAGCCATTTCGGGTCGCACCGTATACTTACGCAATGCGCTGAACAAGTTTATCGATGTGCCTTTTGACCAACTTCCACCCACGCCCACTGCCCCTGAACTCGAACTATCTCGCGAAAAGCACAATTATTCTCGCCTGTTTTCGGGTGCTTTCTATGACATTCTTGTTGCGGTGTATGAACAATTGCGCCGCTCACCTGCCGACCGTATTGCCATCCACGCCAGCCGTGACATCGTTGGTCATTTACTCACCACGGCTGTCGAACTCGGCCCCGTTTGCGAGCTGACATTTGCTGATATGGCGAAAGCCTTCCTTTCTGCCGATAACTTATTGCACAATGGTAAATATACTGAAACACTGATCGAAGCTTTTGACCGTCGCAAAATCCTCGCTGCTACCGCTGCGCGTGACTTTTGCGCTAGCTTACTGCTGCTGCCTGCCTTGAAAGCACCTGTCGGGATCGATTCACCGGATGCTGCTTCTACTTACTTAGCCGACTATGTCCGTCCGGCACTTCAATTACCTGCTGATGTCTCTCTGACGCCCTTAGCCGCTTACCGCAATAAAGAAGACCATGTCTTCATGACCTATGCTTCTACACGTCGCCTCCATCTGCAAGGTGAGCAGTTTCTAACCTACCAAGGCTCACATATTGATATTTTTGGTGGTCTAACATTGGCGTTTGATGCTGCTGGACGTTTACGCAGTTTGTGTTGGCGTCCGGTCAATGATGAGGATGTTCGCCAGATCGAAATCCTCACCGCAGACCTTATCAAACGGGGGCAGGTTGCTCCTTTAACGGCTGAAAGTATCCTCCAAGTTGTACCTACACCCGCTGCTTTTGATGTATCTCGAAACTTCGATATTGATTTGCTGCTAAAAAACCCGATTATGATAGACAAATTGCCGGCATATGTGTCGGACTTGTTAGGTTATCTGGCTGCTTGGATGCGTCGTTATATCAAACGCTGAGAGTCCGAGAAGAAACCGTTGCACTTTACGCCGCACCAAGTAGACTTATGAATTCAGAATGCTTTTGGATGCTAGTCGTCGTAAGAAAGAGGAGAAAATGGGTCGTACACGAACGCTGGAACGCCGCAAAGAACGTGAGCAGGAAAAAAAGCGGCAGCGCCGGCTAACTTTTGCTATAGGCGGCATTGTTGTTGCCATCATCGCCGTCGTTATCATTTTGCTAATTACTGTTCCTGCTGAAGCCCCGATTCCGGCAGATGCCCTCACACGTTACGAGGGAATTGAACAGAGTACCACCGATCAAGGCTTCCCTGTCCTCGGTCGCAGTATTGCTCCGGTAAAGGTCGTTGAGTATGCCAGCTTTGACTGCACGCACTGCCGTGACTTCCACGAAGGTACTTTCCCCGCCTTAATTGACCGTATCCGTAATAACGAGATGCAATTTACCTATGTGCCCGTGTTCGGTACGGGCAGCATCCAGAACGGTGAAGGTGCGTCTAAGGCTGCTATATGCGCAGGTCAGCAGGGCAAGTTCTGGCAGTTCCACGATGCGCTTTTTAGCTGGCAGGGGACATATGCCAATACTGCCTTCTCACAAAATCGTTTTGTCGGCGGGGTCAATGAGTTGGGCTTGGATAAAGGCCAATGGGACTCGTGCATCGGCAGTAGTTATCCGACCGATGTTGTCAATGCCGCTATTGAAGCGTTTAGGCTGCAAGGGGCAACCGGTACGCCTGCGGTATTCGTGAACGGCAACGCGGTTGATATTGCCAGTAACATAGCCTTATATGATGCTATCGATCAAGCGCTCGCCGCTGCTGGTGGTGTTCCGGTCGAAATTACGCCGGAAGCTACTGCGCCTGTCGTCGAAGCAACGGTCGAGGCTACTACGGAAGCGACTACAGAAGCCACGACTGAGGCTGCCGTCGAAGCAACCGAAGAAGCGACTGCGGAAGCCACCGCTGCTTCCTAGTTTGCTAGTCACCTGAATCAAAAGAGGCGGGTATCAAATATCCGCCTCTTTTTGTTTGGTAACTTTGGCTTAGTCTTGCTTCTGAACCAACGGCCCCAGTTTGCGCCCACCCATCAAGTGAACATGCAGGTGGAATACTTCTTGCCCTGCATCGCTGCCATTGTTCACCAATAAGCGGTAACCACTTTCTGCAACGCCTTGTTCCTTCGCGACCAGTTTTGCAACCGTGAACAGATGTCCCAGCATTTGCTCATCTTCCGGTTGCACATCGTTTGTCGAGGCGATTTCCTTATTAGGAATAATCAGGATATGCACAGGCGCTGACGGATTAATATCCTTGAACGCTGTGACTAGCTCGTCTTGGTAAACAATAGTCGCTGGTATTTCTTTAGCAATAATCTTGGAAAATATCGTTGGCATAAGTCCTCCCTACATCGCCATCCCGCCGTCCACCACCAGCACATGGCCGGTGATGTAGGCTGCTTCGTCCGAGGCTAAAAATGCGGTTGAATAGGCCACATCGTCAATTGCGCCCCAGCGTCCCAGCGGTATGTTATCATTCAACTTGCTGGTAATGTCGGCTGGTAGATCTTTCGTGAGGTCGGTCAGCACGAAACCCGGCGCGACCGCGTTTACCGTGATATTGCGTGCTGCCACTTCGCGTGCCAGTGACTTCGTAAAACCGATGATCCCTGCCTTGCTGGCACTGTAATTCGTTTGCCCGCCGTTGCCTGCGATGCCGCTAATGCTGGTGATATTAATGATACGCCCATAACGTTTGCGCATCATGGATTTCACCGCTGCCTTCGAGCATAGCCATGTGCTGCGAAGGTTGGTTTTAACCACCACATCAAAATCGTCAGGCTTCATCAACATAATCAGGTTGTCGCGCGTGGTGCCAGCATTGTTAACCAAAATATCCAGCTTGCCGTACGTGTCGATTGTGGTCTTAACGAGTTCGTTTGCACCTTCTTCTTCGCTCACATCCGCCTTAACTGCCAGTGCTTTGCCACCCTCGCTCGTAATTTTTTCCACGACTGCGTTTGCCGCATCAGGGCTGCTGTTGTAATTCACTACCACCGTTGCACCGCGCTTGGCTAGCAACAGCGCGATACCAGCGCCAATGCCCCGGCTTGCCCCCGTAACAATCGCAATCTTATCCGTCAATTGAGTCATAGTTACTCCCCTTCGCCAATATCAAGCTGCCACTATAGCTAGAACTATACCGTTTTGGCACATTCTCAGCCACGCTTACTGTCCACCTACCCACCCGATGAAGCTAATTGCCCCCCGTAACGCGCCTGTCAAATTGACCGTGCCAGTGCCGTTGTTATTGGCAACCAGTACGTCAACACGACCGTCCACGCGCGGATTGACGCCCGTAAAGGCTACCCATGTGCCATCGGGTGAATAGGTTGGATTACACATACCGGGCGGTGGGTTGCCTCGCGTTACAAAGTTGAAGTTCCCGTCCAAAACACGCGGCCCGTAAGGGCACTGCCCGTTGACCCCGCCGATTGCAATTCGTGATGCGTCCCGCAGCCACGCTGCGCTCATGCCATATCGCGCAAAACTGAGTTCACTGGTTCGCCCGATGAGCGCTCCATTGCGGCTGACCGCGATGACTTCAGAACCGTTGTTGGTTACGCTCTGGTAAACAACTGCACTGCCATCCGGCGCCCATGCTTCCGATAGCCGAATCGGGCCATCGCTGCCATCGGCTAACTTAACTTCTTGCACCGTATTTGTACTAACTTCTGCAATCCATAGTCGCCGTTCAGGCGGTTCGCCCAATGTCGGGTCTCCGGTCGCGAAGGTGATCGTGTTGTTGTTGAGCCAGCGCGGTGGTTCGCTAACCCGTTCATTTGTGAGTTTGCGTGTTTCGCCGCTTTCGACATTCATGACATAAATGCTGCCAACCACGTTACCTTCCACTGGCTGCGGAGTCAGGGTAGGGTCACAGGCATTTGGTTCGCCCGGTATCCAGCTTGGGCAGGTATCGCGGTCAGATACAAATAATAATTGGCTTCCATCTGGTGACCATGCCGGCCAGATGTCATACGAACCATGATTCGTGAGGTTTCGGAGGTTAGCACCGTCGCTGCCAATCGTGAATATATCAATGTCATATCCGGTAGCCACTGCCATCGCTAAACGTGTACCATCGCGTGTCCATACGGGATCGCTGAAGAATCCACGTTGTACTAATGACCGTATGGGCAAAATACGTCCACTAATCCGGTTATCGAGGTTCAACATGTAAAGTCCGCCCGCATCCGGTGTCGTCGCATCTCGCCCGTCATTAAAATAGGCGACTGAATGCCCGTTGGCGGAAATATAAACTTGGTTGCTCGTACTGGCCGCTAATTGAAGCACCGCAACACGGCTGCCTGAATTAGTAGGTGAACCGTAGTATAAGGTTTCAACACCTGTGGCAGGCTGCGGTGTACCTTGGTTGGAAACAGCATCACGATCATTCTGATTGATGAAGGCCACCATTGGGAAATTGAGGCTGTTCATCAGGTCAGTGGACGTTGTGAGAAGTTGCCAGTTGTCAAAAATAAAGCCGACTGTGGGTTGTGGTGAAGGGTAGGGCGTCGGCGTAATCGAAGCAGTCGGCGTAACAGTCGGTATTTCGGTCGCCGTGCTGGTCGCAGTTGCCGTTTCTGTGGGTGGGACGGCGGTTGCTGTTGGTGCTTCCGTTGCCGTACTCGTGGCTGTAGCGGTCGGTGGTATCGGTGTCGGCGTGGGTGCTGCTGCGACCGTACACGACGCACTCAATAGCACTAGAGCCAGTAGTAGAGGTTGAAATCTCATAATCGGAATCCCTGCTAGACGGTCAACGAACGGAAAAGCATACCACGCACCATGCACCCATACGAATGCCCAAAGCCAACGATTACTCTACGGCTTGGGCTATTGGGGCACGGGCGGCTCGGTGGCTTCTGGCAGCGCTACCAGTACCCGCACCGAGTAAGATACTTGTTTTCCATCGTCATAAGCCAGTAATAAGGTATAGGTCGTGTCCGCTCGTGGGCAAACCTGTTGGCTGTTGGTTCGCACGGGTTGCCCTTGGAAGTAAACCTGAGTGACACCGGTAACATCCCATCGAATAGTGGTGCATTCGCCCTGCTGCACAGTGCTGCTGTCGGCACGTAAATTCGGGTTGATGGCCGTTGGTGCCAGTGTATTTGTCGGTAATGCAGTCGCTTGGGGCGTCGCGCTGGCCTGTGGAACGGCGGTTGCCGGCTGCTGTGGCACACGCAAGACTTGCCCCACTTGGATTTGGTCAGCGTTTGCAAGGCAGTTTGCCGTTTGTAATTCTGCCGCGTTGACGCCGAATGACTGTGCTACTCTAAACAGCGTGTCGCCGCTTTGAACCGTATAGCTAAAGTTCCAGTCAGCACGCGGGGCGCAGCTTGTCGCCACAACCGGAATACGGGTATTGGTCGGGATAACCGGCGCAATCGGTGGCGGCACTTGTACCTGCCGTTCCAGCAGTGGTATTGGCGCTTGCCCTACAACTTGTACATCAAATGGTTCTGGTTCCGACGGCGGGCCGGATACCTGCAACCCATCGCCCCCGCCCAAAGGTAGACGCACTTGCGCCCCCGGTTGCACCACCCGTGTAACGTTGTTCGAACTTACGACTGCCGAACCTTCTATTGTCCCGATGGTTAACTCGCCATTTTCTTCTGCGGTCAAATAGGCAGTTGAACCCAGTGAAATACTCGCGCCGTTGATCGTCATCGTCGCTTGCGTACCTTCTGGCGCTTGCATGAGGAGTGCGGATTTTGGAGCATCTGTGCAGCTTGTCGTGCCGCCTACACCTGTTTTCAACACGACTGCTCGCATTTCCGGTGTAATGTTGTCCAACACGGCGTTGCCAAACAGCAGGAATGTGACGTTTTGCCCCGGCAGCGTATCCGGTAAATTAGCCTGTATCTTCATGATGGCGATGCCCCACACTTGCTTGGTGGTGTCCAGCGGCGCGGTCGTCAGGCGGCGGATGAGGTCAACATTCACCACATCACCTTCTTTGTTGAAGGTCACGGGTGAGTTTGGTTGCATCTCCGCGTCAATCAGGTTATTGCCATAGCACGCTTGGTTACGCCCGATAGTGTCGCAGACTTGGTTCGCACGGTTAAGCGCCGTCGTTACCAGATCGTCACAGCTTAAAGCGGCAGTTGTGGCAACAGTTGTTGGTGGAGCAGCCGTCGAAGTCGTTTCATCACTCTGGGTGAGGTTGCACCCTGCCATGACCAGTACCAAAAGCCAGATGATGATGCGGATACGCGCCATATTCTATATGCTCTCGATTAATTCTGGGGTAAAGACATAATAGGACCCGCGCTTTTGCCCCATTTTTCGCAGGATATTTTTTGCAACAAGGTCGGCTAAATCACGCCGTATCGTTTCAGGGTGTACATCAGGACACAACGCCTGTAAATCGCTGTTGGTGATGCGTTTATTGCCACCTTCGCGGTTCAAATACAGAATCGCTTCTTCTTGACGCGGGTTAATTTCGACCCCGCGATATATCCCGTTCAACTGCTGCGCGGGCTTGCTGGGCGGCTGTTGAACTTTAGGCTTCGTATCCGCGTTCCGCAGCACCACGCGGAATCCACCCGCCGTTTCCTCAAATTCCGGTGCGCTCAACTGCTGCTGCTGCATGAGGTCTATTACGCGGTCAACCCCGTAACCGAGCCGCTCAATGAACCCCATATCCGATAGCACCTGCACAATCGCTGGATTGCGCGAAAAGCGCTCGTCTTTAATATTGGCAATTGTCACCGGCCCCGGTAAACGCCCCGGACTGGTTACTTCCATCCGGTTGCTAAAGATAAACAACCGCACCCCGTCGCCGTTAATCCGGTAATCGCGATGTGCCACAGCGTTCACGACCAGTTCGCGGGCTGCCTCCAACGGGTACTCAAAATTCTCTGCGCGTGCCATTGTCGAGCCAAGCTGTACACCTTTGCGTAGGTGGTCAACCAAAAATGTTTCTGCACGCCGAATTTGGTCAGGCAGCGTGCCGCTCATATCCTGCCGGATAAAGGTATCACTCATCGTTTCGGTGGCAAATCGAGCTGCGGTAATATCTGCCCCGCGCACGAAACGTTGCGGCTCTTTGCCAAACAGCAGCATACCGGCATATGTCGGCTTCAGTGTGCCGCTGCTTTCGCGCAGGCAGCCGCGCTTGACGAGGATTTGCTCCGGTGTGCTCTCGCCCATGCCGCTGAGCGTCGATGCATAGGCTTTAACCTTTTCCCAATCTAGATCACTGATCGTTGTGTCGGGAACAACCTCGTTTTCGAAGCTCGCTTCCCCGCGTTCCACAATTAATCGCCGTAAGTCGGGCGGGTTTAGTGGCGCGTTGTCGATGCCTTGTCGCTGTAAATAACGGCCTTTTAATCCGTAAACGTGGGGCATCCCCACCGGAATTTGCACAATGATGATTGACTTGCCGCTCAGCCGGACAATTTGGGGTAGGGGCACGATGAGCTGCGGCTCAATCGAAAGCGCCGCTTGCAACACCGTGTCCACCGCTTCACCGGGGTCACGTACGCCGATGATATTGCCGTTGTGTCCGGTAACACCTAGCAGCACCGTACCGCCGTGGCTGTTTGCCATCGCCACCAGCGTTTCTGCCAGCGTATCGCTTGCAAGTTGTTCGCTAAACCATTCCGTTCGATGGTTGCGCCCGTTCTTGATAAGCTGCCACAGCTCGTCAATCGTTGTACTCATTTTTCCGCTGCCGTTTCTGGTGCCTCGTCTTTTTCATCTTCCAGACGGTCTTTATCGCGCTTACGACCATCTGGCGGCGGAGCGAGTAGTACTTTATCGATCACCTGCTGCATATCGGCCACGAATGAAATATGCAGTTCTTTCAGTGCTTCCTTCGGAATATCAGCCAAATCTTTCTTGTTTTCGGTGGGCAGCAAAACATGGGTGATACCTGCGCGGCGTGCCGCCAGTACCTTTTCCTTCACGCCCCCCACAGCCAGCACTTTCCCCCGCAGCGTAATTTCACCGGTCATGGCGTAATTGCTGCGTACTTTGCGCTCGGTAAATGCCGAAAGCATAGCAATTGCGAGGGTGATTCCCGCTGACGGTCCTTCTTTTGGAATCGCGCCTTCCGGCAGGTGCAGATGCACATCATAATTTTCGAAGTCGTCATTCGGGATGTCAAAGTCTCGTGCCCGTGAACGCACATAGCTCAGTGCCGCTTGTACCGATTCCTGCATGACCTCGCCAAGCTGTCCGGTCATCAGCAGGTTGCCCTTACCGGGAAGTACCGATGCTTCAATGACCGAAATATCCCCACCATCGTAAGTCCACACCAAACCAGTCACCAAACCGATGCTGTTTTCGCTGTGTGCCAGTCGATTAGTGAACAATGGCGGCCCCAGCAGTTCGACCACTTTTTGCCGCGTGACCTTGTTAGTATAGGGCTTTTCTTCTGCAATCTGCCGCGCGATCTTCCGGCATACATTGGCGATTTCACGGTTGAGATTGCGCACGCCGCCTTCATACGTGTATTCGCGAATCAGTGCCTTTAACGCCTTCGTATCAAAAGTGATTTTCGCATCTTGCAGCCCATGCGCTTCCAATTGGGTTGGAAGTAGAAACTTGCGGCTGATGGCGAGCTTTTCTTCGTCTGTATAGCCGTTAAACTCGATCACCTCAAGCCGGTCGAGCAAGGCATCCGGTATCGGGTCAAGGTCATTCGCCGTGGTGATAAACAACACTTGCGACAGGTCATAGGGCATCTCAAGATAATGATCCGAGAAGCTGTTGTTTTGCTCAGGATCAAGCACTTCGAGCAGTGCTGATGACGGATCACCACGGAAATCGGCGCCCAGTTTATCAATCTCATCGAGGATGAAAACCGGATTAACCGTGCCCGCTCGCCGCATCGTTTGCAGCACCCGCCCCGGTAGCGCACCAATGTAGGTGCGTCGGTGACCGCGTATTTCGGCCTCATCCCGCACCCCACCAAGGCTGACGCGAATAAATTCCCGCCCCAGCGCCCGCGCAATGCTCTTTCCCAGCGATGTTTTGCCCACACCCGGCGGCCCCACAAAGCATAAGATCGGGCTTTTCATTTTGTTGCTAGCCAGCTTACGTACTGCGATATATTCCAGAATACGGTCTTTTACTTTAGGTAAACCGTAATGATCTTCATCCAAGACCTGTTGGGCATTCTTGATGTCCAAATTGTCGGGGCTAGTTTTGCTCCACGGCAAACCAACCAGCCAATCGATATAGGTGCGGATAATCCCGACTTCCGGTGCCATCGGCGGCATCATCATCAGCCGCGACAGTTCCTTCAGTGCTTTTTCTTGGATTTCTGCTGGCAAGTTCGCATTGACGATTTGCTCGCGAACATCGTTAATCTCTTGCTGGAAGATGTCGCCTTCGCCCAGTTCAGTCTGGATGATGCGCATTTGCTCCCGCAGATAAACCTCGCGCTGGCCGCGTTCCATTTCCTGCTGCACCTGACTATTGATCTCGTCCCGTAGTTCCAGAACGCTAATCTCTTGGTTAAGCAGCAAGATGATTTGTTGTAAGCGATCTTCCAGCGTGCGCGTTTCGAGTAGTCGCTGCTGTTCGTCG
>JAPUDW010000046.1:7023-11074 GCA_027492915.1 Bacteroidota bacterium | reverse complement strand
GATGTCGGTGGAGACATTCGTCAGCTTCTCGACGTCGAGCGGCAGCACCAGCGCTGAACTGACGAAATCGGAGAGAATTTCAGGGTCTTCAACATCGAGTAAATGGTCAACCACATCCTCTGGCAGGGTAGGGTTAATCTCGGCGTATTGCTGTACCAGCCCAAAAACTCGGTCGATCAACTCCGGTACACCATCGGAGTCGTAATCGGCTTCCGGCAGGGGGCGCGCCTTCACCAGCAAATGCGGTTCAGTTTGCAGAATCTCGACAATCTCAACTCGCCGCCGCCCCTGTGCCAACACATTGCGGCTGTCATCCGGTGTACGGATGATGCGACTGAGTGCTACCTCGGTACCAATCTCATATAAGTCTTTGGCTTGTACATCGCTAACGCTGGGGTCACGCATCGCCACCCCGATCACCGTTTTTCGGTTCACGAGTGCGCTTTGAATGGCGGACATCGCACGCGGATTCCGGGTACTGATCGGTGTGACGACATTCGGGAAAATGACTAATCCACGCAGAGGTACAACCGGGCAAATGATAAAACCATCTTTGTCGGGCGGGGCGTTTATAATTTTCTGGAAATCATTTGCGCCAATCTGATTTGCCAATGCAGTTGACCTCTAGGAGTGAATAATATAGGGGAATGCAGTTTACCTCACTATGCCCTCACAGTAAACCGCTTGCTTCAGATTATATGGGCTTACACTTGGCGTTAGCGGGGCTTTCCGCTACACTTCTCAATGTTGTACACAGTTTTTGGACGGTTTATGCGAGTATCAATTTGGGTAACAATTCTAGTCGCGGCAGTGGTTTTGGTGGTTGTCACCTTGGTTGGGCAAGCAGTTCTCAAGCCCAATCTACCACTCATAACCTTTGCTGCATCTTCGCTTGAAGCCATCACCCCGAATGCCGATGGTGATGACGATATTACTGAGCTTTCTTATGGCATCTCGCGGAATGCTACAGTTTCGATAACATTTGAATCAGATAGGGGGCAGGTTTTTGCATTTCGCCAAAATGAACCACGCATTCCTGCTGATTATACCGTTTCTTTTAGCGGTGTGGTTGATGGTTTTACCATGCCCGACGACACGCTTATAGGAACCATTGAACGGCGTTTAATCCCGAATGGGAATTACATATGGCGTTTGCAAGCGACGGATACGGCTACTGGCGAGGTTGCAGAACAATCTGGCTCACTTGTCATCAGTGACGCCGCCTCCCAACTGCCGGAAATTACCGGCTTTACACTGGATCGTCCAGAGTTCTCACCCAATCAAGATGGAATCGCTGATCGGGTAATCATGAATCTTTACCTGACCAAACCTGTTGACCAGCTCAACGTTTACTTGGAAGGCGAAGATGGGCAGTCAATTTTCATCCCTGAGATTCTTAGCGGACGTAAACCCGGTGAAGCTGGTCAGCATTTCTTTGACTACGATGGAGGTATTGAACGCGGCGTTCAACCGCCACCCGATGGCGAATATACGGTTGTTGCCGTTGCGCAAGATTTAGAAGGGCAGCGTACACGCCAAACCTCGAAATTGATTATCAATAGCGGTGGTGTTCCTCAAGCCGAAATCTCTCCCCAGCCAAATGGCGTTGATGTTACCTTTGCCTCACAGCTTTTTGATGAAAAGTATGCCATGACACCGTCACAATCCGGTGAACTCCTACCGTCACCGAATTTTGCGAGCGACTTAGGCTTTAGCAGTATCACGATGCCAGTTGGTGATATGCTGGTATTTAAGCTCACCGTTCAAAATTATGGACAAGTTGCTATCCGTACTAGCGGTCCGTGGCCGGGGGCGGTTTATCAAGACGATGAAGTGTGGGGCGCAAGCGGCGTTTACGAACAGTCCGGCTCATTCCGTGTCGGCATCATGTGTTCCACCTCCGAAACGAACTGGCCGTGGCGTTGGGCTATCGGTTCACCCGATTCGCTCCAAACGGAAACTGATCCGCAAAATGGCAACACCTATTATTACTTGCCAGCCGGTCAACAAAGTGAAGTCTGGGGCGCTGTTCGCATGACACAGTTAATTAAAGCCCGTAACCCGCAGCAGTGTTGGGCAGGGTTAATCCATGAAGATGTTGCAGTAGTAAACCAGCGTGTTGGTGCGCGTGATATTTTGCTGGTCGAAACGGGTAGTTAGATTACTTAACAGGTGAGTCGCCATATGGAGGAATTAGCGTGTCCCAACTGAAGTCTATCGCGTCCCTCGGTTCGGCTCGCTTATTGCTTTTTGTGTTGCTGCTGTTCAGCGTGGTTGCCTGCCGCCCACAGGCTGCGGCTGTCCAACCTACTGCCATTATCACGCTAACACCTTTGCCACGTTCGACGCCGCTGCCTGCACTGCCGACCACAGTACCGGTTGGGCAGGGGGATAATCCCATTCGCTTGATTATTCACCCCGCTAATGAAGTTGCTGAAGATACCGTCGCCGATCTTGAAGCCATTATCGAAACTCGAACCAAGTTAACGGTCAAAATTGAACTGTCTGATAGTGATGCCGCAGCCTTATCTGCTTTCTGCTCTGCCACTTCTGAACAACCTGCGCTGGCATGGTTGACTGGTATGGCTTTCGTCGCCGCTAATGCCAATCACTGTGGTCAGCCGCAGTTGCTTGTCAGTCGTGGTGCAGGTTCAAATGCCGCTACTGGGCAGGCTGTAACCGTCATCGCACGGCGTGGTCTCGATTCCCTTTCCGCTATCGATGGTCGTATCTTCTGCCGTATCAACAGTACCGATCTCGTGAGTTGGCTTATCCCTTCTCTCATGATGGAAGCCGCTGGCCTCAATCCGATTGTTGACCCACAAACGATCAAAGATTATGAAACGCCGGAAGACTTGGTTAAAGCCGTGTCTACCAGTGCTTGTGATGTGGGCGCTATTCTTGACTCTCAGGTTGCCGACCTTGTGACCGATGTCGAGAGTGTCGCCTCTAGAGTAACGTCGGTGTCAACTAGTGCCGAAATTCCATACGCTATCCTCACTGCCTCATCCGATATTCCTTTATCCTCGCTAACAGCCTTGAACAACGAAATGGTGCGCTTATCGCGTGATCGCCAACTACGAACCCAATTGAAAGAATTGTTAGGGCAAGATGCGCTTCAAGCAGTCTCGCTTGAAGATCTGCAACCCTTCTTGGAATTCGTGAACAGCAGCGGACAAGACTTCACCCAGTTAGGTAACTAATGGCTGTCGATCTCGCTGTGGTCATCGTGACATGGAATGTCCGCGCCCTTGTCTTGGACGCGCTTCGCAGCCTATTCACCGACCTCGCTCAAAGCCACCTGACATCTGAAGTCTATGTGGTAGACAGCGCCTCAACTGATGGCACCGCTGCCGCCATCGCCGCTGAATTCCCACAGGTCAAGCTGACCGCCAGCCAGAAAAATCTCGGTTTTGGCGCGGCTAATAACGTGGCGCTCAAACAAATTGGTTTTGGTGTGACTAATGCTGATCTACCTAAAGCAGTTTACCTACTCAACCCCGACACTATCACTCGAGTTGGCGCGACACAAACGCTCTATGAAACACTTTTCGCGAATGATCGTATTGGCCTCGTTGGGGCAGGGTTAACTTATGGTGATGGTAGTTTTCAACATGGCGCGTTTGCCTTCCCCGGCCTTCGCCAGTTGTGGGTAGAGTTCTTCCCAACTCCCGGTCGCCTGTTTGATAGTCCTTTTAATGGTCGTTACCCGCGCATCAGCTATCAATCGGCTCAACCATTCCCTGTCGATTTCGTTTTAGGGGCAACTATGATGCTGCGCCGTGAGGTCATTCAGCAAACGGGTATGTTTGATGAGCAGTTTTTTATGTACTGCGAGGAAATTGATTGGGCGTGGCGTATACACAAGGCAGGTTGGGAAGTTTTTAGTGTTCCCACTGCCCATGTGACTCACCTTGGCGGGCAAAGCACATCCCAAATTCGTCCCCAAAGCCTCATCAATCTATGGCAAAGCCGCTTGCAGCTCTTCGATAAACATTATTCGCCGCTCAAACGATTTGTTGCTCGAAATATGGTCAAGTGGGGAATGCGC
>JAPUDW010000046.1:0-7013 GCA_027492915.1 Bacteroidota bacterium | reverse complement strand
TGAAACAGCGCCAACTGATGAATACTGCATCTACACCATTATCCGTGCAAGATCGTGATGCCATCGCTGCGGCTTATCAAACCATTGCTGAAATGGCTTCATGATGAAACTATTTGCCATTATCCTCACTTATAACGAGGCGTCGCATATTCGTGAGTGTGTCGAAAGTCTCCGCTTCGCCGATCATATCCTCGTGTTTGACTCTTTCAGTACCGACGATACTGTAAGCATTGCTCGCCAGCTCAATGTTGAAGTTATTCAGCGCCGATTTGATAACTATGCTGGGCAGCGCAATGCCGCATTAGAAGCCGTTGCTGGAAAAGCCAACTGGGTACTGTTCGTAGACGCCGACGAGCGTGTGACCCCCGAACTCGCCGCCGAAGCACAGGCGGTCATCTCCACAACAACTGATGTCGGGTTTCGCGTACCTCGTTTCAACTATATCTTTGGCAAGCTGACCAAAGGGGCAGGTTGGTATCCCGATTATCAAACGCGCTTGTTGCGTGTCGGCAAAGCACATTACGACCCCGAACGGCAGGTTCACGAACTCGTCATCTTAGATGGCAGCGAAGGCACACTGACTCAGCACTTTATCCACCTGAATTATGCCACCCTCACCCAATTTCACGACAAGCAAAAACGCTATTCAGCTTATGACGCGCGTATCTTGTTCCAGCAGGGCATTCATCCCAAGCCTCAGAATTACATCTTGCAGCCGCTTCGTCAGTTTCGTTGGCGCTACCTCACCCTAAAAGGCTATCAGGATGGTTTGCACGGGCTGCACCTAAGCCTACTCATGGCATGGTATGAACTTCGTAAGTACCTCATTTTAAGAACCCTCTGGCATACAAATAAATAGAGCGCGAGGTATTGAACCCCGCGCCCTGAATTTTCTAGGTGATAAGCTGGTTATTCGACTTGCGGCACCAGCACGCCGTAACCGCCACTTTCCCGTTTATACAAGACGTTGATGCTGCCCGTATCTGCGTTGAAAAACATAAAGAACCCATGACCGAGCAGTTCCAACTGTTCCACCGCTTCGGCTTCATTCATCGCAGCCACCGGCACTTCCTTGCGCCGCACCACTTCGACTGTGGATACTTCGGTGGTTTCTTCTACAAATTCGGCCATATCGGGTATGGCCTCGGCGGCATTCAGTTCATCTACCGTCGCGCTAAAACGTTCACGCCCTTTGCGGATGCGTTTGCTCTTAAACCGTTGGATTCGGCGGAGCATATTATCAATCGCGCCGTTAATCGCCGTCATAATATCACCCGTCGTGCGTTCTTCAGTCCTTAAAATCGCGCCACGACTGTGCTTAATAGTGATTTGTGCTGCAACCAAATCTTCGCCGCGACGGGTGTGTTCATGGTTCAGGTCGACTCGCGCCTCGACAATGTTCGGCAGATAACGGTCAAACCGCTCCACCTTTTTTCGCGTATAACTTTCAATCGAGTCAGTAACCTTTACATTACGCCCGTGTATGGTGATGTTCATCTACTGTCTCCTTTTTGTGCGTAAATGGATGACCAGCAGCGGTAACTGTCAGGCCGAATACACGCTCGGCTCCAGCTTTAATGAGTGCCTCTCCACAAGCACCCAGTGTTGAACCTGTGGTATAGACATCGTCAACGATCAATATGACTTGACCGTTCACAATCGGGGAATTTGCTTCGAAAGCGTCACTAATGTTAGTTAGCCTTTCAGCACCGCTCATCGTAACTTGCGATTGCGTTTCGCGAATGCGTCGCAATCCTTCTGGCTGGCAAGGAATTCCGGTCATCGCGGCAACCTGTTCAGCCAGTAGTCTAGCTTGATTATACCCTCTTTCCGAGAGACGTTTCGTATGCAAAGGTACTGGGATAATGATGTCAACTGACCAGTTTTGTTGTTCTAAACATGCGGCCAGCCGGTTCCCCAGCGTTTTTGCGACCATTTGGGCGTTGTCATATTTCAGTGCCTGCACAGCCTCCCGTACAATCCCATTATGCCATGCAGCGGCTGCTACCGCGCTTAACGGTAGATGAGCGTCAATATCGGTCGCAAAGGGCAGTTGATCGAGCGCTGTCTGGCAGGTCGCGCACCACACAGTATCAATTTGCCCGCATCCGGCGCAGCGTGGCGGGAATAGCAGATCAATGCTTAAAGAAGCAACTTTTTCAATAAGAGATTTAAGCGCAAAAAGCCCAGTCAATATCTGGGCTTTTGAGCGTTGGGGAACTTGAACTGGATTGGGCGAAAATTCGGACATATGTCTCACCAAACTGAATGAGCCAGTATGAAGGGATTAAATCGCCAAAGACTTATACCATGCCCATTGCACCGCTGGTCATCAAGAAGATGACGGCTGGCCCCAAGAGTACGATCCACAGCGATGGGAATATCAGCAAAACCATTGGGATCATCATCTTAACAGGCGCTTGATGCGCTTTTTCCTGTGCACGTTGGCGGCGTTTCACACGCATCTGGTCAGACTGTACGCGCAAAATTTTGGTCATGCTCACACCAAGTTGGTCAGCCTGAATAACAGCAGCTACAAAGCTTGTCACATCCGGCACACCCATACGGTCGGACATATCGCGTAGGGCTTCGCGGCGCAACTTACCAAGTTGGATTTCGCGCAGCACACGCCCGAAACCAATAGCCAGATCGTTATCCCACTTTTCATAGACCTTGCCCATTGCTTGGTCGAAACCCAAACCGGCTTCAACGCAGATCGTCAGCAAGTCCAATGCGTCGGGTAGGCTTTTTAGAATACCGTCTTGGCGGCGGGTAATCTTGCCCTTAATCCACAGAACTGGGAAGTAAAAACCCAGCCCTGCACCGGCTGCCGTATAAAGCAGTGCATTCGGGTCACGGCTCGGTGAAAGTACGAAAAAGACCATGAATGCTGCCAGCGCCACACCCACCGTAGCCACAATTCGAATGGTCAGGAATGTGGTCGGCTCCAAGCTGCCTGCCATACCCGCCTGATCAATTTGCTTTCGCGTTTCGTCGATTTGTTTCTGTGGTGTAAAGCGCGTTGTGATGTCAGCGATTTTACGCAGCAGCGGAACGAGAATACGATCTCTAAACGAAAGCGAGAGTTCGATTTCTTCCAGAGACTCCGGTAGTTCACGTTCACCGAATTGTGCCAAACGGTCTTGCAGCGGGTCACGTTTCTTGTCATCCCGCAGCGCGATATAAACCAGCCCTGCAACAACCAGCAGGACTACAATAATAAGAATGCCGACACCTAGGTTTTCCATGAATAATAGTCCCCGGTCTTAGATATCGATGTTGACGATCTTTTGGATTGCCGCCATACCCATGCCGATAAGCGCCAGACCAATGCCCAGCAGAGGCCAACCACATAGACGATTTTCAAACATCGGGTTCATAAAACCCGGCTGTATAATAGATAGAAATATTGCAACTGCAATCGGCAAGAAGCTGATAAGATAACCGGTATAACGTCCTTGTGAGGTCAATACACGGATTTCACCTTTTAGCTTAATACGTTCGCGAATCGTATGACCGATGACTTCAAGAATCTCCGCTAAGTTACCACCGACCTCGCGTTGAATATTCACGGCGGTGATAACCAGATCCAAGTCTTCGCTTTCAACACGGCTAAGCAAGTGTCCGAGCGCATCCTCGACATCAATACCGAGCTGTACTTCCTGTACAACGCGCTTGAATTCAGTTGCGGTTGGTTCGGGTGCATCGCGCGAAATGGCTTCCATCGCTTGCAGCACGCTAAAACCTGAACGCAGTGCATTCACCCACAGCGCTAATGTATCTGGAAGTTGGTTCTCAAAGCGAACTAAACGTTGGCTCGTTGCGCGGGAAACATAAATGCGTGGGAAAAAGAAACCCACGAACCCTGCCACAATCGACATAATGATGTCGCCGCGAAACAACAGAAAAAATCCGACTGCGAAAAAGGCGACTGGCGAGAGCATTTGTAAGACAAAATACTCGGCAACGGTCAGCTTAATATCGGCACGGGCTAATTGCTGCCGTGTTCGTTGGGCAAATGGTCGCTTGGAAAGCGCTTTGTCAATCTGGTCAAGCGCTCGCTTATCTTCTTTGCGCTCATCTTCTTGCGTTTCTTCAACATCCAGAAACGACTGGAAGTCTTGCTCAAAACGGCCTAAACGTTCTTCAACTAAATCTTTTTCAGAGCGCACACTCAAAATGCCAAAGACAATGACAATCAGAGCAATAACGCCCGCTACACCTGCAATGATGGGTATAAGTTGGGATGGCATTCGTTAGCCTCCTCCCTGTATATCTACCGACTGGATGCTGATTCCATTGTATGGAAGTAACGGAAGATGCGTCAAGTAGTCATGCCTTCCCTTTACTCCAAATTCTAAACTGCTAATCAATCTGTTATTTAATAGCTGCGGCCAATACCAAAGACTGACGGTGGCAGATGAATACCCGCCTCTTCAATCCGTTCAATGAACTTGGGTCGCAGCCCCGTTGGACGGATACGTCCAATAATCTTTCCACCCTCGATACCGGTTTGCTCGAACTCGAAGATGTCGGACATGGTGATGATTTCACCTTCCATACCCTGTACTTCAGTAATCTTCTCTATTTTACGTGAACCATCCCGCAAACGGTTTTGTTGGCAGATCATATCAACCGCGCTGGCGATCTGTTCACGGATAGCACGCACTGGCAAATCCATACCGGCCATCAAGCACATAACTTCCAACCGCGAGATCGTATCACGCGGGGTGTTGGAGTGGCAGGTGGTTAACGAACCATCGTGTCCCGTGTTCATGGCTTGGAGCATATCCAACGCCTCGCCGCCGCGGCACTCTCCAACCACGATCCGGTCAGGGCGCATACGCAAACAGTTCACGACTAGATCTTGAATGGAGATTTGCCCCTTACCTTCAATATTCGGTGGACGTGTTTCCAGCGTCACCACATGCTCCTGCCGGAGTTGTAGTTCCGCCGCGTTTTCGACGGTAATAATACGTTCGTCATTGGGAATAAAGCCCGAAAGCACGTTCAGCAGGGTAGTTTTACCCGAACCCGTACCGCCTGCCACAATCGTATTCAACCGCGAGATAATACACGCCCGTAAAAAGTCGGCAATTTCTTTGGTCATTGACCCAAAACGGATCAAATCGTCAATTGTTAACGGTTTCTTGGAGAATTTACGAATGGTAATTGTCGGCCCTACCAGCGAGATGGGGCGAATGACAGCATTCACGCGCGAACCATCTGGCAAACGCGCATCGACCAGCGGCGAACTTTCGTCAATACGGCGACCCAGCGGCGCTACAATTCGGTCAAGGATGCGCAAAACATGTTCATCATTTTCGAATGCCACGTTCGCGCGGGTGATATTACCTTTTTGTTCGATGAAAATATTCTTCGGGCCATTCACCATAATTTCAGTGATCGAGTCATCTGCCAAAAGAATTTCAAGCGGCCCAAAGCCCAAAATTTCCGCCACAATTGATTCGAATAAGCTCAGGCGCTCGGCTCGCGAGATGACGATACTTTCGTCAGCCAGAATGGCATTGAACAATTCTTCAATATGGGTACGGACTTCGTTCTTGCGTGACACATCCATCGCTTGGTGGTCAAGTTCGGATAGCAGCTTGTTCTGAACGCGGGTTTTGAGGTCTAGGTAATTGTTGCTCTTGCCCGCCGCGCCAGGTCGCTGTTGTTCAGCCAGTGCTTGTCGGCGCTGCCGCATCGCGGCTAACTTCGACTCTTCACTTTCGCCGCCGCCACCGAGGTTGCCTGTGCCGTCAGACCCGCGTCCGCCCGAATCACCGCCACCACTATTGTTTCCACTGCCTTTATCAATTCGACGTAGTAATGACATCGTTATCCTCCATACTTACCGCCCGAAGTGAGTGAAATTGACTCACTGGCACACTAATTGGTACGTCCAAATAGTTTGCTGCCAAAAATACTGCGCGGAGCCTCTTGCTGCTTCGGGTCTGGTTCGGTTTCCTCGCCCATCATCTTCGTATAGATCGTATCGGCGAGTTGCATAAATTCTTTAACAGGTGAACGGCTGCGGTCGCGCTGCGCCACAATCAACACACCCTTGCTCATCGCAGTCAGGGCGGTCAGTTCATCTTGTGGAATTTCAACTTCAATCGGACGCTTCAAGAACTTTGCGATTTTCTCGGTCGGGATTGCGAACTTTTGCAAGTTGCGGTCTTGTGGCACACGGTTTAAGACAATCATCGTCTTATCCGCCGTATAACCGAGCTGGTCAAACTCATCTAGCACGAAGCGCACGTTCTTTACACCCGCGAGGGTAGGGGTGGTCACCAGCACAATCTTGGTGGCGATGTCGAATAACGCGCCGAGTGTCTCGTCCATGTGTCGGCTAGTGTCAACAACAATAAAGTCGTAGTGGCTTGCTACCTTTTGCAAAATGGTTGCCACCGCTGACGGGTCTTCTTGTACGATAAACGCTTCGGCAGGCCGTGCCGGAGCCATGAGTACTTTTAAGCCGCTGTCATGTGTGACAACGATATTGTCAAATAGCTCGGTATCGAGGTCGTCCACACTCCGCGCGAGGTCAACAATGGTTGATTGCCCCTGTAAGTTCAGGAATACGCCCACGTCACCAAATTGGAGGTCGGCGTCAACCAGCAGGGCGCGTGTGCCTTCACGCATCAGCCCCGATGCCAAATTCGTGGCAATTGTTGTACAGCCTGCGCCGCCTTGTGGGCTGTAAACCACAACGATATGACCGGCACGGTTGTCGTCATTGCCTGTTCTACTGGTTGCAACCGCCTTCGGTAAGTTTCCCGTTCCCGCATTCACCATCGTCCGGTATTGCTCGGCAAGCTGCCGGTGCTGTGCGTAAACACTGCGGATTGTATTGTACAAATCGTCCATCGAGACTGGCTTGGAGAGGAAGAAACGTGCTCCAACCAGCATAGCGCGTTGCAAGTAATCTTGGTCGCTCTGAACGGACATCATAATTACGGCTGTTGTCGGAACGGCCTGTGTAATTAGTGCCGTCGCCTGAATACCAT
>JAPUDW010000045.1:908-3487 GCA_027492915.1 Bacteroidota bacterium | reverse complement strand
AATCGCCTTGTTGACGTGAATGCCGTCCGGTTGCAGCTTCAGCCGCAGCCCTAAATCGGCTGGCCCCACGTATAAGCCATCTAAACCGGGGATAGTCGCCATTTCTGCGGCCTGTTCGAGCGCTTGTGGGGTTTCAATCTGTACCACGATGAAAGTTTCACGCAGCGCATTTTCACGCAGCGCATCTTTGCTATCGAGGCCATAATTTGCATCCAACCCCCGTCCGTGTAAACCACGGTCGCCCACCGGTGGGAACTTCACACTCTGCACCAAATCGCGCGCAGTGGTGGCATCGTTCACATGTGGGATCATCAGCCCCGTTGCGCCGTCCTCCAAATAACGATACAGACGTGGTTTTTCGCGAGTCGGCGGGCGAACCACACAGTCAATGTCGTATAGATGGAAGAACGCCAGCATAGCCTGTACTTCGCGGTCATCAAAGTTGTGGTGTTCCATGTCTAGCCAGATGCCGTCGAATCCCAGTTGTGCAGCGTACGCCACGAATGCCGGAATGTAGTACCCCATCATCGCCAGTCGCGCCGGTTGGCCTGCTCGTACCTTAGCTAGAATTTTGCTTTTACGCATGATCGCTCTTTTCAATAGGTCTAGAGTAATGAATAGATTATTGTCGTTCTAAAATTAAATTGCGATAGCCATCTACTCGCGCCCGCCATCCCGCTGCCACATAAACGGTGCTGTCGAATTGGAACGCCAGCGCCGGCCCCTCAAATGTTGCTTCGATAGGCAGTTGATCTCGCTCGTACAGCGCCATTTGTTCACCATTTGCTGCTGTTTTGTGCCCGATCAGCGCCGCCTCTGCTGCCCCTCCAACCACTGCTTCTGCATCCAACGTTGGTTTTTCAACTATGCCCACTGCTTGCAAGCGCAGATTTACCACCTCAACCGTTCGGCCTCGCATGGCATGACCATAAGTACGCTCGTGTGCTGTATGGAAGCTATCAACCAGTGTTTTTCCTTCAACTGTATTTTGGAAAGGGATACTCAGTTCGTAGGCCTGTCCTTGATAGCGCATATCGACCGTAGGCCGGAACATCATGTCCGCCTCATCAATCCCTTCATGCGCCAACTCGGCTGTGGCTTGTGTCAGCAGTTCTCCTAGCAACTGGTTGAGGTGCGCTGGCGTAGCTTCTGTATGCAACCCCAGCACCGAACGACTGTAATCCAGCGCCACATCTGCCACTAGCAAGCCGAAAGCACATAACACACCGGGGTAGCGTGGAATCAGTACACGCGGAATTTGCAACCGGTCTGCGACTTCACAGGCGTGCAGAGGTCCCGCACCGCCAAATGCCAGCAGCGTAAACCCGCGCGGATCATATCCCCGCGCCACCGATACCCGCCGTACTGCACGATCAATGCTGACGTTGGCAATATTGATAATCCCTGCCGCTGCCGCCTCCATACTCAGCCCCATATCAGCCGCCAGCTTTTTGACGGCAGCTTGCGCTTCATCGAGATGCAGCGTCATGCTCCCACCGAGGAAATGGTCAGCGTCTAACCGTCCCAACACCGCGTTGGCATCGCTTACGGTGATGCTCTCGCCCCCTCGACCGTAACAAATTGGCCCCGGTGTTGACCCTGCACTTTCTGGCCCAACTCGCAGCGCCCCACCGGCATCCAACCGCGCAATTGAGCCGCCGCCTGCCCCAATGGTTTCGATGTCCAGCAGTCGTATCCGCAGTGGCAGCCCATCGATCTCGCTCTCAGGCCGCTGCACTGGCATTCCGGGGCATATCGCCACATCGGTGGATGTGCCGCCGATGTCCAGTGTAATGATCTGGTCATAACCCGCCAACTTGGCAATATGGTACGCGCCGATCACGCCCGCCGCTGGCCCGCTCAACGCCGTTTGTACTGCCTGCTTTCGTGCCCGCTCTGCGCTCATCACCCCACCATCGGACTTCATGATACGTAGGGAAACCCCTTTGCCATTCGCATTCAGTCGATTTTCAAGCGTCGTCAAGTAGCGGCTCATCACCGGTCGCACATAAGCATCCAAAGCTGTTGTGCTGGCACGTTCATATTCACGGAATTCCGGTAGTACATCGCTCGATAATGCAATTTGCCATGCTTCTAGTATCCCACGTTCCAAAAGGCGTTGTTTCACGGCTTGTTCGTGTGCGGCGTTCACATAGCTATAAAGGAAGCACACCGCTACCGCCTCAATCCCCTGCGCGGTGACGTCATCCAACACATGATCGAGCGCTGTAGTGTCCAACGGAGTGAGGATGTTGCCGTTATAATCCAATCGTTCTGGTACTTCATAGCACCAATCGCGGGGTATAAGAGGAGCGGGAAGTTGGGGTTGCAACGCATAAAGCTGTGGTCGGTTTTGCCGCCCGATGAACAACACATCGCGGAAGCCTTGTGTCGTGATGAGCGCAGTTTTCGCCCCCTTACGTTCGAGAATAGCGTTGGTCGCTACCGTCGAACCGTGGGATACGCGCTCTAGCGCTGCTAGTCCACCGGGGGTAATCATCGCCAACCCTGCCAGCATCGCCTCTGCGGGGTTAGCTGGTGTGCTCAAGAGTTTGTGAATCTTTAGGTGACCGTCTACG
>JAPUDW010000045.1:0-898 GCA_027492915.1 Bacteroidota bacterium | reverse complement strand
AAAAGTCCCGCCAATGTCTACGCCGATGAGCATACGATTCCCTAGAAAGTGTTGTTGATGATGGTGGGATTATAGCGTGTTAATAAGAGTTAATCAGTTATCTTTACCGTTTGACTGGCATACATCAAGATGCGTTCCTTATGGTAGGTGTATTTCGATGATTGCAAAGTCTATTTTGCGTAAATAATGTCCACATAAATGAAAAGAGCGCTTGAGAAGGCGCTCTTTGTTGAGTACATCTGTTTGCCAATTACTCTCTTCATTGACTTTGTAAGTTTCTTTAACCTGAGTTATCCGGCGACAGATTCGCTGATTGGAGCTAATGCCACATTGCCCCGCCCGATGAACTGTGAAGCCGCGTTCTTAAGCAGCACTGCTGTAGAACTATTGTCGATACGGATGCTAAAGTTTTCACCATTATCGGCTGCATACTGCCCATTTGCCTGTCGGCCTTCCAACCGCCAGTACATCCAACCTGCACAGTTGGGATGGTTGTAAATCGCATTCAGCCATATCTGGTAAACGCTGCTCTGGTCATTTGCAGTCGAGGGGTAGGCAAACTCTTGAAGCAGCACAGGCTTTTTACCATTGGCTGCGGTGTCGCAGTGCTGTTTAATCAGGTTTGTGACATCCGAAGTCGTGATTTTATGGTAGGTGGGGTAGGTGTGCCACGTCGCAAAATCAATGCTCGGAATGCTCATCTCCATTTGCGGGTTGCTGCCTGCGTGCCCATCATCAAAACCTTCGTTTCCTGAAGTAACGAGGTGGTTCGTGTCAATCGACTGCACATAGGTCGACATTTCCGTAATCCACGCGCGCCCTAATTCCATTCCTGCGATTTCCGGCTCGTTCATCAAGTCCCACGCAAATATCGTAGGGTCGTCCTTATACTTGATTC
>JAPUDW010000044.1 GCA_027492915.1 Bacteroidota bacterium | reverse complement strand
TGGTGTTTACCAAGATCGATGTGGCGGCATGGAACAGCGTGATTTTCAACATCGTAGTCTATGCCCTGATCTTAGGGCTGACCTTGCTTGCCTCTGAAGTGTCTTACCGCTATTTTGAGATGCCTTTCTTACGGAGGAAGAACCGTTTCGCTGTCGTTAAGAGTACGAATACGCAATCTACGCCGGTGGATGAGCAGCCGGTAACGGATATGAGTACCACGAAACCGGTTCCGGCTGAAAGCTTGCCATAAGCCCTGTCCCGAATTGATGACCGATAAGCGCCTGCGACCTCACAGGCGCTTATTTTTATCTACAACCGTTACAGAGCAGCCGCTGCGGGGATGATTTCCTTGGCGAAGGTTTCCAAGGGGGTGAGGTCGTAGACATTGGGCAGGTTGAAAATGGCGTGGGTGATGCCCATCTTCGAGAGGGTTTTCAGCCGCTCCAAGATGCTGTCGACCGTATCCTCGCCAGCGGTGAGGTGGGCGGTGCCGAGCGAGGTTTTCTCGATGTCGTCGTAATTGCGACCGAGTTTCTCGCAGTGTTCTTTGAGCGTATCTAACGCCTGCTGCATCTTATCCAGCCCGTTTGGTTCGAATAGGTTGCAGGCATCGGCATACTGCGCCGTCATCCGCAGCGTTTTGGTCGGGCCGGAACCGCCGATGAGGATGCGCGGGTGCGGGCTGCTGACGGGGCGCGGGTTATTGGTCATTCTGGGGGCGGAGAACTGCTTACCCGCGAAACTGGTTTCATCACCTTCCCAGAGCTGATGGGCGAGTTGAAGTGTGTCTTCCAGCCATTCGAAGCGTTCACTGGTGGAGGGGTAATTGATGCCAAAGCCTTCTGCCTCGCCTTGATACCACGCCGCACCGACACCGAAATAGGCGCGCCCACCGGATACGATGTCGAGCGTGTTGACCATCTTGAGCAGGACAGACGGTACACGGTAGATGACACCTGTGACCATGACCCCAAGTCGTACTTTTTCGGTCAGACCGGCAAAATAGCCGAGGGTGGTATAGGCTTCCATCATCGGGTCGGTATATTTTTCGCCGAACAGGTTATCAATCTGGTAGAAGTGATCCATGACCCAAACGCTGTAAAAGCCGGATGCTTCGGCAGTGGTGACGACATCTTTCAACCCCGGACGAATAGCCGCCGAGCCGCCTGAAACCTTAAACGACGGAATCTGTAAGCCGATATGCATGGTCTATCTCCGTAAATCTGTTTCTATCCATGTGTGTTGATCGAGGTGATAGATCTATGCTACAACCTAGAGTGTACTCTAAGTCAAGTGGCTTGCCGGAAATAGGTCTGATTCAAAACGGCGAACGATGTGCATTTTGTGAATCATTTGGCGGCGGATGTGAGGGAGTGAACTGCCGAAGATTCGCTAGATTCTTCAAATTCGTCAGATTCAGAACAGCTTTTAGCAGTTAGCGATTGGCTTTTAGCTCCATTCAAAAGCAAGTTTATGTTGGAAATGGCGCAATTGGCGGTGATGTGAAGGTGATTTTTCCCTCATATGTCGGAAATGGCGGCGTTGACGGCGACGACATAAACGGTTTTTATGGCGGCGGCGGCGGCAGTAGGGTGCCATAACGTATTTCCGGTTGCAAAGTAAGTGGTGGGTGTGGTTTGGTGGCGCGGTCTTGATTAATCAAGCCCCTACAATGTGAATTTATGATTTGTCAGTAAGCTGGAATGTCACGCACCCAATGACCACTATCACTATCAATTTTAGAACATTTGTATTGATTTGTAAAGCGATTTTGGTTTGAATCTACAAACCGTAGCAGCTAGACCCCCTCCGTCGCTGGCGCGACACCTCACCCGCCCTAAAGGACTTTCTTCGGTCGCAAGCGAGGGAGACAATAATGCGCGGGAGAGTTGAATATGCGAGGCGAAGGATGGGTGTTGAGGATGGCACGGACGGGATTGTATCGCGTCAATTGTAGAATGCGAACACACAGATTAGTTCAATAGCTGATTGTATTTTCAGTCGCGACCAGCAAGAAAAGCCAATTGCCTAAGGCCACTACAACCGTACAAATTAAGATCACGAGTACAAAATATTTTAGGTATGTTGATGCTCCAATCGAAACATTCCTTCCTCGAAATAAAATCACCAACGCAAGTACGATCAGGCAAGAAATAAGGATTATTGGAATTCCGCAGAAGCTAATTGTTGTCTGAATGGCAGGGGTAAAAAAGTTCACTAATCGCTCCTATTGAGCAATAACACCCAATTTGTCTTATTACTCCGCCACCTTCGGCGAGGTTGGGTGTTTTTGAATGTGAATTCACTATACAACAATTGGGGCGAAGCTCGTGCGGGTGGCGTTTTTTACCGAAACCTTCTTACCGAAAATTGATGGCATCGTGACGGTGACGTGCCTGCTGCTCGACCATTTGGAGCAGCGGGGCATCGAAACGGTGATCGTCGCGCCCAAGATGGGGTGCGAGCAGTACCGCAGCACGCGGGTGATCGGCGTGCCGGGGATTACCATGCCGCTGTACCCTGAACTGAAGTTTGGCCCACCGAATTATTCGACTTACAGCCAAGTGAAGGCGTTCAAGCCGGATATTATCCACACGATTAGTCCGGCGCTGGTGGGCGGGGCGGGGTTGATGATGGCGAAGTGGCTGAACGTGCCGACGGTGGCTTCCTTCCACCTTGACCTGTCGCGGCTGATTCACCATTTCCACATTGGTATCATCGAGCCGTTTACCGATTGGTTCACGCGGATGGTGTACAACCAGGCGGATTATGCGCTGGCACCGTCGAAGATTATTCAGCGCGAGATGCTGGAACTGGGTGTGCGCGAGGTGGGGTTGTGGCGGCGCGGTGTGGATGCCGAGCGCTTCAATCCACGTCACCGGAACGCGGCGATGCGTGAGCGGATGAGTGCCGGACACGCTGATAGTACGCTGCTGCTGTACGTGGGGCGGCTTTCGACCGAGAAGCGGATTGGCGACCTGCGGGCGGTGCTGGAGCAGGTGCCGGATACGCGGCTGGTGCTGGTGGGCAGCGGGCCGGAGCGGGCGGCGTTGGAGCGGCACTTCGCGGGGACGAACACGGTATTCATGGGGTATATGCAGGGCGAGGAACTGTCGCAGGTGTATGCCAGCGCGGATGTGTTCGTGTTCCCCTCGGCGTTGGAGACCTTTGGGCTGGTGGTGGTAGAGGCGATGGCGGCGGGTTTGCCGGTGGTCGCTTCGCGGGTAGGCGGCATACCGGACGTGGTGGAGATCGGGCGGACAGGCTACACCTTCGACGTGGGAGATACAGCGGGGTTGGTAGCGGGTGTGCGGCAGGCAACCCAAAACCACGAACACAGGGCGATGATGGCGCAGGCGGGGCGGGATTTCGCGGTTACACAGTCGTGGCCGTCGATGATGGACGAGGTGGTGGATTTGTACGTGCGCTTGCTCGAAAGGCCTAAAGTCCTATCCGCCTAAAGGAACTTGTGTTGAACTCCATTCGTCTATAGAGTGGGATGTGGTTGCCTCAATTGTGATATTTTAGCAATTGAACGGAGGAGGCGCGCCTCCTCCCTACAGTGACACGGTTGTTATGGGTGTCACTCGCAGCTATGACTTTGCACTCTGTATACGACTCACGAGAATGGAGAGAACTGATGCGCCGTTTATCTGTTATTGGATTGCTGACCCTTACACTGGTATTGATGATAAGCCCCGCACGCGCTGATGGTTGGACAGCTGAAATTGTGACGAAGCTCGACCTGACGGCGGGGCCGGGGAAAACAGCCGCGTTCCTCGCGCCGGATGGCAGCCGTTTTGCCTACTTTAAGGGCGATGACCTGTGCATCTACTCGATTGAGGGTGAACAGGGTGATTGCGTCGGGTTGGATCGTGGCATCGGCATCGACTTCGAAAGTGTGCGCTGGTCGCCAGACAGCACCAAGTTAGCGTTTTCGGAAAACTTTCTGATCACCTTCCGCGACTCGGATATTTGGGTATATGACACGGAGGCAAACGAACTCACTGACCTTACACCGATGCCGAACCGCGAATTGAAGTTATTCGGTAACGAAGATCCGAATGTCATTTTTACGGTTGATCTTAGCCCACAGTGGTCGCCAGATAGCGAGTCGGTTTACTTTATCCGTTACCAGTTCAATAAGGCGGCAGATGCAATCGCCAAGTTCAACCGCGTGAGTGCTGAGGGCGGCGAGGCGGAAGAAATCGGTGCAACGGCTTCGAGTGGTCGCGTTTCGACCTATGGCTTTGCGGTGTCGGCGGACGAACAGCGGATTGTGTACAACATTGATACGCAGGGGAAGGAAAAGGACGGGACGTGGTTCCTTGACGTAGAAACGGGCGAGTCCAAGTTCGCGGCGGCTGCGATACAGGGAACGCTGCCGTGGGCATACGAGTTTTCGCCGGGTGGTGATCTGGTTCTGGTCGTCGGTATGTCGCGAGAGTTTATGAATGGCGGCTTACAAACTTCGGCAGAGGAAAGCGCGATTTATACGCTGCCGGTATATGGTGGACGGCAGCAGCAGTTGGACACAGACATCTTTGTATACAGCGGCGGTTGGGGGTTAGAAGGCTCGACGCTGGCTTACACGACTTATGATCGGGAACATCAAGACGAGCAAGGGTTGTATATCACCTCTGCACCGGGGGAAAAAGGTGAATTGGTGCTGGCGGGGCGCTTCATCCCGTCAACACCGACACAGCGCACGCCTTTGACATGGGGCGCGAATAATACCATGCTGCTGACCGATATCGAGGATTATAAGCTGGTGGTGGTGCAGTTGAGCGCGGGGTAAATAGAATTTATATTGTAGGGGTTTGCCGCCGGCAAACCCCTACATCATTTTATTTATTACCATCGACGATTGCGCGTATCCACGGGAGATGCTCGTCGTAGTGGCTGTAGGCATCACCGATGACGGTTTGCTTCACTGGCCGGTCGCTGGTGGATTCGGGGTTATAGTCGCGCATCGGGCGTTCAAGTTCCTCGTCGGTCATCGAGTCGATTTGGGCGACGAAGCGGTCGTGGATGATGTGGCGTTCGCGTTCGACTTCCGCCCACGACTTATCCTTGTGCGCCTGTTGGATGATGGCGTTCAATTCGTCAAAGTCCCAACGCTTCCACGCGGCCTCATCAATGCCCATTTGCTCGCGGCGGTTCTGATGGTTGAGCAGCGCCCACACGCCATCTTCCCAGACGGCGAGGTGCATCAAGTGATCTTTGACCGTCCAGCTTGCCGCGTCGGTGGGTTGGGTCAGTTGGGCTTCGGTGAGGGTGGCGACATAAGCGTTGAGTGCATCCCAACTGGCGCGTGTTTTTTTGAGCAGTCCTGCTTTTTTCATGATTTACTTTCTGCAATCGCTGCCATCCACGGGATATGGTCGGCGTAGTGCATGTAGGTGTTGCCGATGATGTGGTCAGCCACCGGACGGCTATTGTTTGAGTTGGGGTTCAGCGCGTTATACGGCCCGTTGATGGTTTCCTGCGTGAACGAGTCGATCTGCTGCATGAGTTGGGCGTGGATGCCGCGGCGTTTTTCCTCAACCTCGCTCAGCGATAAGTCTTTGTAGCGCTTTTGGATGACGGCGTTGATCGGGTCGTCGCCGCTTTCCCAAGTGGCTTCGTTGATGCCCATCGCCGTGCGCCGATCCTGCTTGTTGAACATGGCAACGAGGCCATCTTCCCACACGGCGAGGTGGATCATATGGTCTTTGACCGTCCAGCCCGCCGCATCGGTCGGTTCGGTCTTTTGGTCGATGCTGAGGCCGTCGAGGAAGGTGTTGAGGTTATCCCAACCTTTTTGCACCCGTGCGAGAATCTCAGCTTTGGCGGGTGGGGTGCGGTTCGCCACAATCTTGTCGATGTAGGATTGGTGTTCGGGGTAATGCTCAACCGTGTTGCCGTAGATGAGGTCAATCAGCGGCTCGGTGCGGCTGGAGTTTGGCGCGAAATAATTGTAGGGGCGGTGTACATCTTCTTCGCTGAGCGATTCGATCTGGGTGAGGAACCGTTGGTGGATACCCATGACAAAGCTAAAAGCTTCGGGCAGGGCCATGTCCTTGGTTTGCTGCTGCAACAGGCCGTTGATGACATCATCATCACCGGCAGCGTAAACGGCAGGATCAATGCCCATCGCGTCGGCACGGTCTTGCTTGTTCATGAGGGCGATCATGCTGTTTTCCCAATGGGCGAGGTGGATAACATGATCGAGCGAAGTCCAGCCAGCGGGGTCGGTGGGGATGGTGACTTGGGCAGGCGTGAGGTTAATGAGGTAGCCTTGAAAGCTGTTCCAAGCGTTACCAATGGTTGCCAGTAATTCCGCTTTAGTCATATGTTGTGTATCGGCCATTGTTCCCCCATTAATGCTAGGTAGAGTATCTGTTCTGTTTATAGCACAAATTGTCGGGCTAAGTCCATAGAACAGCACTGATTATAACTGCCTGTTAAACAGGTGATAACAGGCAACATTAAGGAAAATATTACTAATGTGGTGGTGAATTAAAGTGGGTTTAAAGTGAGCATGTCGATTGTTATGGTATATTCGGGAGGGTCACAGCCCCCTCTACAAAAAGATGATATGTGTGGTGGGCGGTGGCGGACGAGGCACGCCTCGTCCCTACAATAATGTGTAGTGGAGGTAACGTTATGACATACCAAGATTTCAAAAACCCTGATGTTGCCCAAGCGTGGGATGCCGATAACCGCAGTTTGAACCCTTCGCGTAGTGAACAATTGGATATGCTGCTGACGGTGATCGCCGACCACTATCAGGCGGGGAAAACGATACTCGATCTCGGCATGGGGACGGGGTTGGTCGAGGCGATGTTGTTCCAGCGCGTGCCACAGGCGCAGGTGGTGGGGGTGGATGGCTCGGCGGCGATGCTCGAACTGGCGCACGAGCGGCTGCAACCCCACGCCAGCCAGTACACAGCGCTCATCCACGACTTCAGCGACATCGCCACGCTGCAACTGCCGCCTAGCGCGTACCAGATCGTGTTCAGTGTGCAAACGCTGCATCATCTGACTGACCTGCAAATGGGAGAGGCTTACCGCTTCATTTATGACACGCTGGATGCGGGTGGTTTGTTCCTGCTGCTGGATCGCATCGCGGTTGTGCAGGGTGGGTTATATGATGTCTACCGGAGTTTATGGGCGCGGCAGGATGCCCTTCACCAGTCAAAGGTGCATGGTGCCGAGGGCGCGACCTTTGCCGAGCATCAAGCGGTGGTGGCGGGGCGCGGCGACCTGCCGTTGGGGTTGGAGCGGCACCTCGAATTGCTCAAGCAAGCCGGTTTCGAGGCGGCGTGTATGCACCTGCAAACCAACCGTGCGCTGCTGGTGGGGCGGCGGGGATGAGATAAATATATAACTCAGTAGAGTAGCTTGACATTCATTTCAACTGTCTTATAATTCAAGTATCTTGAAAAATAAGTGTGTTGAGGTATTTTTATGTCTGATCTAATGCCGCACATCCCTGTTGATGGCAGCAGCATTCGTAAAGAGTGGTTTGAAAATGAATGGCATTACAGCGTAATAGACATTGTTGGTGTACTTCTTGATGCCGATAAAAAAACAGCACAAAATTATTACCACGTTTTGAAAGGACGATTGAAAAAAGAGGGAAATGAAACTCTTACAAATTGTAAGAGGTTGAAATTAGTTGCTGAAGATGGCAAATTACGACTTACGGACGTAGTCACAACAGAGGAAGCGCTTCGTTTGCTTCAATCTATCCCATCGCCTAAAGCTGAACCGCTTAAATTATGGTTGGCACAAGTTGGCGCACAACGACTTGAAGAAACTGAAGACCCTGAACTTGGCTTGTTTCGCTCACTTGATAGAACTGTTGATGAGTATAAGCGTGTTGGCAAGCCCGATAGTTGGATTGCACTACGTGTAGAAGGGATTGTAACCCGCAAAAGATTTGTAGAAGCCTTGAAGAACGCTGTTATTGATGAATTGCCAAGTATGTATGCCCAAACAACTGATCGTATGTATAAAGGACTGTGGGATCGGACTACTGCTCAACTTCGTTCAGAATTAAGCATCAGCCCAAAACAAAATCCCCGCGATCATTTTGGCAAGTATGCACTTATGTACACACGAATGGCGGAAGAATTATCTGCTGACAGATTGAGTAATGCAGAAACCGTTACGCTTCGTACCGCTATGGATATTGTTTGGGAAGCAGCAAAGCTGTTTCACGGTCAAGCAAAAGAATTAGCAGAAGCCGTGGGCTTTGATCTTGTTACCGAAAAGCCATTACTTTCATCTAAGACAAGAAAGTAATGACTTTGTTTAGGCGAAAACGGGTTTTACGAAACAAACTCTTAGAATTGATGCAAGAACGCGAGCGGAAAATTGGACGACGATTAAAGCAGCATGATATTGCCCAATTTGCTGGTGTTAGTGACCACACTATCATTAATTGGATTCGCAATGACGTAACCAAGTTTGATGGTCAAACTATTGAACGCTTGTGTGATTATTTCAATTGCGACGTTGGCGACCTGCTGTACTTCGAATGGGTAGACGCTGAAGATACTTTGTCAGTCGATGAATAATGTTTATTGAGAAACAGTGTTTATGTAAGCATCCACTGATGCATACCCCAGCCACGTAATTTCGAAGTCATAATTTCTGATGGTTCTAATATCGTCCAATATCCATTGGAGATAGTTTGAATCAACAAGAAATAAATTATCTATGGGGGAGTCGGCATTAACCGAATAAGAACCTGAAACCACGCCAATAATTTCCTCATTTTCCCCGAACGTAATTAATAAATTAACCGTATTTGGCCCTTGGATACGATTGCGAAAAACACGCATAGGTTTATAACCTGCGCTTATCATATCGCCTATAGAAGTTATTTTTCCTTGACCATGAGTTGATAATTCAATAATGGTTACTGTATCGCTTGGAAACACCTGCTTAACGACTACAAATATTTTGGTGCGATCTTCTCCATAAATCCATAAATTCGAAGTGCGTTCTCCATTCTCTGTAATTTGATCTTCAGGAACATAATTCTTTATGTTTTCCGCAGCCTGCAAGTAATTTGTCGTTCCTGCTGTGATGTCGAATAAACATGGCAATGAACACTTACTTTTACTAATAAAAACCTCTTTATGAATGATAGGATGTTTAATTTCTATAAAATTGTTGATTGTTGAGCACGACATATTCGAGAGGACTAACACAAATAATGCGATGTTTTTAAGCAAAGTTCTGTACTTCATATCTTATACACCCCTTCCTATGGTTAGAATCCTCAAACCTTGTCTACCGAATTCCAACCATTTACCAACCGTCTTAACAGCCGCTTTCCCTCAGAATGGTTAGCGATAGTGCTGCTTAAAAGTTACCAAATGTTTTTCCAAATGGTCACCCTAATTGCCACCGACTTTGCTACGATAATGCTACCGCCCGTTCGTAGGCAAAGGCTGATGCATCACCTCATGCAAGATCCGTACTTCCCTGCGTTCTCTGTGCCTGTGCGAAGCCTCCTTTTAGGGCGGTGGTTCAATCGCTTATGCAGCAATCTTTGCGGCGGCAGTCCCCTATGACGGCGGCGGACAAACGGGAGCGTTTCGCGGCACGCGGCGGATGCAGGCGAACTTCCCGCCGTGCAAAGTTGCCAATTCGGCAGATCCCTCCCTCGCAGTCGCTTGCCAATTCGGCGGAATATTGGCGTTTTTCCGACATTTATGCCAATTCCGCCATAAAACAAAAACGAGGTTGTCGTCACCTCGTTGTTTATCTCTTTTGCTGTGCGGTTAAACTGGCTTAGAACGTGGGGAAGCGCTTGGGCTGTGGGATCGCCTTGAGCACTTCGTCGATGACATTGGCGGTGCGCTTGGTGTACAGCCACACCATACCGGCCTTCACATCCGTACCGCAGATCACGGCTAGGGACACTGTATAGGGCGAACCGAACTCGACGATATACACGCCGTTGTGTGCGCCTTCAAAGTAGGTCGAGTGGAACTTGGCTTCTTCAAGGATGCTCGCCAGCGAGTTCTGTGCCTTGTGGTCGATGTTCAGGGCGCGGGTGAGCAGTTGCAGGTCGTACTCTTGCAGGGTACCCGCCGCACCAACCATGTTGCCGTCCGCGTCGATCAGCCCGACGAAGCTGGCCTTCACATGTTCGAGCAGGTCTTTCAGTTCGGCATTGATGCGGTTGAACTGCGGGCGACCCAGTACCAGCGCTGCCGGACGGGTTTGCGGGTCAAGCCGCTTGGCACGGTCGGCGCTGTTATCTTTGACGGTGGGGGCTTCGGCGTGCTGCGGACGGTTGTTTAAGGCGCGCCCGAGTTCTAGCTGCCGCTCGATCTGCATGACCACGAAGGACATATTCAGGGGCTTATACAGGTAATCGACCGCACCCAGCCGGTACACGGCTACGGCGCTGCGGGCGGAGAGATCGTCGTCAATGATGATGACCCGCGCGTTCGGGCGCAGACCACCGACCACCGCCAGCAGATCAACACCGCTGAGGTCGGGCAGCTCGGCTTCGGTCACGATCAGGTCAAACTCGGTCAGCAGGATTTCGCTCAATGCTTCTTCAAAGCTGCGCGCCTGATTGACCATGTAACCGCCGACGGATTCCAGCGTATCGATCAAGCTCGCGCGGAGTTCGTTATCCCTCGCGACGATCAAGATACGGTCGCTGCGCCGGACGCTGCCGTTGACTTGGTCGGGTGAAGAAGGAGTGTCTAGTGCTGCCATCATCTGTGTGTTTCCTAAATACTGCTGCCGGAATAAAGGTTACTGCGCGAGTGCCAGTAAGGCGGGCAGCGCGATAATCGAGATCATTTCATCCTGATGACTGATAATGCCGTGCAGATAGGGGCTGGAAATCATCGAATCACTGAGTTGAAGCGCATCCACATAGTTCACCTGCTCTACGGCGTCCACCAGCAGCCCGAAGTGATGGTCGCCCCCCGCCACCACAATGAATACACTGGCACTGGTGATGGGATGGTAGGGTTGGTTGAACACCTTTCGTAAATCCAGTAATGGTAAAACTTTGCCACGCCGGTTGATGTAACCCAGCACTTCTGCCCGTTCGGAAGGTATTTTGAGCAAATCCACCATCGCTGCCACTTCCACCACGTCCTCGATCAATAGGGCGTAGCGCCGTTCACCCAACCGGAAGGTGAGCAGGGGCAGGCGTACTGCTTCATGACCCAGCATTGGCGTTCGCCGTTTCACTTTCGTTGCGCCACATGACGGTGACGATGGTTGGTACGGTTTCGCCTTCCAGCAAGATTTCGTCGATCAAGTCGCCCAGCTTCGACCGGAGCGCGATCATCACATTGCCGACCGCCACGTTGGCTAACCACGGCGTTTTGATCGAGAGTTGAATGCCCGTTTTGTCGCCGTTGCTCACACCGTTAAAGTTCATGGTGTGCTCGGAACCGGTTTTCAGCACCAATTCAGCGAGGGTCGCTGCTACGCTGGCAAGCTGCGCCTGACGGGCAGGCGCAAAGCCCAACAGGGAGGAGGCGCGCCGTGCGGTATTACGAGCGATCATGATGTCCATCGCGCTTTCGACCTGCACGTTAAGTACAGGTGGGAGCATGGCGTAAGGGCTTTTCTGTGGTGTCATGCTTATTCCAACAGCCCCAGTTCTTGTAAGGTCGTCATCAGGTGTTCGGTGGCGAAGATGTCTTTCGGGATGTAGTCGTCGGCACCGGCTTGCAAACCGGACATGGTGGATTGTGCTTCGTCGCGTTCGGTTAGCATAATGATCGGGATGCCCGCCGTATCCGGCGAGCGTTTAAGGCGGCGGCAGACCTGAAAACCATCCATCCCCGGCAGCTTGACATCCAGCACGATCAACCCCGGATGTTTATCCATCACGGAACGGATGCCGTCGAGGCCGTCATAGGCAACGCGCACTTCCAGCCCCAAACTTTCGAGCGTGGCCTTAATCTGCGCGGCCTGCGTTTTACTATCTTCAATGAGCAGTACATCTAGCGCCATAATTGTTTGTGCGGTCATGCCTTGATGGGCAATTGAGGTTACCCGCACTCTCCCTTTCTTTAATTATATGCCATTCCCTGTGATTTCACTTGTTCGCAAGTACAAACGAAAAATTGGTTTTTTATGAATTTTCAGTTAGTTTCCTTAATGCTTGGGACATTGCTTCGGGATTCAGGCTGTGTTCGACCGCGCCGTTCGCCAGCGCTACGGCAGGCATCCCGAACACGGTGCAGCTTGCTTCAGACTGTGCGAAGGTGCGACCACCGGCCTCGCGGATGCCCAGCAGCCCTTTTGCGCCGTCGTCACCCATGCCCGTAAGAATAATCCCGACTCCCGTTGTACCACAAACTTTGGCAACGGAGGCGAAAAACACGTCAATCGAAGGGCAATAACGGCTGCTGCCCTCATCTACCATTTTGTTCGCCACCAGCACTTGACCGCGCCGACCGAGTTTGAGGTGTGCGCCACCGGGGGCGAGGTAGACCGTGTTTTCTTGAAGTACCTGCCCACTTTCCGCCATGTTGACTTTGAGGCGTGTGTGTTTGCCTAGCCAACGGGCTAACCCCGGCAGGAACTCGTCTGGCATATGCTGGACAATGACGATGGGGAGGGGGAAGTTTTCCGGCAGACCGGCAAGTAATCCAGAGAGGGCGCTCGGCCCACCGGCGCTGGCTCCAATCGCTACCAGTTCGGGTTTATCGGTATGGGTGGCGGGTGAGCCGTTTTCGGGTTGGGCGGGTCGGTTGGTGGTGGGGCGTGTGGGGAGGGTGATGCCGTGCGGCGGGGTATTTTGCCAGCGGCGCACGACCGTTACCCCTGCCATCGCCTTGAGGGTGGTGATGAACTCGCGGTGCAGCGGCCCATAGTCGGGGTCGCGCTGCATGGGCGGCTTGCGTAGGACGGCGAGTGCTCCGGCTTCCATCGCCTTGAACGACAGGTCAACGTCCTCATCGACAAGGGCGCTGACGACCACCGTGGGCGTGGGCTGGCGCTCCATGATTTGGCGGGTGGCTTCCAGCCCGTCGAGGTGCGGCATCCGAATGTCCATCGACACCACGTCGGGTTTGAGCGTTTCGACCAGTCGCACTGCTTCCTCGCCGTCGCAGGCTTCCCCAATGACTGTGAGGCCGGGGGCAGCCGCAATCAACCCCGCAAGGTAGCTGCGGATGGTGGCGCTGTCGTCAGCGAGTAGGACGCGGATGGGCGGACGTTCAGACATTAGGGTTGTTTCCTGTATGGCAAAGCAAGGTGCTGCCATCCATCAATGCAACTATTTGTATCTCCTCATCGATATAAAGATGAAGTTCTTGCGCTACAGTTCTTGAATTATTGATCGACATTGAGCAGATTTCGCTACATAAAATGCCAAGTGGATCGCAGCGAAAAAGAATGTTATAGCTTCCACCAGAACTATGGGCGTTCCATAAGGTGGCTCGGTATAAATTAATTCCTTGGCGTACTTCATCTAAATGTTGGCTTGTGGATGGCATAAAGAAAATTAGTGAAAAATATACTAAACAGCAGCCTGTCATCAATGGCATTAAAATGAGCCGTAACCAGTGAGCTTTATACTTCCATATGCCGAATACGAACCAGAAAATGAGAGATAAAAGGCCAATGACAGGCGGCAGTAAACAAAGAGTCTCTCCAAATGTTCTTGGATTTGAGTTGACATAAAACCAATATACTCGTGCTCCTGACCACATGGGAGCAAGAAGTAGAAAGACATAGACTAAAGCAGTAATCGCAATCATATTGATTAGATAGTTCGACCAATTCTCCTTTAGCCGTTGGAATTTATTCTTTATAACCTGTTGGTTCAAAGTCATATCACACTCCGAAATGCACGGAGAAGTTCGCCCTGTTCGAAGCGCGACTTCACCAAATCGGCAGCCGCGATCAACCCCGCAAGGGTGCTGCGGATGGGCGGACGTTCAGACATTAGGGTTTGGTAATTTTGTGTATAGGACGCGATGTATCGCGTCCCTACACTCTTGGTTATTTGTGAAGGGTAAACACTATAGCCATTCACTTTGACTGTATGAAACTGTTGACTGATAACTGTTGACTGACGACTACTCATACCACACTCCGAATCACACGGAGGAGTTCGCCCTGCTCGAAGCGGGATTTCACCAGATAGGCATCCGCACCGGCTTTGAGACCCGCCTCCTGCTGCTGCGGTTTGCCGAGTGAGGTCAGCAGCACCACCGGAATGCGGCGCGTTTGCTCGTCACCTTTGATCCGCGCTGCCAGTTCAAGGCCGGTCATGCGCGGCATCTCGACATCGCTAATCACCACGTCCGGTTGCAGTTCGCGCAGCCGTTCCCACGCCTCCAAACCATCGACTGCCACATGCACTTCGTAGCCGGCGGTTTCGAGGATGTGTTTTTCCAAGGTGCGGGTGGTGATCGAGTCGTCGGCAATCAACACGCGGAGGCGCTTTTCTTCCACCACATCGGTTTTGGCTTCCATACGGCGCACAGGGATGCGCGGCTGACCACTCGCCCCACGGATCAGGTCGTTCGGGTCGAGCACGATAATCACATCGCCTGTGCCGAGCAGCGCCCCGCCAGAGATGTAGGGCGCGTTGGTGATTTCCGGCCCCAACGGCTTGAGCACCAGTTCTTGCTCGCTGTAGAGGTCATCGACTTGGAAGGCGATGGCTTTGTCACCGGAGGCCAGCACCATCAGCGGGATTTCCTCGGCTTCGGCTTCGGCAGCGTTACCGAGGACACCAGCGAGTGAGATGACGGGAATCGGGCGATCTTCGATGATGACCATATCGCGGCCTTCGGCGGTGAACCACTGGTCGCGGCGCAGCTTGAGCATCCGCCAGACGCTGACGGACGGCACGGCGAAATCCTGCCCACCGGCGCGGAGCAGGATGCAGCTCAGGCGGGTGAGTGAGACAGGTAGGCGCAGGGTGAAGGTTGTGCCGCGCCCCAGCACACTCTGGATGGTCACGCGCCCACGCAAGCCTTCGACACGGATGCGCACGATGTCCATGCCCATGCCGCGACCGCTGATGGAAGTCAATTCCTGCGCGGTACTCAAGCCGGGGTGGAAGATCAGGTTATAGGCATCTTCGGGGGTGAGGTCAGCCGCCATCTGTGGGCTAATCAACCCCAACTGCTCGGCCTTGCGGATAATGCGGCTGGCATCCAAGCCGTGCCCATCGTCGCTGATGCGGATGAGGATTTCCTTGCCGCGCTGCTCGACCGCGATTTGCACGGTGCCGATGGGCAGCTTGCCAGCGCGTTCGCGTTCGGCAGGCGTTTCGATGCCGTGGTCAACCGCGTTGCGCAGCAGGTGCATGATGGGTTCTTTGAGGGCATCCAGCGCGGTTTTATCCATCTCGACCATGCCGCCTTCAACCGACAGATGCACTTCTTTCACGGTGTCGCGGGCGAGGTCGCGGATGAGACGCTGGAAGCTGTTGACGAGCGTATCGAACGGCACGAGGCGCATCCCGCTGATGTCATCCTGCAACTGCTCGGTGAGCATGGTCAGTTGGGCGTTGTACTGCGTCAGTTCGCGGGAGAGGTGGGCAAGCTGGCGCTGGCTTTCTTGCAGGTAGCGCTGGTTTTCTTCGAGGAAGTGAAAGAGCGTAATCACCTCTTCCCACATTTCGCCCTGCTCGTGCTGCATGCGCCGCGCAAGCCGGATGTAGGCGGTGCGAACGCTTCGCCATTCCCGCTGCCAGCGCTGGTTGAGCTTTTGCAGACGTGCGAATTCTTTTGCCCGTTCCTCGCTGTGCATCCGTGCCACCAGTAGTTCGCTGACTTCACCCATCAGCCGATCCATGCGCGACACGGGGACGCGCACACTTTCCTCGGATACCGGCATGACCACCGTCATCTGGTCGTCGGTGGATGTTGCAGGCGGCATCACATTCGCGGCGCGGGGAGTCGGGGTGGGGAGGACTGGTGCGGCTAACAACTGCGTCTCGGTGACAATCGGCGTTTCGACCACACCGGTATCCAGCGCGGTTTCAATCGAGGGGCTGGCATCGGCGGTCACGGTTTGTTCCAAGCGGGTGATGACGTTCGCCAGTGTGTCGGCGCTGTTCTCCACGCCGTTCATCACGTTCTGGATGAGGTCGAGCGAGTCGTAGAGCAGGTCGCAAACAGTGGGTGTGAGGTCAAGTTTGTTCTTGAGCGCCGCGCCGAAGATTTCTTCCATGTAGTGCGAGAGTGTTTCGATCACGCCGATGCCGACCGCCCGTGCCGCGCCCTTCATGCTGTGGGCGTAGCGGTTCATCTCGCGCACGGCTTCGGGGTTGGCCTGTGCCGCCGCCTCGGTTTGCAGGAGCAGGCTGTTCAAGCTCTGAAGGTAGTCGCCCACCTCCACCCAGAATATATTCAGCAGTTCGTTATCTTGTGGGTCGGTCATAACTAGTTATTCTTTTCGCTTACCCGAACGAGCCAACTACCAACAATGCAAGTGTAGTAGCCGCATTGTTCTTCTGGTTTGGTTACATCAATCTGAATCAGATTTTCACCGCGCCATTGAGCCAATAATTCATAGTTGTCGTCTAAATCCTCTACTACTGTGTATCTTTTTCGTTCGTCAAGATTGTAGACAGCTAGTGACTGAGCATTGTAGTCGTTAGTAATGAATAGGGATTGTTTATCAGGCGCGAGGTTGAGATTTTTGAAGGTAGATGCGCTGCCATCACACCTTACTATACTATCCTGTAGGTTAACGGTCTTAACGCCGTTTTCGTGAATACTGACTTCTTGGAGGATGCAATCATGAACTGCTGAATCAAAAATGGTGAATAGAAATGTATTAGGCTGAAGCACGATACTGTTTTTGCTGCTGGCGCTGTAGAGTTCTTCTCCCGTTTTCAGGTCACGGATGGATGCTTGATAGTCGATATTCAATGGATAGCCATTCATGAATACGACAAGTTGGTTATCTGCCCAAACTATATATCCTGCCTCACAGGTAATATTGTTGCAAGGATGACGTGCAATGACAGTCGTTTGTCCTGTCGAAATATCATACTCATTGATGAGCTTGGTGACCTTCGTACTGTCGTTAGCATCAGGCCATTCAGATGTTATCCATAAAATGCGTAAGGGTTGGTCAAGAATGGTTGGCTCAAAAGCATATTGACTGGTGATTTCGATATATGATTGTGGACGTTCGACATTAGCAATATAAATGTCGCGATTGCCACTGGTTTGTGTAGCGCCCGTGCGGATAAGAATATGTTGGTTATCAGCCCATTTCGTCAGTTCAAAATAATCGCTTACTTCTCCGCCAAGATGGTTCGTTATTCCAGTTTCAGTGTTGTAAGCATAAATTGAATACCGTGGGAAACCCTTTAGGTCACATGTATTAAAGACTACCCATTTTCCGTCCGGCGAACTTGAGGGCAATCCATGACTAAAATAGAGATCGTTAGTACAAACTTTCTGTATCTTATTTTGTACGTTTGTGGGTAATGGTTGGCTGATTTGACCTGTTTCATTGTTGCATAGGCGATATAGACCATCATCCGGTAGTTGAGTGAACAGCCATTGACCTTCGCCGGGAAGTGATTTAACTAAATTACAAACGGCCTCCGCTCGTTTGATTAAGCCACCTTTAGGATCAAATACCCAAACATTCTTCCAAATTGCGCCTACGATTCCTTTGTAGAATTCGTTGCTGAGAAGGTAGGTGTTGTCACTTCGTAATTGAAAGTCGAGAATTTTGTCGAGGTCAGCGGGGTAAGGATATGATGCCCATTTCGATGCGGTTGGGTCGAAATACCACACCAAACTCAATGTGTTGTCATAGGTCAAAACAGGCAGTGTTTCGACAATCTCTACATTAGGAGCAAAAATGGTTTTGGGGTCAATAGGCTGCGGCGTGGCATTTTGTGCAAATGCTTGGCTAGAAGCAAGCAGCACAAAAACGCCTAATAGGACTAGGCGAGTGAAGCCTTTGCCCCATCTCTCTATGTCTCTGCGGTTCAATTGCATCATTCTCTGTTCCAAAACTCTTGGCGTACTTGGCGACTTGGCGGTTCGTTTTGTATTACAATTTCAAGCCGCTGAGTACCATATTGATGCGGTTGGAGGCATCGCGCAGGTTTTGTACGCTGGCCTTCACTTGCAGGGTGGTGTTCAGTGTTTCGGTGGTGGCTTTCTTGATGGTGCGCATGGCCTGCGTCAGTTGATCCATGCCGATGGTTTGCTGGCGGGTGCTGGCGGCGATTTGCATGGCGGCGAGCGCGGCTTCCTCGATGGCGTGGCTCAGGTCGCGGATGGAGTCACCGGCTTTGTTCACCAGCGTTTGCCCTTGATCCACACCCTTGCTGCCTTCTTCCGTCACCATTACGGCGGCGTTGGTTGCGCGTTGAATTTCGCCGAGGATTTCGCGCACCTGCACGGTGGCCTCGCGGTTCTGGTCGGCGAGGTTACGCACTTCGAGCGCCACGACCGCAAAGCCCTTGCCCTCTTCACCAGCGCGGGCGGCTTCTACTGAGGCGTTGAGCGCTAACATGCGCGACTGGTCGGCGAGGCTGTTGACGGTGGCGATGATCTCACCGATTTGCTGCGTGTTTTCCGACAGGACGAGAATGTTGTCGGCAATGTCCTCGACGCGGTGGCGGATGACTTCCATGCCGAGGACGGTTTGCGTAACGGACTCGGTTCCGGTGCGCGAAATATCGACCGAGATTTGCGCGGTTTCGGCTACGCTTTGCGCACGTTCGGCGGTTTCGGTCACAGTCGCGCGGACTTCGTTCACGGTGGCGGTGGTTTCGGTCACAACGGCGTCCTGCTCGTTCGCCATCGAAATTTGGCGGGTCATAGCGGCGAGGATTTCCTGCGTGTCGGCCTCGACCCGTGCCACCGCGTCGTTAATTTCGGTCACAATACCTTGCAACCGGTCAAGGACACGGTTGACTGCTTCACCCAGTCGCTTGAGCATCCGTTCCTCATCGTTAGTGGCGGAAAGGGCGCTCACGTCCAAGCGCTGCCGCCAGTCGCCCAGCACGACCATATCGAGTGACTGCACATATTGATCCAGCACACGGTCAATGGAGGGGCGGGTAACGAAGTGGATGATGCTGCCGATGAGCCAACTTGCGAGGAAGGCGAGGATTGCCCAACCGACCACGCGGCCTGTGTCGAGCGCGGCACTAAAGCCGAACAGCGCCACTGCCAGCCCTGCGGTGATGCCCATCGCCCACGACATCATATCGGTGGCGGCAATCACGATACGGTTAATTAACGGGCTGCGGGTCGTATTCATCATTTCGTCCATCATGCTTCACTTACTCCCACCATTAAACGCGGGTCTTCGAATAAACGTTGCAAATTGAGCACAATCAAGCGTTCGGTTGTGATGCCCTGTGAGTAGGGCAAATGGTCAATCGGGCTAATGGCGCTGCGCGGGATGCTCTCGACCCCGTTGACCTTATGCGCTAGCAAACCCAGTCGTAATCCGTTGGCCTGTGTAATCATGACTTCGGTTGGCAGGGTATGGGCTTCCGGGCTGCCCACACTCAATAGGTAGCGCAGGTCGAGCACCGTAACGATCTGCCCGCGCACATTAATTACCCCGCGATAAAAACCCGGCACACCGGGGACGGGCGTAATTTTCTGCTCCGACCGCACACCGCGCACCAGCATGACATCGATGCCGTAGCGTTCGGTGCCGAGGTTGAAGGTCAGCAGGTTCTCGCCCTGTTCGGCTGTCTCGTCGTCATGGTTGGCGGCAACCGCATATTGGCGGGCGCGTTGGCGCAGGCGTTCCTGCTCCATCTCGAACCGTCGTTCGGGGTTGTCCCAATCCAAGCCTTTCCAAATGTCGTCATGCGAGATGGGGTTTTCGCTCATCGGGTTGTGTCCATAAGCTGTCGCTAATACTTAGTATAACCGCAGCACAGAACCAGACTGCATTGAGTTTCAGTCAAGGAAAGAATAATTAAGGAAAGGGGAACGTGTCAGCGTTTGCGGAAGGTGGCGCTGCTTTTGCGGACGACCAAACTCGGCTCCAGCACAATCTGCGAGTCCGGCGAGCGCTGATGGTTGAACTCTGCCAGCAGCAGGTCGATGATCTTGCTGGCGATCAGCGCAATCGGTTGGCTGACGGAGGTGAGGTCAACCAATTCGGCGACGGGGGTATCGTCGTAGCCGGTCAGTGCGACATCGGTGCCGATCTCCAACCCCAGCCACTCGACGTACTTCTTCGCACCGAAGGCCATGATGTCGTTGGCGCAGACAATCGCGGTTGGCTTGGGCTTGGTTGAAAGGATGAGCTTGGACGCTTCGTAGGCGTGTTGCAGCGTGTTCGGCGTATGCACAATCCAGCTTTCGTGGATAGGCAAACCTGCCGTGCCCATCGCGTCGATATAGCCCTGCGTACGCATGTCGCCGATGCGGAAGCCTTCCGGCCACGAGATCATGCCGATGCGTTCATGGCCGCGCGAGATGAGATGTTCGACTGCGAGTTGGGTGCCGCGTTTGCCATCGACATCCACAAATGGCACACCGGTATCGCCGTTCGCCTTGCCGTAGGTGACGCACGGGATTTGGCGTTCTGCAAGATATTTCACGCGCACATCGCCATACATCACATCTGAGAGTACAAAACCATCGACACGGTTGCTGTTAATCAGTTCTTCGTAAGGCTTGACGCCCTCTTGTATCGGCTGGGTGAAGGTCAGGATATGGTAGCCGTTCGCTTCCGCCGCCTGTGCCAGCTCGTACAAGAACAGGTCGAGCAGGGGGTTGCGGCGAATGGGGTCTTCCGCCACATGCCACGCATAACCGATCATGCGCGTTTCATTGGCCTTTAGGTTACGGGCGGTGGTGTTCGGGTGGTAGCCGAGTTCGCGGATGGCGTTGCGGACGTGTTGGCGGGTCGCCGGTTTGGTCAGTGGGTTGTTGTTGATGACGTAGGAAACCGTAGTGACCGAAACACCAGCATACGCCGCCACATCGCGGATGGTGATATTCAGTTCGTAGTTCAGGGCTTCCGCCGCTTTTAGCACTAACGCCGAGGTTTGCGCATCCGCTTCGTCACGTCCTGCCAATACACTATAGGCGGTGGCAACAGAAACCTTAGCTTGTTCAGCGACATCTTTTAGCGTAGCCATTGAGTGCGTACCTTTGATTGGTCAATTTACAATTGCAGTCTTGTGGATGACGTGGCGCGGTGTTGTCAGGCGACATTATTATAAACCGCCATTCGTCCGAAGGGCATTGTAAATTGACCCCCATTTTAATATTGTTTAATTATACCTGTGTGTTGACAGGATTACCCCTTCACCGAACCAATCGAGATGCCGCGCTGCAAATAGCGCTGGAGCACAATCGCGAAGATCAAGGGCGGCAGCAGCGATAGGAACGAGGCTGCCATCTGAATATTCAGCGGTGACGGTGTTTGCTGCACATTCAGCATGTACCACAACCGTACGGTGATCGGCTGCATATCCGGCTTGGTCAGCACCAGCAGCGGCAGCAGGAAGTCTTTCCACAGGCCGAGGAAACCAACGATTGCCAGCACGGCGAGGATCGACCGCGATAAGGGCAGGGTGATCGACCAGAAAATCCGCAGGGGTGAGGCACCATCAACCTTGGCCGCATCGAAAAGCTCATTGGGAATGCTCTCGAAGAAGGTTTTCATGACGAAGATGCCGAATGCGTTGACTGAGTAGGGCAGCCACAATCCCCAGTAGTTGTTGAGTAGGCTGATATTGAGCACCGGCACTTTGACAATTGTTGTGTACAGCGGAATCAGGTAGGCGATGCTGGGAACCATCAGCGTGAGCAGGAAACCCCACATAACGAAGCGCCCACCGAATGGCTTTAAGCGCGCGAGGCTGTAAGCGGCAAGCGTAGTCACTGTCAGTTGGCAAACTAAACCGACCGCTACAATAAAGATCGAGTTCTTGAATAGGTCGAAGATTTTAAACTTCACCCAGACTTCGGAATAGTTCGACCACTGTGGCACGGCGGGCAGAATTTGCAAGCCGCCTTTGTAAATTTCGGTACTGTTTTTTAGGCCGGAGGTGAAGGCGAATATAAACGGGAAGATCACCGTCAGCGCGAACACCGCCAGTATGACGAAGAACAACGCATGGATGATGCGCCCCATCGGGGTACGTCGTTCGAGGTTGGTAAGGATGCCACGATCCCAAACTTCCATGATCAGCCTCCTTAATCAGCCGACTGGCGTGAAAATCTTAAGTAAACAATTGAGAACAAACTCAGTATGAGGATCAGCGAGAAACTCCATGCCGAAGCCACACCGAAGTCCCCGTCGAGGAATGCTTTGCGGTAAATAATCAGTACCGGTGTTAGCGTGGCGTTGTTCGGGCCACCCTGCGTCATCAAGAACGGCTCGGTGAAAATCTGCACGACGAAGATCACTTGCAGCACAAATGTAATGAGCATGGTTGGTACAAGGTAGGGCAGCGTAATGTAACGGATGCGCTCGAAAGGTGACGCCCCTTCAATTTCCGCCGACTCGTACTGGTCGGTTGGAACATCTTGCAGCGCAGCCAAGTAAATGAGCAGCGTACTGCCAAAGTTTGCCCATGTGAGCAGCACGATAATGGCTGGTTTGACTAAGCGCGGGTCTTGTAACCACGCCTGCGGTTGCAAACCAACCGCCACCAGCGCCGAGTTCAGCACACCGCCATCCGTCGCGTAAATCAGCCGCCAGATGAGGATCGAAATGGTGATCGGGATGACCGTCGGCAGGAAGTACACCAGCCGGAATAAAACCTTCCCGCGCCGCATTTCGTTGACCATAATCGCCGCGCCCACCGGAATGATGAAGCCCATGCCCACGCTTAACAGGGCAAAGGTGATGCTGTTCCCCCATGCGATTTTGAACGACGGGTCAGCCAGCATCCGTTGGAAGTTGCTCAAGCCCACCCATGTCGACTCGCCCATCAAGTTGACTTTTTGAAAGCTGAAAACAACCGTTTTGACAATCGGGAACCATGCGAATAACCCGAAAACGAATAGGGCAGGTAATAGGAATAAGTATGCTGAGATCTGGTTGGACAAACGCAGTTTTTGGCGAAAGGTGCGTCGAACCGGAACCGATTTGGACGGTGAGGACTTTGCCGTAATTTCCATAACTCAAGACCTTGTAAAAACGTTCTTTGTATTAAGGGGCGGACAGTACCGTATGTTCACGATACTGCCCACAATCATCAAATATTTATTGAGGAGCCAGAGCATCCAGTGCGCTCAATTGGAGGTTATCCGCAGCTTCTTTCACAGCGGTCGCGGGGTCAGTGTTTTCATCGGTCAAGATGGCACTGACGACGGCACCGATGGCCGCATAGTACTGCTGACCAGCGGGGCTGGGTTCAACCTGAAGCTTGGCTTCGCCAGAAGCAACTGCATTGAGGAACAAGGCATAGTTGTCATACGGCAGGGTGTAGTAGGGCAGCTCGAAGGTGCTGCGTGCAGTCTGGTAGTCGGTGGTGTACAGGGGCAGAACGGGGCCACCAACGGCGGGATTTTCTTCAGCGGCTTGGGCTTCCAAACCGAGGACGATTTCGTTGCTGTCCAGCAAGCGCCACAGTTCGAAGGCCACAGCAGCTTCACGTTGTTCGGCGGTAGCAGCGCTGCTGACCATGTACATGTCGCCACCGGTCAAGGTTGCAACACCACCGGGGCCAGCGGGCAGCGGGGCAAAGCCGATATTCGCCATGTCGGTTTCACGGAAGGTCGTCTTGATCCAGCGAATTTGGTCGCCGGCCATCATCACGATTGCCGCCTGACCGGTCGCCAATTCGGTACCATTGCCGCCCCAGTCGAGCGTATCGCGGGGGAGAACATCTTCCTTCCAGCGCAGATCCTTCAGGAACTGCATGGCATCGACCACAGGGCCTTCTGCGAAGCCAGCGGTGTACTTACCGTCATCGCCGAGCTTGATGATGTCCTGCGGGGTTGCGCCAAAGGTGTAGGCCAAAACGGTGAAGTGCCAGCCGGTGGCGGGACCGCCGTCGTTAATCATCGAGAAGCCGGAGACACCCGCGTCACGGTTGGTCAGTGCCTTTGCCATTTCGCGCAGCTCGTCCCAAGTCTTGGGCGGTGCGTCGTAGCCAGCATCCTTGAGCATCTGAATGTTGTAGCCGATGCCCATACCATAAGCATTGTAGGGGATGGCATAAACCTTGCTGTCTTTAGTCGCCAAGTTCATGATGTCGGCGTTGAAAAGATCCTTCACGCCAGCAGCATCGAGTTCAGCGGTGATGTCCGCAGCCACGCCGGAGTCGATATATTTCTGGGGGTCAGTCATATACACCTGAAACAGGGTAGGAACCTGTGCGCCAGCGACCAGCGCGGCGAACGAGTCCGGTTGATAGGTGTATTCCAGACCTTCAATCGTTACGTTGGGGTACACGGCGTTGAAACGGGCGATCCGGTCAATCCATGCCTGATGCGCGGCGGTGTCGGTTTCGGGGGGCATGTTGGTGACGGTGATGGTGACAGGATTGCCACCAGCGATCTGTTCCGGCAGGGTGAGTGGACTTGCTAGTTCGCTGCTGTCCTGGGCTGCAACACCGCTAAAAGCGGTCACCAGCACCACGACCAGCGCGAATAAAGCCAAACGGGGGAACTTTTTCATCTTAGTCTCCTAAATCAAACAAAATTACTTTAGCCAAACCAAGTCAGCGTGCCGATATATAAATTGAAAGTGCTGCTAATCCTCCCTCAAGACGATTGAACGGGTTTTCAAAAACTGTCGGGTGACGTTTTTAAAACGTTTCAAATTTATGGTAGCGCACCTCGGAAGATTTTGTCAAGCACCTTGTAAAAAGTCACAAATTGACACGAATTTAAGTTAATTATCGCAAATTGATCGTAATAGTTCCTGCTTTCATCGATTGTTTTAAGGCGATCTATTGACGAGATTTTAGTTGCGCTCTAAAATCGTTTTAATATTTTGTACCGTTTCAAATGAGTCACAATTTTATAGAAATGGATACCAGACTTCATGCAACAGGAAATACAACCTTTTTTTGAGCGCATCCGCATTCATGGGAAGCCGCAGGCAAACGTCGACAGCATCGTCACCTGCGGACATGCGCGTTTTACCGTGCTGACCTCGCGCCTCATCCGTATGGAATGGGCGGCGGATGGCGCTTTTGAAGATCGCGGCACCTTTGCCTTCCCCACCCGCTATGTCACTGAGGCTGCCCTACCCCCTTTCACCTGCGAGTTTGACCAGTCGGCGGTAGTCATCAAAACCCGCGACCTTACCTTGCGCTACCGTGAAGATGGCAGTCCGTTCAGCGCTGAAAACTTGTCGGTCACGTTGACCGTTGATGGTCAGGATGTAACGTGGACACCCGGCACTTCGACTGCTGGCAACCTGCGCGGCACCACCCGTACCCTTGACCAATGTGCAGGCGCAACCAACTTATCCGAAGGGCTATTGTCACGGGATGGCTGGTCAGTGTTCGATGACAGCAACTCGGTGATCTGGGATACCGAGCAAACGTGGTTGGAAGCGCGACCGGATAATCACCTGCAAGATTGGTATTTCTTCGGCTATGGGCATGACTATAAAGCCCTGCTGCGCGAGTACCTTCCCTTCGGTGGTGATGTGCCGCTGGTTCCGCGTTATGTACTCGGCGTGTGGTGGTCGCGCTTCTGGGCATACCATGCCGATGACCTCAAGCAGTTGGTGAATGACTTCAAAGCGCATGACGTGCCGCTGGATGTGCTGGTCGTGGATATGGATTGGCACACGCCGGATGGTTGGACGGGTTACACATGGAACCGCGACCTGTTCCCCGACCCTGAAGGCTTCTTGAAGTGGGTACACGACCAGAAGCTCTACAGCACCTTTAACCTGCACCCCGCCGAGGGTGTGCAGAAGCATGAAGCTGCTTATGCCGAGTTCGCCGCTCGAATCGGGCATGATACCTCGGCTGGCGCGGGTATCGCCTTTAGCGCCACCGATAAGGCTTTTGTCGAGGCGTACTTCGCGCTGCTGCATCACCCGATGGAAGAACAGGGTGTTGATTTTTGGTGGGTGGATTGGCAGCAGGGCAGCGAAACGGACATCAAGAACCTTGATCCGCTGCCGTGGCTCAACCACCTGCACTTCCGCGACTCGACCCGCCGTGGCACACGCCCACTGCTCTACAGCCGGTGGGGCGGCCTCGGCAACCACCGCTACCCAATCGGCTTCTCCGGCGATGCTTATACCACATGGGAATCACTTGCCTTTCAACCCTATTTCACTGCCACGGCTGCGAATGTCGGCTACGGCTGGTGGAGCCACGACATCGGCGGTCACTTCGGCGCGGCTGATCCTGAGCTTTACGCGCGTTGGGTGCAGTTCGGCGCGGTCAGCCCGTGCTTGCGCCTGCACTCGACCAAAGACCCGCTGGCAGAACGCCGCCCGTGGGGTTTTACGACCGAGGTGTATGAAGCGTCGAAGGAAGCCATGCAGTTCCGCTATGCCTTGCTGCCGTATCTGTACAGTGCTGCCCGTGCCACCGCCGCGCAGGGGCTTTCGCTGTGCTACCCGATGTACTACGAATACCCCGACAGTGAAGATGCCTATCTGGCACGCGGACAATATTTCCTTGGCGATCAACTGATTGTCGCGCCGATTGTCAGCCGTATCGACCCTGCTACTGGCCTCGCGGCGGTGGATGTGTGGATACCTGAAGGCACATGGGTCGAATATACTACCCTCGAAAGTTTCACCGGCCCGCGCTGGGTGAAGTTGCAGGGTGATCTCAAGCGCATTCCGATGTTCGTCAAAGCCGGAGGCATCTTGCCGATGTCCCCCGGTTTGATGCACACACAGGATTTGGACGGCAGCGCGTACACGCTGACGGTATTCACTGGCGCGAACGGTCGCTTCGAGTTGTACGAGGATGATGGCACGACTGAGGCTTACCTGCGCGGCGATTATGCCGTAACGCCGATTACAGTAACGTCGAATGATGATCACACGACGACGGTAACGGTTGCCGCTAGCGAGGACCACAGCCCTACCTTGCCCGCCAGCCGCCATTTCACGTTGGTGTTGAAAGCAGTAGCCCAGCCAACCGCTGTGGAAGTGAATGGCGCTGCCTTCAACGACTGGCTCTATGATACGGTCACGCGCACGCTCACCTTGTCGCTGCCAGAAGCCAACCGCGAAACCGCCCAGCAGGTGAGGGTGCATACCA
>JAPUDW010000043.1 GCA_027492915.1 Bacteroidota bacterium | reverse complement strand
CACTTTGTCACGGAACTTGCCACCTGCCAATTGGTAAGCAGGTACGTTATAAGCTTTCCCCGCTAAATCCATCAGCGCCATTTCGATGCCGCACACGCCGCCTGCCTGCCGTGCATGATGCCCGAACTGTTTAATCTTGCGGAAAATTTTGTCGATATTGCAGGGGTTTTCGCCAATAATCCGGCTTTTGAGCATCAGCACATAAGTCTTACTCGCCCAATCGCGCACTTCACCATAACCTGATATGCCTTGATTGGTATCAATTCGGATAATTGAGACATCCATTGGCATTCCAACAAGGTTCGCGATTCGGAGATCAGTGATGCGCAGGTCGGACGGACGAGAAAAATTCGAGACATTATCAACGATTTGCTGCTGTTCAGACACAGAATCCCCCTAAAATGTCGGTTTTTGAATAGGAAGTATTAACGTGATGTGGATTAAGTTTGTAATGTGAGCATGTCAAATCTTTATAATGCTGCACAGTAAAGCAGATTATAAATTGTTCGCTCGTATTGCACCACCAATGTGTTCGGAAGTGGTATCGTGTTACTTATGGAAGTTCTGTTGGCATCTTTATATATAAACTGAGCCGCATTATTTAATCAGACGGCTCAGTTTATACAGTTCGGTTTTGAGTTTGGCGGTACTTCCTCATGATGCGGCAGAAACATCACTATCTTGCGCTGCTTATGCAGGATAGGAGTAGCAACCTGCTTTTGCTAATATCATTAAAACCTTATCCCTGCCGGATCATTGTTATAGGAATGGTGAAGCTAAAACTCGAAATTACTCCCTGCATTTCGGTTTCACTTACGGGGGTTAAATCAATATGAAAGCGGATTGTTGAGATTTCGCCAGAATAACGTGTCGGTGAAACCCGCCGAAGGGTTACGCCATCATATGGAAATCCACCATTCATCACAAGTGTTTGTCCATCAGTCGAAGACGTCACATTCCATTGGCGATTGAAAGATTTTATTAGTTGACCAAAACAGGGCGTATCTTCAAGTGGTGTTCCCGCAGGTACATAGGAACAACGCCCGGTAGATGATGCTTTGCCAACCGTCATTTGCCATGTTCCAGCTAGGGGTATAGCGCCACTACCCTGTGTATTTGTAGAGAGTACGACGGGCGGGATTTCAGCTTCAGCTACGCCACGACAAGCGCCTACGGGCTTGACATTTGCTTTTGCAACCCAGATATTTTTATGTCTATTACTGTTGGATACGGAATTAGGCGCTAGCTGATACCATATTTTCCCCTTTTCATCGAGGGCTTGCCCGATGACAAAGAAGCCTTCATGAAGCGGGAGTTCTAGTAGTTGACCCCTGTTTTCGCCCGGCCCTACATGACCAATGGTATGAGCTTCCCGTGTATATGCCCTGCATCGCAACTTCTCAGTCAACTGTTTGTCGGTCAAGGGTGGTGCAGGTGTGATTGATGTGGATAAAAGAGATAACGGTAATACATCGATTGTATTTGTGTTATAGCTATTTACTTCGGGCGGTCCAGAAGCCAATCCATCTTGGTCAAGAGGTATTGAAACTTGTGCACCTTCTATCAGCGACATAACAATTCCATCAGATGTAACCGTACTGGAACCTTCTAGTAGTGCTATAGTCATGTATCCACCGGGTTGGGATTGAACATATATTGTCGAACCTACCGACAAGCTAACACCATTTATCAAGAAATCAATTTTGCCTGCACCTTCAGGAGTCTGGATGATTAGCCCGCTTTCAGCCGCTTCTTTACACTTCGCATCACCTATACCTGTTTGAACATAAAACGCCTGCATTGATTTGAAATTTGCAGGGATAGTTGTATTTGGCGAAATGACTGCTAAATCCTCAACATTGCCTTCCAAATTGATTAGTGGGGCATAGACCCAAGCAATATTGTTATCATCAAATGGAATCCGGAGCCACATTTTATCTTCTGTTCGCCCATCTACAGTAATTTCATCTCCCGCTGAAAGTTGACCCTTTTGAGGAAAGTTGGTACCGGGGCCGTTGCGTAAATTCGTAATTTTTGTCGCCTTGATGCGCAGAAGGGTAGTGGGAATAATCTGATTCTCAATATAAACATTGCCAATTAAAATCATGCGGACGTTTTGTCCCGGTAACGTGTCAGGCAAATTCGCTTGTACATTGAGCATTGCAATACCCCATTCATTGGGGATACTCATGGGTGTGAGTAGCAACGACTTGATGGTGCTAAGTTGTATTTTGTCTCCCGGATGGTCAAAAGTGACGTTTGTTTCACCATAAGGCACAACGCTCACCTGTGAATTGCCGTAACAGACTTGATTACGACCAAGCGAATCGCATACTTTTGCTGTTATATCAATCGCTTGGGATGCGACAACAGAACAATCCCCATCTCCAGCTAAAATCTTCCCAGAAAAAAGAATGATCACAAATAATACGGATGCGACAAATGCAGTACGAAACATACTTATTGGCTCCAAATAAGACTAAAACAGTATTGTGATTTAAATCATTTTAGTCGATTGCATTCCGCAGAAGGAGTTAAGGTATCTGCGTATATCCAGCGCTGAATTGACAACGTTAATCATTTACATCCATGAGGGGTGTCCCAAATTGTTCATTTGCACCAATGGTTAAGATTTGAACACATTCTCTGTCCGCATCTAAATTCATATGGCAGTTCAAAACATTTTATATTCCATGAAGAATATATAATTATCAAAACTACTGGATGACAGAAGTGTACTGTCATAGCCAGTAAATGACAACATTGTTCGAATATCTTTTGGTGGGTGATGAGGGTGCACTTTTGATACTGGAAGATGTTTAGAAGATTTTGATACGCAGTAATGCTCCGGCAGGCGGCTAATAACCTGCTTGTATGAATAAAAAGGGTGGCACTTGCCACCCTTTGATATACTCAGAACCTCGTAGAGAATGATTCAGGATCATTCCGTCTAACTACTTACTTCGCCAGTTGGTACACTCGCACATAATCCACCAGCATTGTCTGAGGGAACTCGGTTGTATCATCCGGCATTCCCGGCCAATTGCCGCCAACCGCGACGTTCAGCAGGATAAAGAAGTCATGTTCATAGACCCATGTCTTACCCTTCAAGTCATTGGGTGTAAAGATGTTGAAAAGTTCACCATCAATGTACCAGCGGATAGCATCTTCATCCCAATCAATCGCGTAAACATGGAAGTCATCGGCTAAATCGGCGTCCAGCGTAATGCTGCCGCTGATCCCATTGCCCCCCGAATATCCCGGTCCATGTACGGTGCCGTATAGGTTGCGAGGCTCTTTGCCTACGTTTTCCATAATGTCGATCTCACCGCTGTTCGGCCAACCTACCTCGCCAAAGTTCGCGCCTAACATCCAGAATGCCGGCCAAATTCCCTGTCCGCGTGGAATTTTTAACCGCGCTTCGACGCGCCCATATGTGAACTCGAATTTGTCGCGAGTAATTAACCGCGCCGAGGTATGTGTACAAGTGCCGTAATGGCAGTTGTAGCTGTCGGGGTTTTCCTCACGCGCTGTAATCGCGAGGTTGCCGTTACCGTCCAATGACGCATTTTCAACGCGATCCGTATAATACTCCAGTTCATTGTTGCCCCAACCGTGTCCACCGGTTTCGGCTGTCCAGAACTCGGTGTTGATTGGGGCATTGGCTTCACCGTCAAACTCGTCCGACCAGATCAAGTTCCATTCGCGTGAATTCCAGTCGATGCTCATATCCACCACCACTTGGCTTTCATCAATAACCGTGATTGCGACTGCTGATTGCGTATTGTCTACTGATGTTAACCCAACCTGGTCAATATAAGCCACCTGCGCCCCAACACCGACCGGAAAGCCAATCGCGTAGCCTGCCACTTTGTCTAAGCCTAAGCCGTCATCCGGTGCGCCGCCCGGCTGAAAATCGGTACGCCGTTGGAACAAGTCGAAGGGAATAACCCACTGCCGCCAGCCGGTGTAATCGTCGGTGACACGGTAGTAATAACGTTCAGCGCTGTCCCCGTCTAAATTAAGGTCGCGGTTATCGAAGATGTCGAACTGCACTACTCCCTCGGTATTATTGCCATACAGCCAGAAGCTCACAGCGTTATAAGTTGTCCAATCCATGCTGCCCCAACTGCCGTCAGCATTAAAGGCGTGAGTATAACCGCCCCAGCCAGTGATGTCGTAGTTGATCGCTAGTACTGTGTTCGAAGTCTCTTTGGTTGTAGGGAGGGCAATATCTGAGAAAGGTATGAGTTGTCGTGCGGATAAGATTACATTTTCCGGCTTATCACCCCATGGCACGAATCCGATGCCGTTGTTGAAGCGGTCAACCAAATAAGGGATGCCGGTTTCGAAATCGTCCATCACCAGTTCGGGTGTAATCGGTTTATTACTCGCGGTGACGGTTGCGGCATCCTGAGCCAACGTCACACTGGAAACCAGCCCCAAAACGATGAGTGTAAATCCGAGAAGAAATCTTTTCATTATTAAACATACCTCCTCTAAATGTATTTCCAATCAAACTCAAACCAGCGACTAGATTCCTTTATCGCCTATAACCCCTATCGATCGCCTATATTGTAGGGGAGCACCTACTATGCGCGCTCCCTTGCTAATTACTTGCCTGTGATTTTGAGGTTGCAACTTTAAACCTCGGTTGTCAGCCCGTATCCCACAGGGAACAATGCCCCGTTATCATTGGCCTTCAACGTTTTTAGCGGAATATCAGCCGCCGTGCGTGGCAGCGTGTGCGCGAGTTTGCCGGTGAATGGATAATCGCCAAAGATCACATCCGAAATACCTTCGGCTTCACTCCCCGGCAGCCATGCCATCACGAATGCATCAGCCTGTTCAAGCTGCGGTGTAATCACCAATGGGCGTCCTGACATCACAATGACCACCAACCGCTTGCAAATCGACCTCATTTTATTGACGAGTTCCACGTCTGCTGCTGGCAGCGTTAAATCAGATTTGTCCCCCATACCTTCGGAGTAGGGCGATTCGCCAATTACAACAATCCCAATATCGCTTGGGTCTGCTTTAAAATCACCCTGCGCATTGTATTCAACCGCCGTGTCTTCGCCAACCACTTTGGTCACACTCTCAACAATATCGGTACCAATCGTGATAGCGCCGGATGCGCCTTGCCAATCAATCGTCCATCCGCCGCACTGCATACCGATATTCTTCGCCGCTTCACCTGCGACCAGAATACGTGAGGCATACTTGGAAATCGGCAGTAAATTACCTTCGTTCTTCAGCAGCACGAGCGATTTGCGTACCGCTTCCCGTGCAATCGCCCGATGAGCTTCTGAACCTACTTCACTGAGTAGGCTGTCGTCCCCGAATGGCTGCTCGAATAACCCGATTGCCTGTTTCACCTTCAGGATACGCCGCACCGCGTCGTCGATCCGGCTTTGAAGGACATCGCCTTGTTCAACCGCTTTGGTCAGCGTTTCGATAAAGCTCTTATAGTCAAATGGCACCATGACCATATCGAGGCCGGCATTAATCGACCGCACCACACATGTATAAAAGTCTCGGTCAATCTGGCTCACCGCCATCCAGTCCGAGACGACAAATCCCTCGAACCCGAATTCATTTTTCAGGACATCTGTAATCAAATATTTTTGCGCATGCATCTTCAACCCGTTCCAACTGGAGAACGAGATCATGATGTTCATCGCACCCGCTTCAATTGCCGCTTGGTACGGGGGCAGGTGGATTGCTCGTAGGGTCGCCTCATCGATTTCGGCGTTACCTTGATCGATGCTGTAGCCATCTCCCGGTAGCTGCCAATTCCCATGCAACCAGTCATACTTGGATGTGCTTCCCCACGATGTCCCGCCATCCGCTACAAAGTGCTTCACCGATGGCAGCACCCCGCGTTGTTGCAAGCCTTTGACATACGCCACACCCAGCGGTGACACGATGTCTGTATTCTCGCTGTAACCTTCATACGTGCGCCCCCAGCGAATATCCTGTGGCACAGATACCGCTGGCGCGAAGTCCCAGTGTACGCCTGTTGCCAGTAATTCTTCCGCCGTTGCTTCTGCGATGCGCGTTACCAGATCTGCGTCACCGGTCGCGCCGAGTCCAATGTTGTGGGGGAAGATAACCGCACCCTTCACATTGTTGTGCCCGTGTACACCATCCACCCCGTAAATCAACGGAATGCGAAGCCGCGTTTGCAGGGCTGCCTCTTGGAAGTCGCGCACCATCTTTGCCCAATTTTCCGGCGTATTCGGTGTAGGGTTGCCACCACCACCGCTCAACACTGAACCGATAAAGTATTCGGCTACCGCTTCCGGTGTGATGCTGTTCTTTTCTATCTGCGTCATCTGGCCGATCTTCTCAGCCAGCGTCATCTGCGCCAGCAGCGCGTCAACTTCAGCGCTGTTGATCGATGTTCGGATTTCTGTACTGACGGGTGAATTCATCTTATTGCCTCAATGTTAGAAGTCATTACTTGTCGACGCCCGTAATGACAATACCTTGGATAAACACACGCTGCGCCATGAAAAATATCGCCAGCGGTAAGAGCATCGAAATGATAGACGCGGCTAGTACCAACTGCGGGTCGGAACGGTAAATGCCGTTGAACTCGGTCAAACCGACCGTGATCGGGTTCGCATCGCGGCTGCCTGCCAGATAAATCAGTGGCCCAAAGAAATCGTTCCACGCGAAGAAGAAGTGGAATAGAGCAACCGCCGTCAATGCCGGAACCGCCTGTGGCAATATGACTTTGATAAACGTCTGAAGCGGCCCCGCGCCATCAATCATCGCAGCTTCTTCCATCTCACGCGGGATGGTCAGGAAATACTGTCGCAGCAAGAACACATTATACGCGTTCCCAAACATCTGTGGGACGATCAGTGGCAGCCATGTCCCGCCCCAGTTCAGCGTTTTTACAAAGAAGGCATAGGTTGGTACCAGCGTCACCGCCGGTGGCAGAATGATTGTTGAAATGAGGATGATGAACAGTAGATTCTTAAACGGAAAGTTGAACCGTGCGAAACCGTATGCTGTTAATGAGGATGCGACCAACGTCCCTGCCATCGTCACAAAGGCGTAGAGCAGTGTGTTGCCGAGCAGTCGTAGGAAGTTGATTGTCTGCCACGCCGTCGGGTAATTATCCGTTGCCAGCGCCAGTTCACGCACTTGGTCTAACCCGCGCCAGTTACCTTCCCACTCGATCAATCCTGCTTCCGGGTTATTAATATCGATGAAGCTGCTGGTTGTACGTCCCTTTTTAACGAGCGCCAGTGACTTAACGCCTTCGTCGGTCGGCACGCTGTATACGTCGTAGTTTTTACTCTCGTACTCGAATTGTATTGGCTCTGTCGGGAAAATCGGCGATTTGGAATCAGAAGCCTGTGATTTCGACTTGAGCGATGTTACCACCCCGTAACCGAGTGGCATCAGGTAGATCGACAGGACAATGAGTGCCAGCAGCGTAATGCCTGCTTGGTTGAGTAATTTTCGTTGTTGTTGGGCTGCTTTTCTTACCGGATTTGCGGTTGTCATCTTATTTACGCTCCCCGGCATAGTACACCCAATAACGCCCCGTCCCAAACAGGAACAGCGTAATTACCAGCGACACAATAAACAATAACCACGCCAGCGTCGCACCATATCCCATGTTTTGGAATGTAAATGCCTGCTTATAAAAATTAATCATGTAAAAACGGGTTGTTCCATCCGGGTAGCCGCTGCCTTGGTTCAGCACCCACGGAACAATGAAATATTGAAGCAGTCCTACGAGGCTCAGGACGAGGTTGTAAAAAATAACCGGCGTAACCAGCGGTACGGTGATGTGCCGCAGCTTGCGTACGAATCCCGCGCCGTCAATTTCTGCTGATTCGTAAAGCTCAGTCGGCACGCCCTGTAGTGCCGCGAGGTTAATCAGTACTGCGTTACCGATGCCCCACAATCCGATGAATGTAAATGCCACATAAATCAAGCTGGGGTCGTCTAGCCACCGTAAACCCTGTGTGCCGGTCGCTTGAATACCCAGTGCTTCAAGCCCTCGGTTCAGCCAGCCTGTGTTCGGGTTCAGCACCTGTATCCAGATAAGAATAGCCGCAATCCCCGGTACCATCGTCGGTGCATAAAACAAAGTGCGGAAAAAATTACGACCCATTAAATATTTTGAGTTCAGTAATACCGCCACCATGAAGGCCACGAACAGCCCAATCGGTAGCGAGATCAAGGCGAACCGCAGTGTGACTGCTAATCCAACCCATGTATTTTCGTCTTGTAACATCCGCTGCCAGTTTGCAAACCCGACAAATCGGGCTTCGTCCGGCGCGGATAGGGTGAAGTCCATCAGGGAAAATACCAGTGATGCTGCCATCGGGGCGAGGTAAAACAACAGAAACCCGATCAGCCACGGACTGATAAATAACAGTCCCCATTTTGCTTCGCGGCGTTGCATCACCGAAAGCTGAAACATACCTCGGATGCCACGTTTGGGTTGCGAGCGAAAACTATTCAGCTCGGAAAAAATATCCATTTTGCTACCTTTGGAATGCTGAAGGCGGGTAGGGTATACCCGCCTTCACGTTACTGAATTGGATTATTTAGCTGCGTCAAAAATAGCTTGGAGGTCAGCTTTGAGGGTGTCCAATTCCGCATTCACATCAGCTTCAGCTTTCGCGTCAACCAATTGACCGTATTCCACGTAACGGGCGCTGGCTTCGAGGAAGCTCGGCATACCTTCTTCGTGGTTTGGATTGTCGGGGTAGTTCAGCGATTGCACTGCCACATCCCAGTTTACATCGAAGTCTGTGTCAGGATAGTCAGTTGACAACTTCTCGACGAAGCGTTCGAAATAACCGTCTTGCAGGCTCAAACGAGCAGGCATACCACCATAAATACTGGTCAGGTCAGTGGCCTTCTCGCCAATCAGGTAGCTCAGAACGGCGAATGCAGCATCGGGGTTGGCAGTGGTCTTCATAATGCCAAAGGTGTCGGCATGGAGCTTGGCTGTTGTCGTGCCGTTGTATGCGGGAACAGGAGCAAGATCCCAAGCTGCGTCAAGGTCGCCGGTGCCCCAGCCCATGTACCACAGGTGGATGAGCGACATCGCGAAGTTACCACTGTTGAACCAATTGTCGCCGCCCAGCAGGTCGCTTCCAGCGTAGTTGCCGTTCGGGTAGAAATGGTCAGTCCACATTGCGTCGTGGTACCATTGTTCTGCTGCACGCCAATTTTCAGGGATAACGGCGTTACCGTCAGCATCAGCAAAATTGCCACTGCCGAACAGGGTGTCACGGCCACGGATATCGGTCATCTGTACGCCGAAGCCCCACTGTACCATGATATCGACATCGACTTCTTCGCTGGTCGCGTCATTACCGTTGGCGTCCACACTCAACTGCATCGCCAGATCGCGAACAGTATTCAAGTCCCAAGGCAGTTCGTTGCCATCAGCATCAACATACGGTTCACCATAGGCTGTGGGGGGGTAGGCCAACCCTGCTTCGTCGAACAGGTCTTTGTTGTACAGCATGAACGAGGGGAACACGGCGAACGGCAAGCCGAGCTGGCCTTCGCCTTCCACACGATAGAACTCCAGCAGCGCCGGATCAAAGTCGGTCAGGTCGTAGTTTGCTGCTTCGATCTGCGGGTTCAGATCCAACCACGCGCCGGGGAACGACGCACGACCACGTATACCCATCGGGCCAACAATGTCCGGTGCGTTACCAGCAGCGATTTGCGTGCTCAAGACATCATAAGCTTGGGCATTTGCCACAATTTCAAGTGTCAGTTCAATTTCGCTTTGTGATTCGTTGAATTCCTTGACGACTGCTTCTTGGGCTGCAATTGTCGGCGCATCCGAACCAGCACCCAAACCCACGTACCAGCGAATCGGAATTCTGCTCTGAGCATTAACGATACCGAAAGAAAGAACTGCGAATACCGTTACCAAAACCAATGTTGATAATCTTGACTTAGACATTTTTTACCTTTCTGAATCTAATTTAACTACATTTTGCTGCTTTGAAAGCGCTCTCAATACGCCTTCTGAAAATTAATGAGTATTCTGCCATAAAACTCCTTTTGGCTAATCTTTTCCGTTAGTGACCGCTATGATGTCTTGAAAGCGCTCTCAAAATTTGCACAATCTTGAGAAGGGAAGTTGTTTAAGTTCAATGTATTTTCCTCACACTTACAGCTTGCGGCTTCGAACCGCGCTGCTGCTTGCACGTACAACCAATTCAGTTGGGAGGATAATATGTCGTGGGGGTTGCGTCCCCGTTTGCAAGATGTCGATGAGTGTTTCGATGGCGATCTTGCCGATTTCATGCACGGATTGCCGGATAGTGCTGAGTGGGGGAGTGGAATTTTCTGAAAGTGGCAGCCCGTCGAATGACAGAATAGCGATGTCCTCTGGCACACGCAGCCGTGCCTCATGGATCGCTCGTAGTGCCCCCGCCGCCATCATGTCGGACGTGGCAAAAATCGCTTCTGGTTGATGAGGGATAATTCGCTGCATCGCTAGATACCCGCTTGGCTCGGTAAAGTCACCCTCGCCAATAAGTCGCTCGTCTACAGGTAGCCCATGTTCGCGCATCGCCCGCATATAACCCGCTGTCCGGTCTTCTGCTGCCGTGTTCAAACCTGTGCTGATCAAGCCGATTTTTTGGTAGCCTTGCTCGATTAAATGGCAAACGCCCCAGTAAGCTCCCTCACGGTTTTCTGCGTCTACAAAGCTCACTTTGTCGCTTAGTGCTGCCGGTCGACCGATCAACACAAACGGAATATCGTTCGCTAACAGTTCGTTCGTCAGGCTGGTCTCCCGGCGGTCAGCTGTAATAATCAATCCATCAACTGTGCTAGAGCCAAGAATGCGCCGGAAATGCTTCTGTTCTTCTTCTTCTGAGTTAAATAGGAATAATGCTAATGTGTATTCGTTCGTGTTGCAGGCTTGCGATATACCGGGGATCAGAGCCGAAAGATAAGCATCAGCAAAAATGAACTGAACAACGCTGGGGATAAAGAGGCCGATGATATGCGATTGACTGGAAGCTAACGAGCGTGCAACCGCGTTCGGTTGAAATCCCGTTTCTTGAATGACGCGCTCCACCCGTTCGCGCACTTCTGGCCGGATATGTGGATACCCGTTGATTACCCGCGAAACGGTGGCTCTTGAAACGTCTGCTAATCTTCCAATATCTTCTAAAGTCAATTTTGGCATAATAATCTCTTTTGAGAGCGCTCTCAAACAAAGATTAGTTCACATTTTCCCATTTGTCAAGCACTTCAATCTGCGTTTCTTAACAAGTCTGTTGTTTACTGCCTAAATCCGCCCTCTCACAATTCCCTTGTCTATATTCTCCAACTTGCTCATTGTGTCGGTGCTAGATCCACGTTCTCTGAATTCTTGCTCGTTCCCTATCCTGCCTCTTGTGTGATGTAGAGTTGTTAAGCCGCTGTCGTATGAAAGAGCATGTCATACGTTGGTGGAATGATGATTACGGAAGGAGCGAAGTTGGCGAGGAAAGTAAGGGTATTCTACTCGCCCCTGTAAAAGGTCATATTTGAGTGTGGAATGATAACTAGCCGATGGAGAGATTGAAGAAGAGATGTTTGCGTTGGAAGATTTTGACGGGCGTATAGGTGATTAAGTCTGACTGAAGTTGAGATATTTTTGGCGGTATTCGCGCGGGCTGACACCAAAGTAGTGCCGGAAACGGCGTGAGAAATAACCGGGGTCGTTCCAACCGATGTCGAGCGCAATCTGATTGATGGAGGTTTCACTGTGCAGGAGCAAGTGGGCGGCGCGGCGGGCACGCAGATTTGAGAGATACGAGAGCGGAGACTCTCCCATTTGGCGTTTGAACAGCCGGATATAGTAGGGCGTGGTGAGGCCGAAACTGTAACTGAGTTCGCTGATAGACCAATTTTTGGCTATGTTTTGCGAGAACATCAGCAGGGTTTTTTCGATAATGGGTGAGGCGATGGGTGACCGCGTATATTGTGAAGCGGTAGGGTTTGGGGTTGACACACTATCGGCAATATCGGCTAAAAACGTGGTCAGGTTGCCGATTTGATGTACACGCGCTTGAACGGTTTCCTTACTTTCGATTTCTTGCAGTGTAAAGAAGACTTTATTGCAGTGAACCATTTCACTCTGACGTAGACGATGAATTCGAAAACTTGCGTCATCGGGGGTGATGGCACTGCCCCAGAGCAAATCCCCTAACAGCGGATTATCCCGCAACCATGCGAGTTCAAAATCAAAAACTCGGACATCAATCGCGCAGACATTGACCAGCATACCGACACAATCCATGTAGCCATGCCAGACGCCGGGTTGTAGTACAAACAGCGAACCAGATTCGAGTGGGATATTACCGTATGGCGTGAGTTGAATGCCACTTCCGCCTGAAATAAGCACTAATTCAAGGAAATCGTGGTCATGTAGGTTGTTGACGTGCTCACCATCGACCTGATGGCGATAGATGGCGTAGGGAGCTTGTTTGTGAAGAAATATCTTATTAAACGTCAAATGTTGTAAGGGTTTCGGATTATGCATAATTTTAGATCCAACTAAAAATAAAAAAGTCAATTTTGTACAATTATACACCTGAATGCAGCAAGTTTTGCACATCCCCGAATGACCAGCCCGTTGTACACTAGCCATAATTTCTGATGTGTCTCAGGTGGGTGTCCCCTTCTGAGCCGCCTGAAAGCATTCGTAAGTCTTCGCAAAATAGTGAAAGTGAAGGGAGCGCAGAGAACCTATAAACACATTCCGTTTCTGTTTGCACCTAATAGTTATTTGTAAGGATGAGAAAATGAAGACAAGAAAACTTCTTTTAGCTTTACTTATCAGCCTCTTTGTTACCAGTATTTCGGTTGTTACGGCGCAGGACGCAGGTTTGAGCGGTGAACTAACCGTTTACCTGAACGCCTACTATGATCCAGCACAAGATCAAGAAACGGCTGATCTCACCACCAGCATCGCACAAAAATATATGGAAGAACATCCGGGCGTGACGATTACCCTCGTCGAAGCGCTGCCAGCCAGCCAAGATGCAGAGGCTTTCCTCGCTGCCCGTATGGCTGCTGATGAATCGCCGGATATTATGTGGCAGCAGTTTGGTACCCGTAATGTGCGCGGTGAGACATGGTGGGTTCCATTGAATGAGTTTTTGGATGCGCCGAACCCATATATCGCCGAGGGTACACCGGGTCATGATAAGTGGTCGGATTCGCTGCCGGATTACGTGCTGGCGCAAACCCAAGCGGCTGATGGTAATTGGTACCAAGTGTCTCTGGACTGGGTAGAAACGGGCTTATTCTATAACAAAGAATTGTTTGCACAGGCCGAGATTGACCCCGCGAACTGGACGAGTTGGGGCAAGTTCATCAGCGACATGCGTACGCTAAAGGAAAAGACCGGCGCAGACGGCCTCGGTGCTTATGTGAAGCAGAATGACTGGTCGAACTGGTTCTGGGCAGACGACCTGTTCCTGACGGTGGTGTGGGCTGATATGGCGAACGACTTCTATCTGGAGAAGTACAACGATGCCAACCGTCCGTGGCGGCAGTTGAACCCCGAAGAAGTGGCGAAGGCTGTACTCGATGGTACGTTGAACGCCGAAGACCCGCGTATGGACACTTACCTGAGTTTGTCAAAAGACTTCGTGAGCGTTTTGCCTGCCGACTACAACGGCATCGCCAGCCTTGACGACCTTGACCAAGTGTTTTTTAGTGGTCAGTTAGGCGCATATTGGACGGGTACATGGAAGAACAAACTGTTCACCAACTCGGTTCCGTTTGAATACGGCGTGACCTATATTCCCGGCTTCACGACCGAGGATGCACCGGCAGCACAAGGTACGGCTTACCGCGTAGGCGGTCCCAGCAGCGCCGGACAGTACGGTATCGCTCAGTCGGCAGCACGCGAAGGCAAGCTGGCATTGGCGGTAGATTTCCTGCAATACCTCGCGGCTCCGCAAAACTTTGGCCCGATGGCACAGAGCTTCGGTGGGTTCCTGCCACTGGTCGCAGGTACGGATGCTGGCCCCGTTATGAGCGGCTTCCAAAACGTGGCTGAACTGCCGGAGCGCCTGTTTAACGACCCCGACAACCGTCTTGACCTCGCGGCGCGTGACCCGTGGATTAGCGCCATGCAAGCCTACTTCCTTGGCGAGGCGGACGAGGCAACGACCAAGACCACACTCCAGCAAATCTGGATGGAAGGCGCGACACGGTTGTGCGCTGACCAAGGATATGAATGGTGCCCTGCATAACTCTCGGTCAGGATTGACGGCGAGTTTATGAAACGCAGCGGGGTCAGCACACGCTGGCCCCATTTCATCATTCTGGAGCTTAATACATGGCAACGAATTCGACGCTCACCCGCAGCGTAAGCGATGCCAGCAGACCGAGATCGCGGCTCGTTCCGGTCTATATGCCTTATCTCTTTCTGCTGCCCGCTATCGTACTTTTACTCTTGTTTCGTTATTACCCCGCGTTTTCGGCTGTGTTTCATTCCTTCACGGATTGGGACGGCACGCGGCAGGCCAATTTTGTCGGCTTAGATCAATATCAAGCTCTCCTAAAAGATGCTATTTTTGTTAAATCCGTCATCAATATTTTGATTTATACCGCCGCGCGTACCATTTTAACGACGCTAATGGCACTCATCGGAGCAGAGTTGGTGTACAACCTGCGCAGTTATGTGTCGCAAGGGATATGGCGGATTGTGTTCACAATACCGCTGGTTATTCCGTCAACAGTCGTTTTCCTTGTATGGCGGCAAATTTACAATTCGCGTTTAGGGCTGCTCAACCAATTTTTGGGCGCCATCGGTTTGGGCGACCAAGCACAGCCGTGGTTAGGACAGCCGAATACGGCGCTGGCGGCGATTATCATGATCGGCTTTCCGCTGGTTTCGGGGTTAGGGTTTCTGGTGTTGCTGTCGGCGCTGCAAAACCTGCCGAGTGAGGTGAACGATGCGGCTATGATTGACGGTTGTACGCGGTTGCGGCGTATCTTCGCGATTGATTTACCGTCGATTCGCGGCCCGTTGGCGCTGATTATCATCCTCGGAATTAACGCAGGGTTGCAAGAGTTTACGCCGATGCTGGTAGTGACAAACGGTGGTCCGATTAACTCGACACAATCCCCCGGCTTATACCTGTACCAACAGGCTTTCACGCTGGGTAAGTTCGGTTATTCGACGGCAATCGGTACTGTTTTGATGCTGATGACACTCGTTTTCAGCGTATTCATCCTGCGGGCAAGATATAAGCGAGCGCACGATGTTGAAGTCTAATACGTCTGTACAAACCTTGACTCAAGTACGCGGTAAAGCGGCTCGTAAACGAATGGGCTGGAAGAACGACCTCCCGTTGACAGTGGCGCTGGTGGTTCTGGCAATATTAACCTATATCCCATTTATGTCGGTTATTGTGAACTCGTTCAAAGATAATAAACAATTTTTTACGCAGTTCTGGCTGCCGACCTTCCCATTGCATTTTGATAATTACGGCAAAGCGTGGCCGATTATTTCGCAGAGTATCCTCAACAGCCTAATTTATTCGACACCGACGGTTGCTCTTGTGCTGTTGGTATCGGGCTTAACGGGGTATGCGTTCGCGCGGTACCGTTTTTGGGGGCGAGAAGTTATTTTCTTTTTGATGCTGATTTTGATTATGCTGCCGGGTATCCTGCTGGTGATCCCAATGTTTGTCGAGATTAAGGATATGGGGTGGATTAACACGGTACAGGGGATTGTGTTCCCGTGGACAGCGGTACAAATTCCGTTCGGCATGTTCCTGATGCGGACGTTCTTCGAGACATTGCCAAGAGAATATTTTGAGGCGGCGAGGTTGGACGGCGCAACGGAACTTCAGTTGTTTTACCGCATTGCCTTGCCATTGGCGACACCGGCGTTTAGCACGCTGGGTATTCTGACGCTGCTGTTTACGTGGAATGACCTGATCTGGCCGATTATTACGCTGCTCGATAGCAACCGTTATCCGATTTCTATCGGTGTGCTGCGTTTTAGCGGGTCGTTTAGCACGGACTTCGGCGTGACCTTCGCAGGTTATGTGCTGGCATCGGCACCGCTGATTGTGGTGTTCTTCTTTACGGCGCGGCGGTTTATGGCAGGTTTGCAGGGTGGGTTAAGCATCTAGGTTATACTCGCTTGTTTATTGGTTAGTGCCTATTGAAAGAGTAGTTTGAATGTCCCAATTAACAGAGACGTTTTCATCGGCTGCATCATGGATTTGGGGTCAATGCGATGGCGATATTAAAAATGAGTGGCGCTATTTTCGCTTTCGGTGGGCAGCACCGGCGAACTTGAAACAGGCGACGCTGCTGCTGACGGCGGATTCGCGGTACGAAGTGAGTCTAAATGGTGGGCATATCGGGCGGGGGCCGGTGCGCGGATTCCCGTATGCGTACTACTACGACAGTTATGACATCACCCCTTTGGTAACGGCGGGGGCAGAAAATGTGATTGCGGCGTTAGTCAATTCGTTCGGCGATCATACGATGGTGTACATCAAAGGTTCGGCAGGGTTGCTGTGCGAGATCATCCTTGAAGATGTTGATGGCAAGGTGACTCGGATCGGGTCGGGCGCGGACTGGCTCACGGCGGCTTGCGAGGCTTTCAATCGCGAAGCACCACGTATCTCGGTGCAGCTCGGTTTCGAGGAGCAGTACGACGCACGGCAGGCGATCAACGGCTGGGACAGCGTGGGCTTCGACGACAGCCAGTGGGATGCGGCTCAGGTGATCGGCGGAGTTGGCACCGCACCGTGGACGAACTTACTGCCGAGCAGCATTCCGTTCTTGACGGAGGATGCTACCGCGCCGATGGCACTGAAGGCGGTTGAACTGGCGAGGACACGGTCGGGGGTGATCTGGAACCTCGATTTGCGCGAGCAGTTGAACACAGTGCGGACGGGGTTGCGGAGCGCACCACCGGGGGAGCGCGGGTCAATTTTGTTTACCGAGATTATCGCGCCGAGGGACTGCGATATACGGGTGTATATCTTCCCGAACTATGAGCCAATTCCGGTGCGTGTCAATGATACTGTGTTGTGGAGCAGCGGCAGTGTTCAAGATAACCCCGAAGCACCGATTGAGGTGTCACTGAAAGCAGGCGCGAACCTCGTCATGATTAACACGGTCGAGTGGCCTTCGCTGCTGTTCGAGACGGGCGAGGCTCTGATCTTCACGGCGGAACGGTTTGCCAGCGGCGCGGCGTGGGGGCTGATTTCACCATTGAACGAACTGAACGGTGAGGTAACGGCGGTCTGGAAAGCGGCTTCGCTGGATGAACTGGTGCAGGGGCGGCAGGTGATTGCCATCCCCGAAAGCGCGAACAAGACGGATATTTTCGGTATCACTTCCAGCCAGCAGTTTTTTGCCGTGGCGGGCGGATTTTGTACGCACGACATCACACGGGCGACACCAAGGGCATTGGTCAACGGGGTCGGGCGATTGCAACCTGCCGATGCACCGAACGCGCTGCTGCACGATAACGGGCAGTGGACGACGATTAACCCGCAGCCGGATGGGGATGTGCATGTGGTGGTGGATTTCGGGCGCGAGACCATTGGTTATGTGCAGATAGATATGGACGCGCCGGAAGGGGCAGTTATTGATGCCAACTTTTTTGAGGGCATTGATGATGGCGGCATCTTTTGGACGCGCAACCTGCGAAACAGCTTCCGGTATGTGGCGGTTGAGGGTCGGCAGGTGTTTACCTCGCACGAACGGCGCGGCTTCCGCTACGGCTCGTTCACGTTCCGCAACTTATCACGCCCGTTGAAGATTCGGCACATCACACATTTGATGGCGACGTATCCGGTCGAGGCGAAGGGCAGTTTCCACAGCTCGGACGAGACACTCAATAAGATTTGGGAAATTGGGGCGTACACGGTGCGGCTGTGCATGTTGGATACCTATGTCGATTGTCCCGCGTATGAGCAGGTGTACTGGGTGGGTGACGCGCGGAATAGTGCGCTGGTGAACGCGGTGGCTTTTGGTGCGTATGAACTGACTGATCGCTGTATCCGTTTGACAGGGCAATCGCTTTCGCCGGAACTCAAGATGGTTATTCCCCCACACATTCAAGGGATGCGGACGCATATTGCCACTTCACACGTCGTCAGCGGATGGTTTGATGAAATCCCAATGTGGACATTCCTATGGATTTGGATGGCATGGGAACAGTATATGAATACCGGCGATAAAGCGGCGCTGGTCGATTACTACGCCTACGTCAAAGAATGTTTGGAACGCTGTGAAACGTTTCTGACATCACGCGATTTACTCGATATTCCTGATGTGTGGAACCTTGTAGATTGGGCGGCACAAGACCTCGAACGTGATGGTGAAGTCATCAGCAACACGATCTTGATGGCGCAGGGTTTGGATTACGCGGCACAGATGGCTGACGCGCTGGGACACAGCGGTGAGCATGATGGTTATGTGGCGCTGGCGAAACGGCTGCGGGATGCGGTGAACCAATACGGTTGGTCGGACAAGTATCAAGGTTATGTCGATACCGTGCGCGACCAGACGGCTTATGACCAGTACACGAAATTGTGCGCCAAACGCGGTATTACACCGATTTCGTATAGTGTTTTTGAGAGTAAGCAGCGAATCAGTGAGCCAACGAATACGCTGGTGCTGCTGTGCAACGGTGTACCGGGTGAACGCCGCGAGGCTGTGATGCAGTACGTTCTGGCGGCGAAGCAGGGCAAGTTTATTGGCAGCAGCCCGTGGTACGCCTCACAGGGTAAGCCAGAAGATGTTGTACCCGTGGGCAGCCCGTGGTTCTTGTTTTTCACGCTTGAGTCGTTGTTCCAAGAAGGGCTGGCGACCGATTCGCTGACGATTTTGCGCGAACAGTGGAACCGGATGCTGGAGAAGGGCGCGACCTCGTTCTGGGAAACGTTCCCCGGTTTCATCGGAAACGGACATTGGAGTCGCAGTTTGTGCCATGGTTGGTCAGCAGCACCGTCTTATTTTCTCTCGACGCAAGTGCTGGGTGTGAAGCCTGCCGCGCCGGGTTACAGCCGTGTGCGGATTGCGCCGCAGCCGTTCAATTTGTCGTGGGCGGAAGGGGTTGTTCCCACACCGCACGGGCCGATCAGCGTATCGTGGAAGCGGACAGCCGATGGGCAGTTGGATGTGCAGTACGATGTACCCGCCGAATGCGAAGTTGAAGTGGTGCTGCCGACTATAGCTGTATAGCTGTTTGAGATAAGGAATTATTGTGGGGCATGATTCGTCTTGCCCCCGTACTGTTCGGCAATAAAAAGTTTAACATGGGTTTAGTTCTTTAAACGCATGGTAGTTTATTATGGATATTTTTATGATAACAATGACCCGTTTAGATACTTTAGCACAGCAGTTTGCCACGCCGCAAAAGGAATATTCGCCAGTACCGATTTGGTGGTGGAGCGGCGACAAGCTGGAACGCAGCCGTTTGCGCTGGCAGATGGAGCAGTTGATTGCAGGGGGAATTTATAACGTCATCATTCTGAACCTCGCGCCGACCAGCCCACTTTATGGCTCTGACCCTGACCAGCCGCACTTCATGACTGAGGAATGGTGGACGATCTTCCTTGACATGTGTGAGGATGCGAAGGCGCTGGGAATGCGTGTGTGGTTTTACGACCAGATCGGGTTTTCCGGCGCGAACTTGCAGGGTGGTATCGTGCGTGATAACCCCGACTATGCAGGGCAGGCGCTGAACTCGGTCACGGCGGAAGGCACAGGCAGCTTATCGCTAGAATGCCCATCCGAAGGCACCCCGTTGGCGGCGGCTTATATTCCACTGGATGAGCAGGGCAACGTTATTGGGAGTCCGGTGGCGCTGAAGCTGGATGGGCGTAGCGTAACCACAGATGCGGTAGGTAACAAACGCTTGCGGCTGATGTACGCGATCCGGCGTGGTTTTGATTACTTCAACGCGGATGGCTGCGCGCGGTTGATGGACGTGATTCACTATGAGTTCGAGCGTCGAGCAGGGCAGTATTTTGGTGATGTAATTGTCGGTTCGTTCCAAGATGAACTGCCGAGTATGCTGACGTGGAGTTTGGTATTCGCCGAGGCATTCCAACACAGCAAGGGCTACGACTTGCGCGATGATATGTCCGCGTTGTGGGAAGGCGAGGGTGCGGAAGCTGAAAAGGTGCGGGTGGATTACCACCAAGTACGGGCGGACTTGGCGGAGAAGGCCATCTTTAAACCGCTGTTTGATTGGCACCGCAAGCATGGGCTGGTGTGCGGGGTTGACCAGCAAAGCCCTGCGCGAACAGGTCAACCTATCGGCGGAGTCGAGCAGTACGCCGATTATATGCAGACGCACCGCTGGTACGACGTGCCGGGGAGCGACCACCACGGCAACGCCAAGATTCATAGTTCGCTGGCGCATCTATATGAGCGTCCGCGTGTGTGGATTGAGTCATTCCACAGCAGCGGGTGGGGCGGCACGTTGGAAGAAACGTTTGACTGGCTGCTGCCGTGGCTGCGGAATGGCGCGACCTTATACGACCCACATGCGGTTTACTACAGCACATGGGGCGGTTGGTACGAATGGGCACCCCCTTCGACCTGCTGGCGGCAGCCTTACTGGCGGCACTATTCGGCGTTCGCCAACACCATCAGCCGCCTATGCTTCTTGCTGAGTCAGGGCAGCCATGTATGCGATGTCGGCGTGTTGTACCCGACGACGACTATTCAATCCGGTTTGACGGTCAACGGTGCGCTGCCGAGTACACAAGCGGCGAACGATACGTTCATCGCGCTCACTGGAACCATGATGTTCTTGCAGATGGTCGCCGGAACTCTGGAAACTGATAAGCGTGATTTTGATGTGCTGGATGACGACTCGGTGCAGCGTGGTACAGTGGAAAACGCCGCGTTACGCATCGGTGCGGAACGTTTTAAGGCGATTGTGCTGCCTGACTGCAAAGTGCTGGAAGGCGCAACTGCCGAGCAACTGGTGCGGTTTGTCGAGCAGGGCGGCTTGCTTATTGCTGTAGGCACGATACCCGATCATGTGGTGAACGGGACGGATGCCCAACTACAAGCGCTGCGAGATGTGTTCGCGTCGGGTAAAGCGGTTCATCTGGCGCAGGCGGACGAAATTGCGGGTGCGCTGGCGAACTTACCCCGCGCGGTGGAAGCACCGGTGCCGGTACTGCACCGCCAGATTGATGGCGCAGATGTTCTTTATGTTCCAGCGGCATCACCTCATGCCACGCGCAACACCGACACTCAAAATGATGGTTTAAGTTGGCTGCGGGCGAATTATGAATTTGACCCCGCACGTTACCAGAACCCGATGACGATTACCGTGCGCGGCTTCGAGGGTACGCCGCAGTTGTGGGATGCGTTCAGTGGGGAGCGGCGACCTGTTGCGTCAACTGTGCGCGGCGATGTGACCGAGGTGCAAGTGCCATTTGACTCGTCCCCTGCTGCTTTACTGGTATGGGATAAGTCCGGCGGGGCAGTAACTCAAACAGCCATTGAACATGACATGCAGGTGTTCCCATTAGGTGATGTGTGGACAGCAACCCTCGAACAGACGTTGGACAACCGCTACGGTGACCTGACCAAACCGGACTTTGCTGGAGCGCCACCTGTGCAAACATGGTCGTTCGCTCATCATGTCGAGCAAGCAGGCGAAGATGGCATCAGCGGGCGCTGGTATGAAGGTGCTGTAGAAGGCGATTCAGTGATGGCGACCTTCGGTAATTACGGCTGGTGGTCGGGTGTGCGGCAGGCGAAGGAATTACCCGCACCCCTTAGCGCTATTCCAGAAGATGGCCAGTTGGAAGGCGAAGGCTGGTGCGCGGCGGAATACTCGTTGCAGCGCGGTATTTATAAGGACGCGCTGCATGTGCCAAACCTTGGGCCAAAGGCGCATGTGCCGGAAGAATTCTTGACGTTTGGGCATGTGAAAGCCGGCGATGGGGTTCAATTCCGCACTACCGTTTGGTCAGATGAAGCACGGTCATGTTTTCTGGCGCTGGCTGCACCCACACGCAAACGGGCGTGGCTGAATGGTGAGCCAGTTGGCGACAGTGCGCCGGGGTACTTGTGGATGGTGCCGATTACGCTTAAAACAGGGACAAATTTGCTGGAATGGCGGTTGCTGGCGGAAACAGAGATTGATTTGCGTGCTTATTGGGCGCTGGTGACCGATGCAGAAGCTTTCGCCCGACCCGAACGCATGATACCTGCCGATCCCGCACAGCGCGACTCGCGAATCGAGTACATCCACACGTTTGAGGTGGATTTCGAGCCAACGTCGATGGTAGTGCAAGTTTCCGCCGATTCACCCTGCAAGTTGATTGTGAACGGTGTAGAAGTAGGGCGGCAGGGCGGCTTTGATCCGTATGCGAGTTTGGCGCGGGTGCAGCCGTATGTGGTTCATAACTGCCGCAAGGGGTCGAATGATCTGATTGTCGAGATTCAGGATACTGGCTCGACCCCGGTCATCCAGATTGATGAGAATGATGAGGTGATTGAGAAAGAAGCACCACTTTCGACAATGGGTTTGAACCAGCAGCGTGGTTATGCGGCGACGATGGTTGATGCGCTGGTTGAAGGGGCGAACGGCGAACGGCTGCCGATCACCAGCGGGTTACACTGGCAGGTGCGGCGCGATGGTGGCGCTGCGCAGCCGGTGAAGCTGTTCCGCATCCAGTGGAATGACCCGGCATGGCCGACATTATGGCGGCGACCGCATCCTTTGCCTGAGGCAGCATGGCTGGATAACACCCCCTCGAATGGTGTGGTGATTCTTGTAGTGCCGGATGCATCGGCGGGGCAAACGCAGGTCGAATGGTTCGCGTGGCAGCTACCGCCGGGAGTGCGCGAGGTGCATCTGCCGGTGGCGGGGAAGGCGCGGCTGTGGGTGGATGGCGAAGAGATCACGGTGGACAACGGCTCGGCGCATATCACCCTCTCGGATAAGGTGGAACGCAGGGCATGGCTGCGCGTCGAACCGCAACATGGGCGCACGGGCGGCGGCGTTTTTACCGCGCCGGTGACGTACACCACAGCGATCGGCATGATGCGGTTGGGCGATTGGGCAGCGCAGGGGTTAACCGCGTATTCCGGCGGCATCCGCTACCAGACCACATTCACGCTGGATGCGTTATCATCTCAAGCGGTGTTAGATTTGGGTAAGGTGCGCGGCACGGCAGAGGTGCGCGTCAACGGGAGAAACGCCGGTGTGCGGGTGTGGTCACCGTACCAGTTCGACATCGCCGCGCTGTGCGAGGTTGGCGAAAACACGGTCGAGGTGCTGGTGCTGAACACCCTCGCGCCATACTTGGACGCGGTTAGCCCAACGCATTATGTGCGCCCCGGTCAAAAAGTATCCGGCTTATTTGGGCCGGTGCAGATGTTGGTTGGAAAATAAGTTTTATCAGGCATAAGGCAACTCAGAAGGGGAATTATTGTGACTGTTATTCGTAATTTGATTTGTGAGTATCGTGAAAACCCGCTGGGGATTGATGTCACCAGCCCGCGCTTTGGCTGGCAGATGCAAAGCGGGAATACAGGCGCACACCAAACGGCTTACCAGATTTTGGCAGCGAGTACGTTGGCAGGGTTGAGCGCTGCTACGGCTGACCTGTGGGACAGCGGTAAGGTAGAAAGTGACCAATCGCTGCATGTGGTTTACGCAGGCAAGCCGTTAAGTTCACGGCAGCGGGTGTATTGGCAGGTGACGGTGTGGGATGAAACCGGCGTGGCTGCACAATCTGAAACGGCGTGGTTCGAGATGGGGCTGTTCGACCAGCGCGAGTGGGTGGGGCAGTGGATTGGCGCAGAACTGCGCGGTGGCCCCCGTTCGCTGATCCCTGCACCGATGCTGCGGAAGCCGCTGATGCTGCCGAGCGTACCGCAATCCGCCCGTTTATACGTCACAGCACTAGGATTGTACGAATGCACGATTAACGGGCAGGCGGTTAGCGAGGATGTGTTTAACCCCGGTTGGACAGATTATTCTAAGCGGGTGCAGTATAAAGTGTATGATGTAACCAAGCTGCTTCAACTTGGCGAGAATGTGATGGGGGCGATGCTGGGTGATGGTTGGGCTGTAGGGCATATCAGTTTGAATCACCGTCAGCAGTATGTCGACCGCCCACGTTTGCTGGCACAGCTTGAGGTGACACTAGACGATGGCAGTAAACTTAGTATCGCCACTGACAACACATGGCGTTACCAATTCGGGCCGATCTTGAGCAACGATTTGCTGATGGGCGAGGAACATGATGCGCGGCTGGAAATCCCCGGTTGGGATAAGCCCAAATTTGATGACAGCCAGTGGCGCAAGGTGCAGCTCTTTGAAGCACCGCCGATTGAAATTGTTGCCACCAACGGGCCGACGGTGCAGCGTATCGAGGAACTAAAGCCGATTGCCAATCCTGTCGATAAGGACACTTTTACGGCGAACCGTGTGATTTTCGACCTCGGACAGAACATGGTGGGTTGGGTACGTTTCAAAGGCAGCGCACCAGCCAACACGACCATCACTTTTCGCTACGCTGAGGTGCTGAACGATGATGGCACCATGTACACCACCAACCTGCGCAGCGCACGGGCGGTGGATTACTATACCTTCAAGGACGATCAGGAGGTCGAATGGGAACCGACATTTACATTCCACGGCTTCCGCTATGTCGAGATTCAAGATTACCCCGGTAAAGTGACTCGCGATACAGTTACGGGAATTGTGCTGCATTCGGAGATGGCACGGACGGGTGACTTCGAATGTTCCGACCCAACGCTCAACCAATTACAGAAGAATATCGTATGGGGCCAGCGCGGTAACTTTGTCGATATTCCAACCGACTGCCCGCAGCGTGATGAGCGCTTGGGGTGGACGGGTGATATTCAGGTGTTCGTGCGGACTGCCGCCTATAATATGGATGTGGCAGGTTTCATGACTAAATGGGCGCAGGATGTGACCGACTCGCAAAGTGAGGACGGGGTTGTGCCGCCAGTCGTGCCGAAGATGCCTACTTCGTTTCTTGACGATGGAGGGCCAGCTTGGTCAGATGCGGCGATTATTTGCCCGTGGACGATCTACCTTTGCTATGGTGATAAGCGCATTCTCGAAACCAGCTACACTACTATGACCAAGTTTATCGACTTCTTGCTGGCGACAAGCCCTGGCTACATTCGCTGCGCACCGGAATATGAAGGTTGGCCGGGGTTCGGCGATTGGCTTTCGATTAACGCGACGACCCCGCGTGACTTGATCGGTACGGCATTCCTTGCCTATGATGCGCAGCTATTGGCGAAGATTGCGTCGGTTCTCGGTAAATCGGCGGATGAGGCGAAGTATCAAAAGCTTTTTGAGGAAGTAAAGCAGGCTTTCGGCGCACGTTACCTCAAGGGCAGCACGGCGACGGTCGCGGAACGTCCTTCGGATGCCCGCCGCCGGATGGATGAAGCGGATGCCATCTCACGCGGTAACTTGGAGGAAGTCGATTACGGTGCGATACAGTCCGATGTATTCAATACTAACCTATTTACTCCAACCCAGACCTCTTACGTCCTAGCGCTGCACTTCGACCTGCTGCCAGCGGAGTTGCGTACTGCTGCCGTTGAAGAATTGGTGGCGGATATTCACCGCCGTAATTTGCATCTTTCCACTGGATTTGTGGGTGCGCCGTATATACCGCATGTGTTGAGCGAAAACGGTCGGTTAGATGTGGCCTACGAACTGGTTAACCAGAAAACATGGCCGTCATGGCTGTATTCGGTGACGCAGGGTGCGACGACCATCTGGGAACGGTGGGATGGTTGGACGGAGGAAAAAGGCTTCCAAAGTCCGAGCATGAATTCGTTCAACCACTATGCTTACGGCTCGATTGGCGCATGGCTGTACAACACCACCGCCGGTATCGAGGTTGATCCCGCCCAACCAGCTTACAAACACAGCATCCTGCGCCCGCAGCCGGGTGGCGGCTTAACTAACGCCGCCGGTACGCTCAAAACGCCATATGGCACATTAACCTCGAAGTGGAATTTGGATGACGGCAAGCTGGAATGGCAGGTCGAAGTTCCCCCGAATACCACAGCGACCTTGCACGTTCCAGCAAGCAGCGGTCAGCAAATCACGCTGAATGGGGCGGCAGTCAGCGATGCGGTGCAAGAAGTTGGTGCGGGACATTATCAGGTTGTCGTTGTCTGAGCATCAACATTGGATAATACTTGACTTAAACGTTTAAAATGGGTATGAATCAAAGGGGATACACATGTATCCCCTTTGCATGTCAGTTACTTGCGTGCATGATACCATTTATACATAGCCACATTTTGGGATGATTATGGGCAACAAAATTCGAGCATTCATTTTTGATCTGGACGGCGTGATTACCGACACCGCCGAGTTTCACTTTCTCGCATGGAAGCAGCTTGCCGATGAAGAAGGTGTGCCGTTCACCCGCGAGGATAATGAGCAGCTTCGCGGTGTTTCGCGCCGTGAAAGCCTCAGCCGCATGTTGAAGGGCAGGCCGATTGACGAGCAGACCGCGCAAGTGTGGATGACGCGCAAGAACGATTATTATGTGCGCTATTTGGATGAGGTGACACCAAGCCACCTGCTGCCGGGTGTCGGCGCGTTTTTGCAAGCGGCTCATGCGGCGGGGATTAAGTTGGGCATTGGTTCCGCCAGCAAGAATGCCAAGAATGTGTTGGAACGGTTAGGTGTCATCGACATGTTCGGCGTGATCGGCGATGGCTACAGCGTCACCAACAGCAAACCCGCGCCAGATCTGTTCATCTGGGTGGCGGGTGGTTTGCACACACCGCCTGTTGAAGCTGTGGTATTTGAAGATGCCGAAGCGGGTGTTGAGGCAGCCCTCAAAGGTGGTTTCTGGACGGTCGGGGTGGGGCAGTCGAATGTCCAGCAGGCGCATCTGGTAAGTGCCGATGGACTAGCGATCCTTACTGTTGACGCGGTACTCAAGCGTTTCGCTTAAGCCTTATTGCTTAGGCGGCGCACAAGTTTCACGCACAATCAAATGGGGCGGGATGAGGACATGTGCTTCTTTCGGCTCCGTTTTATTAAGCAGTGCTTCTAAGATGCCCATCAGTGCTTGGCCGGTTTGTGGGATGGCCTGACGTCCGGGGGTCAGCGCTGGCCGCTGGGCTGGGCGCAGCGGCGCGGCGGCAAGGCCAGCCGGGGGCGCGGCGGGGGGGAGGCGGCGT
>JAPUDW010000042.1 GCA_027492915.1 Bacteroidota bacterium | reverse complement strand
GAAGTAAGAAATCTCAAGCTAAAGCTTTCAATAAAGCCGCCCTAATCATTGGGCGGCTTTATATTTCCCGCCCCAGATATGGTATGCTACTTTCGGTTCAATTTTTATACATACGCAGAGGGTTAGAACACCTGTGAAGTTAACCGCTTATAACCAACCTGAATTATTTGCCGACCTTGAGCCGGAATGGAATGCACTACTGAGTCGAAGTCAGTCTGATCGTGTCTTTAGCACATGGGAGTGGCAGTCGACATGGTGGATGGCTTACAAACCCGGTGAACTGTGGGTAATTACCTGTCGTGATGCCACTGACCGCTTAGTAGGTCTTGCGCCATGGTTTATTGACTCGACCGAAAAGTATGGACGAGTTGTCCGCCCTATTGGATGTGTTGAGGTCACGGATTACCTCGATGTTATCATTGATAAAGACTGTCAACGCGAAGTCTATGAAGCCTTCGCCGCGTTTGCAAAAGACAATGCTCAGCATTTTGACCTCATCAACCTATGTAACCTCCCAGAAGCCTCTCCAACCTACACCGATTTCGCTCCAGCACTCGAACAACAAGGTTTTAGCGCACAACTGACACAGCAAGAAGTCTGCCCTGTTATTCAACTTCCCGATGAGTGGGAGGCATATTTCGAACTACTTGACAAAAAGCAACGCCATGAACTGCGCCGTAAGCTGCGCCGAGCGGAAGGTGCTACCGAAAAAATCGACTGGTACATTGTGGATGAAACACACAACTTGCAAGACGAAATGCAGAAGTTCCTGCATCTGATGGGTTCATCGCAATATGATAAGGCCAAATTCCTCGAAGATCCGCAGAATATGGCATTCTTCATGGCGGTTGTGCCGCTGATCTTTAAGAAAGGCTGGCTGCAACTCAGTTTCCTGACTGTGGATGGGGAACCAAGCGCCTCGTATCTTAACTTCTTATACGGCGACAGTGTACAGGTTTACAATTCTGGCTTGCTACCGGATAAATACGGTCATTTGAGCGCTGGTATCATTCTGCTGGCGCACAATATCCGCACCGCTATTGAAAAAGGTTATAAGGTTTTTGATTTCCTGCGTGGGAATGAAATATACAAGTTTAGAATGGGCGGGCAAGAAACGCGGGTATTCATGCTTACGGCTGAGAAAAAGGCGTCTTAACTACTATACGACTATAAAAGAAAGCAGCAGCCTCATAATAGACTGCTGCTTATCGACTGCTAAACAAAGTGGCTGGCTAACCGCCGTAGGAATTCGGAATATCGGCAACTGTGGTCGCGATGTAAGGATCTTTGGCTTGTGCATCGAGAACTGCATTCTCGTTCATCAACGTCTGTCCCTTGTGATACAACACATCGTTAAACCCATCGTAGCGATAACGACGATTAACCCACCCATACAGAGGGTGTTCAAACATAACATTAAATTGAACTGCTTCATCGCTTGGGATCAGTTTTTCTTCCACAATCCAAACTGGAGCGTACTGTTCCAGATGAGGAATTGCTTTTGAATCACGCTTGGACCGTAAGGTTTGCTCTAGGCTCATAGTAAATAGTCCTGATTAAGAAACGCCATTCCCCCTATTGTACCGATTTGTGCCCCATTACGACAACCCAACTCACTCGATTCTGGAAGTTAATTTGTGAATATGCTATGATGCAGCCCATTGCGCAAGCTTGCATTGAGGAGCAAACTCTTTTGAGAGAGGTATTAGATCTCGTTTGGTCACGCTTTAAAGTTATCGCCGGTATCATTGGTGATTTTGAGGCAAGTTTAATCGCGATCGGTTTCTACTACACTATTCTGATTCCATTCGGGCTAATTGCACGTTTCTCGACGAAAAACGACGAAAAGCAAAAGCAAGTTGCGTGGCTAGAACGCGAACCTGTATCCCCCGATATCGATCTGGCGCGACGACAGGGTTAATTCACAATGTATATATTGGGTATCGCGTGTTTCTACCATGACTCCGCAGTCGCACTTCTCAAGGACGGACAGCTTGTTGCTGCCGCTATGGAAGAGCGTTTCTCCCGTAAAAAGCACGACAACAGCTTCCCCCAAAAGGCCATCGAGTTTTGCCTTGCACAGGCTGGTATTACGGGTAAAGACCTTGATTATGCGGTCTTTTATGAAAAGCCTCTGGTTAAGTTTGAGCGTATTTTACTTACTACGCTTGGCTCATTCCCAAAATCGGCCAGCGTATGGCGTGATGCGATGGTCAATTGGTTAAAAGATAAGTTGTGGATCAAAACGACGATTCAGAACGAGATTGGCATCAAACACGACCGGATTCTCTTCTGTGACCATCACATGAGCCACGCTGCCAGTTCATTCTTCGCCAGCCCGTTCCGTGAGGCGGCAGTGCTTACGGTTGATGGTGTGGGCGAGTGGACGACCACAACGCTCGGCCAAGCGACAAGCCGTTGGGAAACGGACACCACCGGCAGCAATAACATCAACCTGTTTCAGGAACAGCGTTTCCCTCATTCGATTGGGCTGCTCTACTCGGCATTCACTGCTTACCTCGGTTTCCGTGTCAATAACGGTGAGTATAAAGTGATGGGAATGGCTCCTTATGGGCAGCCACGTTATGTTGACAAAATCAAGAAGCTGATTCAGTTCAATGAGCAAGATGGCAGCTTCCAACTGAATATGGAGTATTTTAGCTACCACTATTCTGCTAGTGAGAGTTTCAATCAAAAGTTTGTTGATCTATTTGGTCCAGCCCGCCCTGCTGAGGCTGATTTCTTTACCTCTGTGACTAATCCAGAGCGGACAGCCGAAAAAGCCGCTATGGACGAAAACCAGCGCTATGCCGATATTGCGGCTAGTATTCAAGTGGTCACAGAAGAAGCACTGATCAGCATGGCTAACTATCTGCACAAAAAGACTGGCTTAAGCAAGCTAGTGATGGCGGGTGGTGTTGCACTGAACACCAAAGCAAACTACCGAATCCTCAATGAAACGCCGTTCGATGAGATTTATATTCAGCCAGCGGCGGGTGATGATGGTGGTGCATTGGGTGCGGCCTTATGGGCATACCACATTGCGCTTGGTAAGCCGCGCAACTGGGTTATGCCGCACGCTTATTGGGGTCAAGGCTATAGTGATGCTGAGTGTAGGGATTTCCTCGTCAGCAAAGGCGTGAAGTTTGAAGCGTTTGACAACGATGAAAGTAAGCTACTGGATGTTGTGGCAGAAGGACTCACACAAGAAAAAGTTGTGGGTTTCTTTCAAGGACGCTTTGAATGGGGACCTCGTGCTCTTGGCAACCGCAGTATTTTAGCTGACCCCCGCACAGAGAAGATGAAAGAAGTGGTAAACACGAAAATTAAGTTTCGTGAGCCTTTCCGCCCATTCGCGCCGGTTATCCTACGTGACCGCGCTGCTGAGTATTTTGACTACCCCGGCGTTGAAATTCATGAAGCACCCCGCTATATGTTGATGGTTGCGCCGATTAAAGCGGACCAACAGGAGAGCATCCAAGCCGTTAGTCATCAGGGGACAGGTCGCCTACAAACTATTGAGCGAGAGACTAACCCTCGCTACTACGGTGTGATTGAACGGTTTGACCAGATTACCGGCGTACCCATTATATTGAACACTTCGTTTAATTTACGTGGTGAACCCATCGTGACTTCGCCCCGTGATGCATGGAATACATTCCAAAACAGCGATATTGACTATCTTGTCTTAAACACGTTCTTGGTTCGGAAACCGAAATAGAGGAATTTGATGCGCGATCTTTTCTCCCGTATGGGTGTTTTAGGTGAGCTGTTGAGCTTTTTGTGGCGCCGTAAACTGTACTGGCTCATCCCGATGATAGTTGCCCTTATCGTGGTCGCTATTTTTATCATTCTTGGTAGCAACCCTGCCCTGCAACCGTTCATCTATACCCTACATTAGAGGTGGTTTCGTATGGATAGATCAACGCTCGTTATTGTTATCGTGCTGATCATCTCGATTATTGGTTCATTTCCTGCTTCTGCCCTATCGCAAAAGAAGCAAAAGATTTTTGGTGGAACGTTAGGGCATCTATTTCATCATCTAGGGGTGCTAGCATATATTGGTGTTGCCCCTGCTGCACTGCTCGGTACTTTTCTGGTTGGTCCACTGCGCTTTGGTATTCCACTGGCGCTCACTTTCTTAGCGGGCGCATTTGTGATGCTCATGGGTTATGGCTTTATTGAGCGCTCAGCTCGTGTTGGCATCGACGTTGACGAACAATTGTGGACACAGGAAGACGCAAAAACTTCCGGTTTATAAAGAAAACGCCTGTGACACAAAATCACAGGCGTTTTCTTTTTTGGGTATAATCTCTTTTCGTCTGTTTATCAACAATAAAGGATAGTGGCAAACGATGCCCCGCGCATTAATAAGTGTCTATGACAAGACCAATCTGATTGCATTTGCGACTACATTAGTCGATCATGGCTGGGATCTCGTCGCAAGTGGGGGAACTGAATCAGCCCTGCGAACGGCTGGATTGCCTGTTACTTCTGTGGAGCAGGTTACCGGTGTACGTGAATTGCTGGGCGGGCGGGTAAAGACGCTGCATCCTGCTATTCATGCTGGTATATTAGCACGGGATAAAGCTGAGGACTTAGATAGTTTACAACAATACGGTTATGCACCCATCAATATGGTTGTGTGCAATTTGTATCCTTTTCAGGATACGGTTTCTCAAACAGGTATTACACTTCAAGATGCGATTGAAGAGATTGATATTGGTGGTGTTACTCTTCTACGTGCCGCGGCAAAGAATTTTTTTCACGTTATAACGGTTTGCGATGTTACTGACTACGCGAAAATTTCTGCTGAATTAAAAGCGTCGAGCGCCGTTGACCTAGCTACCCGACGCAAACTCGCAGTAAAAGCTTTTGCACATACTCGTGATTATGACACCGCCATCCATGCGTTCTTATCACAAGATCAAGTACCAAGTCTGCTCAGTACTGATCTTCCACAGCATCTATCGATTGGGATGCAGCGGGTGGAAAGCCTGCGTTACGGGGAAAACCCACACCAGACAGCCGCCTATTACAGTCGATCTAGTAAATCCGGCCCACTTGGTGGGACTGTTTTGGTGGGCAAAACGGTTTCGTACAACTATATTCTTGATCTCTATGCAGCGTGTCGTGCGGTAAGCATCTTTTCGGAAACAACAGTTGTGATTGTCAAGCACCTCAACCCGTGCGGCATTGCAACCGGCTCTACCATTGAAGAAGCTTTTCCAAATGCGCTCGCTTCTGATCCAGTATCGGCCTTTGGTGGTGTGATTGCCGTCAACCGTATTGTGGATGTTGACTTCCTCAATGCACTGGGATCACTGTTTGTTGAAGCCATCGCCTCACCCGCTTTTTCACCCAATGCTCAAACAGAATTTGCCAATAAACGTAAGAACTGCCGATTACTGCAAGTCCCGGCGCCATATAGCGGTAACGAACTTGAAGTTCGCAGTGTGCAAGGTGGCTGGCTGGCTCAAACAACCGATATGGGCGCCCCCAGCGGGACAGTATTGCAAATTACCAGTGCCAGACCACCAACTAATGAAGAACGTGACGCTCTACAATTCGCGTGGAAGGTTGTACAACACGTCAAGTCCAACGCGATTGTGCTCGCTTTACCGAATAAAACGGTTGGTATCGGTGGTGGTTTATCGAGCCGTGTGGACTCGGTCAAATTAGCGGTAACCAAAGCGGGAGCAGTAGCAAAAGGGAGTGTGATGGCATCAGACGCTTATTTCCCATTTGCGGATGGTGTAGAAGCGGCGGCTCAGGCGGGGATTACCGCCATCATCCAACCCGGCGGTTCTATTCGTGACAAAGAAGTGATTGAAGCGGCCAATAAAGCAAATATCGCCATGATCTTTACCGGCGTTCGACATTTCCGTCATTGATTGCCAACTCTCTAACCGCTTAATCAAGCCTTGCGAGTAAAGATTCTGCTCTGCTATAATAAGGGCGGTGCCACCTTAGCTCAACGGTAGAGCAACCGCTTCGTAAGCGGTAGGTTGCGGGTTCAAATCCCATAGGTGGCTCTCATTTTGCCCGCACCTCTCTTCAGGAAAAGTGCGGGCTTTCGTTTTTTGATAATGAGGCGATCATGCAGAAAATGCCGCATCCTATAACCATTGCTGTTGTTGGAGGTACAGGTGCGGGCAAAACGACCATTTCCAATGCGATCTTAGAACGGGTCGGTAGTAATCGAATCGCTTACATTCCACATGATGCTTACTACAAAAATATAGCTGAAATTCCGTTCATTCAATCGGATGTCCGCAATTTTGATCATCCTGATGCGCTCGATACGTCTTTAATGATCGAGCATATTAAGCGGTTGCAGCAGTGGCAACCTGCCCAAATCCCAATTTATGACTTCACTGAATATCGCAGGACAGCCGAAACGCAATTGGTACAGCCGCAGCCTATTATTCTGATCGAGGGGATTTTGCTTTTCGCAGAGGAAGATTTGCGAGACCTATTTGACATCAAAATTTTTGTTGATATTGATGCCGATATTCGCTTTATCCGTCGGTTGCAACGAGATATTGTGGAACGTGGTCGCACTATCGAATCAGTCATTAACCAGTACCTAACTACCGTGCGCCCCATGCACCTCCAATTCGTTGAGCCAAGCCGCCGCCATGCTGATGTGATCATCCCCGAAGGCGGTTATAACCATGTCGCCATCGCTATGGTAGCAGATCGCATTCGAACGATGCTATCCGACTTGGAAAAACACAACTCTGAATGACAAGTTTGGATAGATCAATCCAAGAACATCAGCGAAAACTTGATCTCGATCCATAAACAATCATATAATGTATAGATTAATTCACCTACTCATTACAATCCAATATTCTGACAACCGAGACCATAACAGTGAAAACACTTTCGGAAACAGATCAACGAGAACTTAAAACTCTCACAACGTTACTTGACACGATCATATCCCCTATCGTTCTTTTGAACTCGACTTACCATGTTATCGGTTTCAACCATGCTTTCTTCCTGCTCAGTAGTATCAACGCGGAAAAAGCTGACGGAACACAAACCCTAGCCGAAATTGTGTATGAACAGGAACTCGATGGATTTGCACGAGGGCTTAATAGTCTGAGCGAATGGAAATTTGCCGACCGCACATTCTTACCGCATATTGAGCCTGCCCCTCATGGTTGGACACTAGAGCTACAAGATGTGACCCACTATACGCGGCTGAACCATAACCAAAGCGAGTCGATGCGTTATGTATTGCATGATCTACGTTCTCCATTAACTGCCATTCAGGGATTTGCAAGTTTGATGGAATCGGTCGGTGAATTAAACGAGAAGCAGAAATACTTCATCACAAAGATTCTATCGGGCGTGGCGCAGATGACCGCACTGGTCGAAAATGTGCAAGATGCAGGTCGCTACGATCCTGAATCGGGTTCGTATCAGGTTATGCGTGTACCGACTGACCTAGGGCAAATCGCGCGTAAAATCGTCGATAATCATCTTGTGCCAGCGGAGAAAACACTGCATGTGAGCCTACGAGTTGATGAGCATTTGCCTATCATTAACGCCGATGAGACGATGCTGCAACGCGCCATGACCAACCTTGTAGACAACGCCATTAAATACACACCTGATAATGGCGCTATTCAAGTTTCCGTAACCCTTCGCGACAACCTTATTCTCGTCGGAGTGCAAGATACAGGGCTTGGCATTAGCCCACAAAATCAAGCACAGCTATTTGAACGTCATTCACGCATTCACCGCCCTGAATTCAAGAAGATCAAGGGTACAGGATTAGGGCTGTTTATCGTCCGTAGTGTCGCACGACGCCACGGTGGTAATGCGTGGGTCGAAAGCGAAGAAGGCAAAGGCAGCACCTTTTACATCAGTATCCCACTTGAAGGGGCTAATCTCTTCTCCGCATCCGACTAATAGCTACTAATCGCGCTGGAAGCTGGTATGTTAACCGACTTTCAGCGAGTGTTTGGGAAGTACTGACATGCCAATACATATATTGCCAGAACTCGTCGTCGCCCAAATCGCGGCAGGCGAAGTGGTTGAACGCCCCGCTTCGGTGGTCAAAGAGCTGCTCGAAAACGCCATTGACGCAGGTGCATCAAACATCCGCATCGAAATTACAGGCGGCGGGCGGCAGCGTATCCGCATCAGTGATGACGGGAGCGGTATTCCTCCCCATGAAGTCGAACTTGCTTTTCAGCGTCATGCGACCAGCAAATTGCTTTCAGCGGAGGATTTATCGTCCATTGAAACATTGGGCTTTCGTGGTGAGGCGCTTGCCAGTATTGCCTCGGTCAGCCAATTGAGCATGATTACGCGCCACATCGATAACGAATCCGGCCTCATGATCCAACTGGCAGGCAGCGAGATCCTACGGAAACAGGCAATTGGGGCACCTGCTGGAACGGTTATTACTGTTGAGAATCTGTTTTATAACACGCCAGCACGCCTCAAATTTCTGAAGAAAGAGAACACTGAAAAACGCCAAATTGCGCTGTTTGTCAGCCGCTATGCGATGGCCTACCCTCATGTGAAATTCGTGCTTGAGCAAGATGGCCGGGAAGTGTTTCGGTCAAATGGCAGTGGACAACTTGCGGATGTGATCGTGGCGGCTATGGGACTCGACAGCTTCAAGAATATGGTCGAGGTTAAAGGCCATGACTCGGCCAGTGGCAGCCGACCGGAAATTAATGTCACCGGCTTTAGTTCCGTCCCTAGTTTACACCGTGCCGACCGCAATCATATCACCCTATTTGTAAACGGGCGGTGGATTCAAGACACACGCTTGTCGTACGCAATCACACAGGCATACCATACTTTTTTGATGACGGGGCGGTATCCGGTGGCTATCGTCATGGTGCAACTTCCACCATCCGAAGTGGATGTGAATGTTCATCCAACGAAGGCAGAAGTTCGCTTTCGCGACCCAGAAGCTCTATTTAGCGCGGTTCAGCGAGCCGTCCGGCGCTCGGTAGTCGAGCTTGCGCAGACACCAGCTATGCGATCAGGGCGGTTCGGGGGGTTGGGTTTTCGGGCAAATGACTGGGAGCATTGGGATGGTAGTGCATCTACAAGCGTCCCACAACAGCAACTCGGCATGAACCTTGACTTACACTCGGCGGGACAATACACACGGATACCACTAAACAATCATACAAGCACAACACTTCCGCCTGACAGCATACCGGAAGGTATTGGTGCACCTGCGAAGCCAAGAACATTGCCTATTTTGCGGGTGGTGGGACAAGTCGGGGCGACCTACATAATTGCGGAAGGCCCGTCCGGTTTGTACCTAATTGACCAACATGCAGCTCACGAGCGTATCCTGTACGAGCAGTTCATGGAGGAGCACGAACGGCATGAGCAAGTGGCACAGCTCTCACTTGAAGCACAAACTGTTACGTTCCCGCCCGCAGATGCCCATTTAGTTGAGGAAAATCTAAAAACACTGGCTGAAGTCGGTTTCACATTAGAGCCATTTGGGCCGAACACCTTCATTATTCGCGGGGTACCTGCCCTGCTAGCAAACCAAGCGCCTGATGAAGTGCTGGCAGGTATCATCGCTGATCTAGAAGCCGGCACGACACCCGGTCAGGCAAGTATTGAAGAGAAAATCGTGACCCGAGTTTGCAAACACGGAGCGATTAAAGCCGGTCAAATCCTTAGCATCGATGAAATGCAGTCCATTATCCGGCAGCTTGAGCGGTGCAAATCACCACATACCTGCCCACATGGGCGCCCAACGATGCTGCACATGACCAGTGAGCAGCTTGCTAAAGAATTCGGTCGATTGGGGTAAAGAAATTTCTAGATTTGACCGAGATATTGTAAATATTGCAGTTATTGTCCTAAAGGACTCCTGTTGGCTGCACAATTTGCATATTTTCCGCCGAAATGGCAAGCGACAAGCTCCCGTATAACCGCTGAATTGACATTTTGTGACAGCGGGGTGCTCGGCTAATTCTGCTGAAATGGCGAAGTTTCGGCAGAATTGAGGGAGTAATCTGCCGCTGTGCTAATTTTGCATTTACGAAGCGGAAGTGAGGGAGGCAGCCGCAGGGGTGATGGTGATGAGTAGTGCGGGCTTGATAAATCCAGATCCTACAATGTGAATCTAAAATTTATAGGTTTCGAATTTTATCACTTACCATGTAACCATTATAGCACAAAATTTCTATCATGATGGTTCGGATTTTCTAACTTTTGGATTCATCGGCATCTTAGGAATCACAATGGATAGGCGAGGTTAAAGTGCCTATCCATCACAATAGAAAATGGGCTGCTAAATGTTAACGACTCTGCCACGTAAATGTATGTTCAACAGCTACACCGCCAACACGCCCATAAACACGATCAGCGTTAGGCTTGGCTACCCAGACTGACCAACTAAAGGTATGAGGTTGACCGTCAGTAGGGATCAGCGATTCTGGCAGGGCGAATGATGTATTACGGGTGGCTGCTTGAAGCGCTATCGTGTTGAGCGTGATATCTTTCACTTCAATCAAATAAACTTCGTCTGCTAATAACACCCCTACACCTACCCATTGCAAGCTGAAAACCCCTGCCCCCACCAAAGCATTTTCCGGCGGGAAAATAACCACAGGCGCAGCAAAGGTTGAAGTAGGCGTGGCAGTTTCATTACCAGAGGGTGTGGGCGACAAGGTTGGAGTGGGTGTGGGCGCAGGGACTTGAATTATCTCCCCCACGTTGATACTGACATTACAATTTGGCCCGCCGCTAGGAATTTCAGGGTTGCAGGAAAAAATATCCAATTCAGGGTTCAACGCAAATAACACGCCCAATGTCGTATTGTATATTTGAGCGATCTCTACAATCGTGTCGCCCTCTTGCACAACATACTCATTCAAATTCTCAATTTGGGGGATGTTTGGAACATTAGCGGCGCTGGTTGCTTCCACGGCAACAGCAGTTTCTATGTTTTCAGGCGTAGGGGTTGCTGTTTGGCGCGGGATCAAAATGACGGTACCGGGTCCCGGCAAAATATCGGCGCTTTGAATAGTATCGTTCAAACGCACCACTGCATCAATAATACTACCGGGGCCAATATTTAAATCTGTATAACCGAAGGTCGCCACAATATACCCAAGTGTATCGCCAGCTTGAATTGTGTATTCATATGGGCCAGAAGTCGGGCTTGGCAGCGGGGTTAAAGTCGGTGGTTCGGCTGTAGCAGTCGGTGTCAAAGAGTTCACAGCGACCTGCTCGACCGTTGGAACAATAAGCGTCTGGCTTGGAACGAGTGTCAGGGTTTCCGCAGGAGTAGACGTGCTGATGATTGCCTCGACCGTTGGGGTCACACCGCCCTGTGGTGCGCTGCTGCAAGCTGCCATCGCAATTCCCATGCCAACGATACTTAAAACTCTTAAATAACGCATTATGTCTCACTTCCCTGCCCCTGCCATGTAAAGAGGCGGGGATTCGTGACAAAACTAGGATTCTCCGGTTGGCTTTGTTTCACCACACCAACCGACCATACATAATCATGACGATCATTCTTTTTACTCTGCCAATCAGCGGGGATGATGAACAGGAGGGCTTGTGTCATGGAGGTATATACCTGCCCAGTGGTGACATCTTCAACACTAACCAAATAGGCTTCGTCCGAGGTTAATGCGCCGCTACCTACCCAGCGCAAGGTAATTAAATCACTCTTACCAAAGTATGCACGGTCACTGGGGCTTAAGGCAGTCGGAATATTATAAGTTGGTGTGGCGGTCGGTGTGGCTGTTTCGCTACCGGACGCGGTAGGTTGAATGGTCGGTGTTGAAGTTGGCGCTGGCACACGCAGTTCTTGACCGGGGTATAACAAAACAACACAACCTGGCCCACCCGAACCAATACCAAAGTCGCACTGAGAAAATGCAACCTCTGGATTAAGCTCCGAGAGAATACGCAACGTTGCACCATACTGAACGGCAATACTCAGAATATTTTCTTGGCCTGACACGGTATGCCACGAGATGCCAGCTTGCATTGTTTCTGTGGGGCGTACACGCAAACCAGATGCATCACGGTTTACATCCGCATTCGCTACTAATGTTCCCCCATCAAGCATCACCCCTTGACCGGGGGTTGGCGTCTCGGTCGGCGCGGCATTAGGGTCGGTAGTTGCAGTCGGCCAAGGAACCTCGATTGATTTACCCGCTTGAATCTGGTTGGCATCGGTCAGTTTATTCATGTCCAAAACAATTTGCATCAAGTCTTGATAGTCACGATGGCCGCAGCGGGCGATAATCGCGATCAAGCTATCGTCAGGCTGTACCTGCTGTACACATGGCCCAAGCGTGGGTGTAATGGTAGGCACCTCGGTCAACGTAGGCGTGGGTGGGCCAGTTGTAATGGTGGCTAGTTGCAATGTGGCTCGTGGCGTATTGGTGACAATTGCACCATCTAGCACACTATTGGTCGGCGTAAGGGTTCGGTCAGCTGCGGTTGGCAAGCCAGTCGACGGTGGGACAACAGCATTAAACAAGCGAGACCCTGCAAAAATCAGCGTCGCAGCACATGCAACCAGCAGAACAGTCAAAAGCCCACCAACGACATAAGTACCGCCGCGCCAACGCAGATTGCCTTCGCGCAAATCGGTTTCGCCATGAAATGCGGCATACTCAGAGTGGTCATCTTTCCCGTCCGAGTCCTCGCTGACCGTTGGAACATTGACCAGTGTCGTTCCACAAGTGCTGCATAAAGATGCGTTTCGGTGATTTGCTGTATCGCAGATGGGACAAATCTTATATGCTTGCGACAAATACCTATTCCTCGTTCTAAAATCGCACCTGTCATTATAAACCGCACGGTGAATAGAGTGCGAGGCTCAAACATCTCTCAGGTGCTAGTGCTCATAAGACAATGATTAGCTTAACCGATGACAGGGGAAAAGCAAGCTTAATCAGGCAAGCGTTCGGGACGAGTTGCCCAATCAGTGGCTAGACGGGCTTCCGTTTCTGCCCAAGACCGGATACCGCTGGTTGCGTCCGGTGCTTCGACATTACAAGCGCCAACACCACTTGCCCAGCGCAACGCCTCATGCGAAGAAGCTCCTTTTAGCATAGCGGCCAAAAATCCAGCATAAGCGGAGTCGCCTGCTCCAGTTGTACCTGCGACATTCACTTGAAAGGCTGGCTGCCATATTTCTTGATCGGCCCATTGGGACAGATTGAGATTGAGGCTTGCTAACTGTCGCATAGATTCCTGACTACCTGTTTTTAAGTAAATGCCCATCTCGCCTAGCTTAAATCCGGTGACTGCCACATTCATTGATAGCAACTCATCTGCCAATTCACGTAGATAGCGACGGTTTATATACTGCAAAACGTTGGGCATCCACCGGTCGTAATCTGCACGACGCAAGGTCAGCAGGATTTCCTCGATACTTGGTATAAAAATATCTACATTGGGTAAGGTTCGTTCAAAAATAAGCGGCCAGTTGGCGTAGGCAATCTTGCCATTGGGGTCTGGCTGCGCCATGTCCAACGAAGTAACGACGCCCGTTTCCCGCGCGAGGGCGTAAATCGCCTGCAAATCTTCACCATCGGCTTCTACTAGATGCGGCAACAGGGTCGGATAGCCGAGGTGGAAGATACGTGACTGCTTGACCAATTCGAAGTTGATGTCGTTCACACCAAATTGGTCGTTCGTGCCAGTGCAGTGGAGGAACGTCCGGTCGGCATTGGCCGGTGACAGCGCTATGGTGCTGGAGCTGGCCTGCCCATGCTTGATCTGGATGTATTCTGTTAGTTGGGGATCGCGCTGGCGCAAATAGGCTAAAATCATCTGCCCGATGAGATCACCGCCTACGGTAGCGAGAAGGCGAACATTCACACCCAAGCGGTGTAAGGCTAGACCGGTATTGGAAACTGCGCCGCCAGTTGAAACTGCAATTGGATCAATTGTGTATAAGCGCCCCGGTGTCACCATATCCGCCGCGCTCACCTGCCGCATTCCCGGAATCAAATCTAAACACAGGTGACCGCCCACTAAAACATCAATCTGTTTTTGCATTCCAAAGACAACCTTGAATAAAGTTCTTTCACAATAAGCAATAAATAGATCTTTGCATCAATGAATTATTTACCAACATGAAAGGAAGCCTTGGTAGGCTTCCTTTGTTGGCTTATATAACCGATTAGCCTGCGTCTTTCACCACAAAGACGGCGGTCGTGCGCCCCGGCACGCTAAAGGTGCCATCAGCACTGTTAAAGGCGGATTCTTGAGTCACGGCATCGGCTGAGGCAGCTTGTACCGGATGCAGTTCAAACCCTAGCCCTTGCAGGTCGGCATAGTGGAATTCGATACTATCGGGGTTGGCGTTGAAAAGCACAACAATCAATGTGTAGTTTGGGTCTATGTTTTCCAACTCACCGTCATCGGCAAGAGTCATAACAATTAAACCGGGGATCGCATCCACGCCTGTATTCTGAAATGTCAGCCGCGTCTGTACTTCCACAGCGGTACGAAGGCGGAAGAGTGGCGAACTCTTGCGAATTTCAAGCATCTCCCTAAAAGCGGCATTCGCACTCAGAATGTCGGTCTTGGTAGGTCGTAGCTCAGTATTTGCCAGCAGCGGCTGCAAGATACCCCAGTTATCCTGATTATCGCCAGCAGGCGGCAACCCTACCCCCCAGTTGTTGCTTTCGTAGGTAAAGTCTAGCCGATTAAACCAGTCGCCGGAGTTGTAGCTGTTGCGGTCGCCGGATTTAGACCGCAGAATGTCATCACCGGCGTGGAAAAACGGTATACCTTGACTGAGCAAAACAAGGCTATTTGCTAGATTCTGCATTCTCACTCGGTCGGCCATTACAGCCGCTTCGGGCGCTTTCATCTGTATGGCATCGAAGAGGGTTTCGTTATCGTGGGCGGAGACATATACGATGTGTTCCTGTGGGTCGAGCGTATAACCGACGGGCTGCCCATTATAGATAATATCTACACCCGTAACAGTTTCGCCCGCAGCATTCACCAAGGAATAATCGCGCAAATTGCCGGCCAACCCTACACGTATTTGGTCGGCGAACAGCAGTACGCGAGAGATCTGCTCATCGGTTGAGCCGGAGGTCAAGCCGTTGGGGTCGACAAATAAGCCCTCAGCGAAGCCTTGATCTTGAAAACCACCAAAGGGGCTACCGCCGCGCACTGCATCACGCATCCGGTCATTAAACGTGCCGATGCCCGTGCCAGCCATGTTGAACTGCGTGGCGTTTATGCCGCGAGCATTGTTTTCGACCTCGCCAAAGTTCCAGCCCTCACCGTAGACATAAATCGACTTGCCATCAACGCCGTCTTTCGCGATGGTCAGGGCGTCCAACGCGGCACGTACATCTTCCATATTGGACTTCATATGGTGACCCATCAGGTCAAATCGAAAGCCATCAACTTTGTAAGCTGTTGCCCATAAGACCAGCGAGTCGATCATCAGCTTTTCCATCATCCAATGCTCGGTTGCGGTGTTCTGGCAGCAGGTGCTGGTTTCGACGCCACCACGCCCATTCAAGCGGTGGTAATAGCCGGGGACGATTTTATCCAACACGGATTTATCACTCTGACCACTGGAATTGGTGTGGTTATAAACAACATCCATTACCACACGCAAACCATTCTGATTTAGTGACTGCACCATCTGGCGAAATTCAAGGATGCGAGCCATACCATTGGGTTCAGTCGAGTAGCTACCTTCGGGGGTGCTGAAATGATACGGATCATAGCCCCAATTGAAGCCATCTTGATCACGCAGCGGGTTTATGAGCGCCTGCTGTTCTTCGGAGTCTGCGGGAAGAGCGGCGAGTTCAGTCCAATCCGGCTCCACCCGATCAGCAGCGTTTTCTTCTATGGTCGCAATATCAAATACAGGCAGTAAGTGAATATGCGTCAATCCGGCCTTGGCGAGCGCAATCAGGTGCTTCATGCCGTTCGATTCAACTTCGGTAAATGCCTTAAATGTGCCGCGTTCCACTTCCGGCACAGTTTCATCATGGATGCTGAAGTCGCGCACATGCAATTCATAGATAACCGCATCCTCCGGCGCTTCTAACACCGGTTTGGGCGTTGTTTCCCAATCCGCTGGCATCAGGCTAGCATCAGACAAGTTCACAATCTGACTGCGGGTGCTGTTAACAGCCAAGCTAATCGAGTATGGGTCGGTGACCAGATTAGTTTCGATCTGTTGAGTCGATGGGGCGTAAACCTTGACTTCATAGAGGTAATATTTGCCCGTCCAATCCGGTTCCCCTTTGACACTCCACACGCCCGTTTTCCAATCGAGCGTCATGGGTATTTTCTTGCTCTTTGTGGCAGCGCCACTGTCATCATACAGACGCAGCGCTACCTGCTGCGCGGTGGGTGCCCAAACTTGCAAAGTCGGCACATCTTCTTCATAGGTAACACCTAGAGAGCCTTCATAGTGGAATAGGTCATCTAAGACACCGGGCAGTTGCAAGCCTGTTCCGTCAATCGCATTTCCGTCCGTATCAACTGCCACTACTGCCGCCTGCTGGCGGATGATACTCGCCACTTTTGCAAGATCAACATCGCTTATTTTTAGTGCTGCGTAGCCAGCCAAATGCGGGAAGTGTTCGAGTACAGCATCACTCAGCCCATTGGGATCATAAGTGAGGTCAATCGACGCGCCGCCCTGAAAGCCTACCCCATCACCAATCATCCCTGCGTTCGCTGCGAAAAATAGTTTAAATGTCGAGTCTGCGGCAATATCCGAAACATTCCACAAAATCGTATCCTGAGTCACCCAATGCGCCTGCTGCGTCGCCAAATCCAAGGAGGTTTCGGGACGCGGTGGCGGGGTCGCCGCCGCACCAATCACGGAAGGATCAATTTCAATTGTCATTATTTTGCTTGTTGAATCAAAGGTAAAGGTCACTTGTGCGTAATCGGTAGGAACCTCAAATTGGATATTCGCGCCATCCTTTGCGCCATCTGCTCCGTAATTTTCCGACCAACTCTTATTTATTGCGACTTTCGCCTCGTAGCTTCCCGCAGGAATAGACGCCACAACGTAAACGTAGGTGCCATCACCTTCGGGATCAGTCATCCGTGTTAATTCGCAGTCGGGTGCCCAATCGCCATCCGCGCCTGTATTTTTAGGGCAACCAATTTCACTGTTGTAGCTACCGGGTACAGTCACTACAAGGGTGCCGCCTGAATCCTGTGCAAACAGCATTCCTATATTCATCAAGAAAAACATAGCGACCAGCGGCAGCCATTGCAGTCGTCCACCCAATTGTTTTAACATTATTCCTCCTGTCAATAATTTGTATTCACTTTCCAACTTTAACAGCATACGCTTAACTTAGCCTGATTTTATAGGTCTACAGCAAAATCACAAAATCGTATATCTATAGGAGGTCGCGTTTGAATCCTTTAAATGATAAACTGATACCGTTTTGTACACTATCATGGATACTCGCATGACCGAAAAAAGACCATCTCGCGTAGGCCGCGCGTTACGATTTATCACATTTTGGCTTTTTACTATCGCATTGATTGTTGCTATTGGCGGGTTCAGTAATGGTACTGTCCAAGCCGTTTCGCGTTATATCAACGAGCAATCGGAAGCAAACCAGCGCGGACAGCTTTACGCCCAAACTGCGAATGCCATTTCATCAACATTAACCACACACACACCTGCACCAACATCGACTTCGACGGCGACAAATACATCAACAGTGACCCCGCTGCCCACGAACACCAATACGTCAACCTTTACGAATACACCGACTCATACACCCACTTTTACCGCAACAGCATCGCTGACATCAACACCATCGGCGACTTTAACACCGACGGCTCAGCCAACGTTAGTCGCTCAGGCATTTATTACCAACACACCGCGCGCAATCGATGTGACTATTCCAGCGCTCAATACGGCTATTCCGGTTGCTACCGAACTACCAGTCTCAACTACGACATTAATCCCTACGGCAACGGTGACTACAACGACAGCGCCCGTTGAAACAACCGTTGAATCGCTACCAGCAGTGACAACTGTTCCCAACGTGCTGCCTACTCCACTCCTGCCGGATGATGCCGACCCCAATCAAGTCGCACCAACAGCTATCCCGACCAAAGTGCCACTAGTGGACCGTCAGGGTTATGATCTCGTCAACATTGTGCTACTTGGGATCGATAGTGAACTGACGGGCGATAATATTGACCGCACCGATACGATGATTATTGTGTCGATCAACCGGACGACAAACACGGTCTCAATGCTTAGCCTTCCGCGCGATCTGTACGTGTATATTCCGGGTTGGACGATGCAGCGACTCAACCTTGCCTACACACATGGTGAACAGGTCGGTTGGACGGGGGGCGGATTTGGCCTGCTGCGCCAGACCATTTTCTACAACTTCGGCATCAATGTGCATTACTACATCAAAGTCAAACTCAGCAGCTTCAAAGAAATCATCAACACACTAGGTGGTGTTAATTTGACGGTTGACTGCGCCATCCAAGACCAAGAACTAATCGGCGCTAAACCACCTTCACAGGCAACCGGCCCCGACGACGATGGATACTATATCCTGCCAATTGGAGCATATACGCTAGACGGTGACGGCGCGCTGTGGTATGCACGTTCACGTCATACTAGCATCGAATTTGATCGTGGCCGCCGCCAGCAGCAGCTACTTCGCGCTATTTGGCGTGCAGGCCGCAGTAACGGTCAAATCACACAACTGCCGCAACTCTGGTCGCAACTAACGCAAGTGGTTGAAACGGATTTGAAATTTGAGGATATGCTCGGTTTACTACCCTACGCACTCAATATTGATCCTGATCAAATTGAGCACTATATCTTCCAGCGCCTTTATCATACAAGACCGTGGACGCCACCAGATGGCGCTAATGTTCAGCTTCCAGTCCCTGATACCGTGCGGCAATTGATGGAAGATTTCTACACACCGCCAAGCCAGAGTCAGATTGAAATTACAGGCATAAGCATCAACGTCTTTAATGGTACATCCAATGCAGATTGGGATCGTGTCGCTGCTGACCGACTTGGCTGGGCAGGATTCAACGCTATTTCCGCAGGCGCAGCCGACAACCTGCAATACGCCGATACAATTTTGATCGACCATGCAGGAACTACGAAAGGCAGTAAAATCCCTGAAGTGGTCAAAATCTTGAACATTAAGCCTGAAAATATTCGCGTAGAGCCTGATCCAAATCGGACGGCTGACTACGATGTCATTCTAGGAAGCAACTACAGTTCTTGCACCTATCAGGTCATACAGCCCGGTGAAACAGGTGGATAAATGTTAACGCACTCCCCGATTCGCATTATGAATAAATTGTGCATTGTATTGCTGCCTCTTTGCCTTGCTGCCTGTGCAATCAATGACAACAGCAAGCCGACTGCCCTGCCAATCACACTCAATGCACCACCTGATACGGTGCTTGAAGGCAACTGTGAAATCACTGGCGAACTTGAGGCATGGCTTCAGGTGACAACCCGCACACGACAGGATTTTCAAGCCAGACTGGATGAAGCAGCAGCTAAAAACGCTGATGATGTACATGATGACACCCTTTATCTTGTAGCGCTGCGTGATACTGTTGCAGGGACGACAACACCTGACTGTGGGGTTGAAGTTCAAGAAGTGCTGACGGATGCGATGACCGGCGCAGTCGCAGCCATGCAGGGGTATTTCAACAAGACACTGGCAACTGATTTAGCAACCGCACTCAGCGAGCCACAAAAAGGACTCAATCAAGCAGAGGCGATCCAAAACGAACTCATTACGCGTATGAGAAACCAGTACCAACTGGAAAACAATCTCACACCAACTCCAACTGCCTCAAACTAACAAATTAAAAAGGATAGGCGATTTGCCTATCCTCATTTTCATTCATGCGTAACTAGTCAATCGCGGTTGGGTCAAAAGCATCACGCAAGCCGTCGCCGATAACATATAAGCACAGCACAGTCACAATGATCAACAAGCCGGGTGCAACCACAAGATGCGGGCCTTTCGTGAAAAAGGAGTTGGCATTCGTAAGCATATTCCCCCAACTTGCAGCCGGTGGGCGAACACCAAACCCTAGAAAGCTCAAAGCCGACTCAACTAAAATCAAGCTACCGATGTCGATTGCCAGCGTAATAAAAACGACCGAAAGCAAATTCGGAATAATGTGGGTAAACATAATCCGAATTGGGGACGAGCCAATCGCACGAGCGCTGATAATGTATTCGCGTTCGCGAATAGAGAGTGTCTCCCCTCGCACTAAACGTGTAATCCCTGACCAGCCTAAAAAGCCAAGTATCAGAACCAGTGCAAAAGGGCCGGTGAAAATCGTCCCCGAAAGATCACGGCTACGCAACACCACACCTGAAACGATAATCAACAAGAATAGACTGGGTATAGAATCCAGCGTTGTAATCAGCCAATTGACAACGTCATCAACGATGCCGCCATAATAACCCGTGATTACGCCTAACGTCACACCGATGATGAGCGAGAGTATCGCGGAAATAAAGGCAATCGAGAGTGAAATTTGACCTGCATATAACAAGCGAGCCAGATGATCGCGGCCTACATCATCTGTGCCCAAAATATGGCCCGGCGCACCGATGGTTAAGAATGCTTTATCAATATTGGTCGATGTGTAATCTACGCCTAACACATAACGCTCGATCAAAGGAGCAGCAAAGGAAAGCAGCGCCAAAACTAAAATAACAGACATTGCGACCAGCGTTAGTTTGTCTCGACGCAGCCGACGTAATGCAAGTGCGGTCAGCGATTCACCAACACGCTGTTTTTCTTCACCGCCGATACTAATCGCTTTAGGTGTTTGAATCTGTGATGCCATATTGTTATACCACCTTAACTGAACCGAATACGGGGGTCAATCAGAGCGTACAACACGTCTGACAACACAAACCCCAAAATTGTGGCAACAGCGCTCAAAATAACCACTGCCATAACGACCGGGTAGTCGAGCGAGGTCACTGCATCTAGCGCCAAGCGCCCCAAACCCGGCCATGAGAAGATACGTTCCGTAATAGCAGCACCCGCTAATAAGCCTGTGATTGCGGGGCCAAGGAATGTAGCCAACGGCATCAGTGCATTACGTGCGCCATGCTTGAACCACACCTGCCGCATCGATAAGCCTTTGGCCTTTGCCGTACGAATATAATCTTGGCCGATTACATCGAGCATCGACGCCCGCATATAACGTGAATACCCTGCTATGCCACCAGTAGCTAACACAAAGGTCGGCAAAATCAGATATTGCAAACGTTGATAAATGGGAGGGATACCACCCGTAAGAACACTTGGCCCACGCCCGCCCATAGGCAGTATTGGGCTAACTGTGGGGAACATACCGGGGTTAGCATTGTGTAACCACTGCGGGAGCAACGCCCCAAACAGAAGGATAAGGATAAGCCCTAACCAAAACACGGGAATTGCATTGAATACCACCGCGACAATACGGGTAACACTATCAAACCAGCCGCCGTGTTTGACCGCCGCGATAATCCCAATCGGCACGCCGATAACGATACCAAAAAACAACGATGCTAACCCCAATTCAAGGGTTGCCGGAATGCGCTCGGTAATGATATCTAGCACAGGGCGGCGCTGAGAAAATGAGCTGCCAAAGTCGCCGCGCAAAATACCGAGTCGTGTCCCCTGCTGATCTGGAACACCGTCATCATCCGTATCAATTTGACGCCATTGGTCGCCAATAAGCCAGCGCAAATACTGAACCGGCCACGGGTCGTTGACACCCATCTGACGAGCGATACGTGCTTTCTGCTGTGGTGTCATCTTGGGATCGCCAGACAAGGCTGCTGTAGGCCCACCCGGTACCAGCGTCATCAACATGAACACTAATATCGTGATTCCGAACAGTGTCGGAATAGCCTGAATTAAACGGCGAAGTGTGTATTTAATCATAGTCTTACCCGAGCCTATAGTGAATTAAAGGGCTAGAAATAAAGAAATTTTTGGTTATTTTTATTCGTATGCAGGCAAACCTGAAAAATGGTCAGGGGAATGAACCCCTGACCATTAATCTACTTAGAGATTAGGGGGTACGCAGTGCCCAAGTATCGACGTTCCAGTACAACTGGCTCGGGTACGGGCCGAAATTCTCGATGCTGGAGCTGCCGGCATACATACCTTCAATAGAGTACAGAGGAATGTAAGGCAAGTCAGCTTGCATTAGAGCCTGAATTTCATGGTAAATTTCTGCGCGTGCTTCCGGGTCGCAACCGGGGAGAATACGAGCCTGTTCCATCAGTTCATCGACCTTGGGGTTGCTGTACGACATATTGTTGCTGCCGCCGGGAACAACATCGCTGTTGGTCGAGAAAATCTGGGTCTGGTCAGGATCATCGGGATAACCATTACGCCAGCCGAGGATGACTGCGTCGAACGTCTGGTTGTCCATGATGTCCAAGAGGGTGTTGAAGTCAATGGCTTGGAAATCAACTTCGAAGCCGATCTGCTTCAGTTGATCTTGTACCAGTGTACCAACGGTACCACGGCGGCTGTTACCTTCATTGGTGTACAGAGTAAACTTCAGCGGCGTACCATCTTCGGCATACATCGCGCCTTGAGCAACGCGGGGGGTGGTTGCATCACCGTCATCATCGACAAAACCAGCTTCGTCGAGGAGAGCCGCGGCAGCAGCGGTATCTTGCAGAATGAATGAGAGTTCGGTGTCATAGGCCCATGAAGCAGGGTTCATGGTCGAGGCCATACGAGTCCCGTAACCGAACACAGCACCCTTAACGATGGCATCAACATCGATACCCAACGAAACGGCCTGACGAACCTTCGGATCGGCAAATAACGGGTGATGGCCTTGGTCAAGGGCATTACCAGCCTCGTCCTTAGCGCTCACAGGGTTTGTCGGGTCAGCATAGTTCAGCATCAGGTAGTCCCATGCGTTGCCGGGATACTGATAAGCGGTAACCTTACCGTCAGTCTGTGCCTTAAGAATGTCATCACGGCGACCAACATCGGGGGTGTCGATTACATTGGTTTCGCCAGCGAGGAATTGCTCGAGGGCAACAACCTGATTCGGCACAACTTTGTAGATGAAACCTTCAGGAATAACCTGACCATCGGTTGCTCCAGCATAACCTTGATTTGCAACAAGGCTCACCTGCTCACCGGCACGGAATTCACCGAAGCTGAACACGCCACTGGTAACAGTTGGGTTCAAGTTGAAATCAGCCGTGTTAAGTTCTGCAAAGTCGGCAGGTAATGCGTGGGCGGGCATCGGAACCAAACCACCAGCCGTGTTCAAAGCGGTGCAGTCAACATTCTTAAATGTCACTGCGAAGGTGTAGTCGTCCACTTTTTCGACGTTATCGATAACGTCCAAGTAGAAAACTTCCTGCGTATCGACAACGCCGCTCTTGATCGCATCCCAGTGGTAGAGAACGTCATCAGCGGTGATCGGTTCGCCGTCAGTCCAGGTCCAGTCATTACGCATGTGGAAGGTATAAACCTTACCTTCTTCGCTGATGTCCCAGCTTGTGACCAAGGCATCATCACTGTTCTGACGAAACAATGCGGTCGACGGATCAATGCTGACCAAATTGGGGAACAAGAACCCAATCATGCGTGCTGAAGCAGTATCGCTCGCCAAGACGGGGTTAAGCGTAGCGGGGTCACCCCCAGCGTTACCTTCAATAATAATTCCACCCGCACCCGGCGCTGGCGCATCTTGTGCCAACGCAGGGAGAACCAGCGACATCGCCAACATGGCAGTTGACGCGGTCACTAACAAACGACCTAAACGTTTCATGCTTGATCTCCTTGCTTCTATTAAGAAACTACATTCGACACTTTTGGGCAGCATAACCTTAAAAAGCGTCTTCTAACTTCTGTCGAAGTTACATCAACCATAATACTCGGTTGTAGCATTGAAGGTTCAAACTTGCCCCAAAGTCCCCAACGCGAGTTAGTTTAACATATGCTGTCGAAACGGCAAAAAAAGATCCCGTAATATAGACGCAGATCCCATAATTAAGCAGTCATATAAGACGGTGCAATAGCTTTGGGTTTCGCCAAAGCACTTATAAAACAAAAACCCCTAAGTGAAGCACTTAAGGGTCATAATCTTATGTCGGGGCGGCGGGATTCGAACCCACGACCTCTTACACCCCATGCAAGCGCGCTACCAGGCTGCGCCACGCCCCGCGACAAAAACTAGTATAGCTGAACCCCAACACGTATCGCAACCCCGAACTATTCTAATACTCACCGAATAATTCTTCTAACCATTTTCTAAGTTTCCAACAACTTATCAAAGGTAATGCTTGCCTAGAAGTTATCAAAAGATCATCTTTATTGAATGCCAAATGTAATGTTCTAAATTCTATGAGAGGGAAATATTGGAGTAAAATCTCCTTGTTCTTCATTAGATGTATTGAATTTCAGTTCAGTAACACTCTGTAACATGGTCGGCTTTGCCTCAAATAACAAAGTGTATTAGCATTGTATTTTGGTTTGAAATAAAGTTTGTTGTACAAACTTGTTTGGAGGTTTGCTCATGAGTTCCTTCCCCACCCCAGTTGCCAAGCCTTCAACTGCTGGCGCCGGTCAACTCGCCATCTCACGTACCGCCTCGGCATACATCAACCTTAGGAACGGCCCCGGTACCAACTACCGTGATGTGGGAGATATTCGCAATAACACCATCATCATTTATTATCCGGCTTCGCGCACAACCGACGGTTGGTTATGGATCGAGCAAGGTACAATTGGTGGATGGGTATCCACAACCGTTATCTCTTTCGAGAATATCTCGGCACCAACACCGGTTCCCCCACAGCAGGCAACACCCTATGATGGGAAAGTCGCCATCTGGCACTGGAAGGGTGATTCGATCCCAGAAAACACTATTGACGATGTTGCCCGAAATATTAAAACAGTCGCACCGAACGTGAGCCAAATTTGGGTAAAAATATCTGATGCTACCGTCCGTACCGGCGCACAATGGCAAGGCTATTGGGACACAAAGCGCAGCCTCGCGATAGATGGCCCACAGAGTATTGATCGCTGGGTCGAAACCCTCGCCAAATATGGAATGGAATTTCATGCGTGGTGTGTTCCCAAAGGTTCGCACCTTGAGGCGGAAACGAATATCATCATACAAGCCTGCACCCGCCCCGGCGTCAAATCACTTATCCTTGATGTTGAGCCTTACGATGGGTTCTGGGAAGGGGGTCGTGAGGGAATTCGCCCCTTCATGACACGCATTCGCCGTGCTGTCCCCGGTTCTTTCCACATTGCTATGTCTGTTGACCCCCGAAAGGCGCACTATGAAAGTATCTACCCGACAGAATGGTTCCCATTCGTAAACAGTATTCATCCGCAAGACTATTGGGCAACCTTTCGGCGTACACCTGAAGATACACTTCGTGAAACTTTCGAGGTCTGGGGAAGCTATGGTAAGCCAATTATTCCAGTTCTCGATAGTGACGCTGAACCGGAAGATATGGCAACCGCTATCACCCTGTCGACCCAACGGCATCGCGCACGGGGGTTAAGCTGGTGGCGTCTGGGCACAGTTACCACAGCAGGCTGGCGTGTCATCAATACGCCGATTAACGGTACACCATCCACCAATCCAATACCGCCTGCCGATAATATCGGCGTTGAGTTAACTATCAAACCGGAAAACACTGGCTTCACGAAAGGTCGATACAGTGATCTCGTGAATTTCTCGGAATTTCAAAATACATGGGGTTGGAAGGCATTCTATAAAACAACCGAGCCGCAAACAAGCAAAGTCTGGGGACGCTGGACACCACAGATTACCGTCAGCGGTAAGTATGAAATCGCGGTTTTCATTCCCGGCCGGCATTCCAATACTCAAAATGCACGTTTCAAAATCAACAATATTAAAGGTGTGACAGGTGAGATCATCGTCAACCTCGACCAATCCCGCTACAGTAATGAGTGGGTGACGCTAGGTGTTTATGACCTTGAGAAAACCACTGTTGGTGCAGGAACCGTTTTCCTAAACGACCTCACTGGCGAAACCGGCAAAGAGATTGTTTTTGATGCCCTGCGTTATCGTCAACTCCTTTCTACCCCCACCCCACCAGCAGGTTCGGGGAATTCGGTCGACGGCTTTGATGTGCCGATAGGGACTGCTGCCGAGCGACGAGGCACTACGGTGTGGCCGGGAACGTGGCGCGATGCAAGTCCATTCGCACGGTTATATTTTGTGGGGACTCCACAAGAGGCCTATCACACGGGCGCAGATCTTAATATGCCGTCCGATGCTGATGCACATACACCCGTGTATGCGGCTGCCGGTGGTACTATTACTTTTGCCAGCCGTTTACCCGCATGGGGTAACGTCATAATTATTAAGCACGATCCGCTGGCAACTAACGGCCGTGTTTATTACAGCCGTTATGGTCATATCGAGAATATGAAGGTCAAAGTAGGAGACCGTGTTGCACGTGGGCAGCAAATTGCCGCTGTCGGTAATGCCTTTGGCAACTACGCTTACCACCTGCATTTCGACATCAGCCCAACCAAAATTCTAGATACCAACCCAGAACATTGGCCGGCACGCAATCTAGATTCACTGCTCGCGAATTACGTTGATCCGCGTGATTTTATCCTCAAAAACCGACCGAAGAAGTAAATAAAAAAAGAGAGATGGTTTTGAAACCATCTCTCTTTTTATAATTATGGATATAGATGGTGGCTGTGAATTCGAGGCGTAAAACTAGCACCCTATGTCCCTACAAATGGGCATCTACAATTGTTTGCAGTAGGCAAGATCACTTACTAGATGACCATTACCCAATAGATATTAGAATAGACCCCAGTCGTCGGCTGCGCCTTCTTCCATCATGCTGGGATCCCACATCTCCAAACCCATCTCAATCGTTACCGGACGACGCAAGTAATTCTGGGAAGTTCGCCGCGTTTGTTCAAGCAGCTGCGGAGCATATGGGCAAAATGGGGTCGTCATAATCATAGTGATGTGTCCACGATCATCATGAATTTCGGTGTTGCGGATCAAGCCTAGCTCGACGATATTCATGCCGATTTCGGGGTCAACAACTTCACGCAGAGCCTCGCGCAATCCTTCTTCTGTAATCTGAACTTGTTCAGACCTCTCAATTTACTTTTCTTCTGTACTTAAATTCAGCATGGTAACATATCGTTACGGAAAGTGTCAATTTGCTTAGAAAGCATATCCGGTGTTACTCATTGGACGCTTTATACCCAGAAAATTTTACCCGATTTGGTACGCGCTTCCCCCTAAATATCCCTCAATATTATCCTGCCGGAATTTTTATAATCTCAATCATCATTATTGACAATGGCGTACTCAGACTGCTAT
>JAPUDW010000041.1 GCA_027492915.1 Bacteroidota bacterium | reverse complement strand
CGGTTGGTAGGGGTTTGCCAAATGCATATAGGCGAGGCTGGCGTGCATAAAGTCCACCTCATCCATTTCGAGCGTCATGGTGGGGTGTGCGGGTAAGGCGCGGATTTTGGGCAGCAGGTCGTTGTAATCCAATACGCCGTGCTTTAAGCCCATGTGGATGTCGATTTTGCCGTCGTTGTTGTTCATGTGTGTGTGGACGATTAGATCGCCCAGCGAAGCTAACCAGCGGTCGAACGGCACTTCGCCAAACAGGTGCGCGTGACCGACATCGAGGCAGGCACGCAGGTTGGGGTGGTTAATCTCTTTAAGCAGGTCGCCGATAATATCAGGGTCGAACTCCCACATATTTTCGACGGCGACGGTGACACCATACTGCTGGGCGTAGTCTGCAACCGGCACCCAGAAATCGAGGTTACGCTGGTGCCAGCCGGTGCGATATTCGAGTGTGTGAATGGCGGCGATGAAGTTGGCATGGAAAACGACAATCGGGATTTCGAGTTCGGCGGCGATACGGATGGCATGTTGGTAGCGTTCGAAGCAGATGGTGTTGATGCGCCGGTCAGGGCTGCCGGGTGCCATGTCCATGAACGGGCCGTGCATGGAACGTGCGCCGACAATCGGTTGTAACAAGCGCTTGTAACGGGCGATCATCCCCTGCCAGTCGCCATCCAGCGCGTTGGGGAAAGCAAACGCCATAAGCTCGATGCCTAGTTGGTATTCTTGCGCCAGACGGATGCAATCTTCAATGTTTCGGTCGCTGGCACTTAACAATACCTGATCTAGCATGTTCGGCTTCCTGATATCCATCTGACTATTTATCAAGTCTACACCGAAAAAGAAAGGAATGCCCATATTAACCACAGAGCCATTCATAAAGATTTCAATGTATTTACTATGCAATCGATTGCTTAAGTGGATAATCCACGCAACATCGAGTAATTTGGGTTGTCGCGGAATGTAAGCGGCATCACTTGCAATGGCAGTACGCATCCTGCCCAGCGGTTGATTGGGCGGCGGTTACGGGCGCAAACGAGTTTGTGGATCGGGCATCGTTACCGGAGAAATAAATCCCCGTGTCCGGCACGATGTTTTGGGAAGGGGCAGGCACAAATAGCAAAAGCGAGTTTTAGTGTTGGGCTGAACGGATCAACCCAATTTTCCGGCATACTCAAGCAATCATTCAAGCCTTTTAGCTTTTTCGGAAAAGCGTCACGAAAAGATCATAGTTTGGATATGGGATCGCCATCTTGTTGGGAATGATATTGACAAGACCAGAGGCGAATTTTCCTAAACGAGAGTCTTGTAATTTATATTGCAAAAGGGTTTTTGCATGTTCGCTATTAATCCATTTTGGAGGTCGATAGCTTACAACCTCTGCAAATCCATATTGGGCGGTCAATAACTTCAGGGTATCAGGCGAAAACCAGTGGAGGACACTGGGAGGGCTATATTCATGCCAATTTTCCCCTAATAGGCGTGCCATCCAACTATCTTTGTTCCAACTCTCGATCAGCCAATAGCCTCCGGGTTCCGTTAGTTCAGCGGCGATTTGAAGCGCTTTTCGAATATCATAAAAGTGTGCAATTACCTGAACCATTGACACTAATTTAAATTGTTCTTTTATTTGAAAACTTTCCAATGTGCCAACTTCAATATGCTGCCCTAATTCATTATTTCCATATTCAGCCATTGTGGCGTTTGGTTCAATTCCATAGCCACTCCACCCCTTGTTTTCAAACCCTTTTAGGATAAACCCGGCTGCTGAACCGATATCTAGCATTTTGCCCGGTGAAGTATATTTGTTCATTAATGCACCATAGTGTTCACCATGAGCAATGAGAAGATTGTTTTCGGCTAGATAATCTGAATATCCGGCTTCGCCTCCAGTAAAATACTGATTGTTATAAACATTCTTGGGGTGTTCTTCTGATGGTTGGAATTCACAAAAACGATGCTTGCACTGGTTACATTCAAGAATCCAGTAAGTGTATTTTTGAAAAACACGATGGGATAAACTATTGCATATTGGGCATTGTGTCATTGTTTATAAACCTGTTTGCTCGTTGACGGGTTGAATCTAAAAAACAAATGAAGGAGTTTGCACTTCTAACGCCTAGGCTGAAATTCTGATTATCGAATCCGTGTATTGGGAATGTAATCGTTTAGGCTACTTTTATTGCATGTTGATTAAGCTGAACAACGGTATATGGCTTCTAAGCGTGAGCGAAGAACTCGATAAATGATGTGTAACGATCATGTTGTGAAATGCTTAAGAGTCATTCCTCTTATTTTATGTAAAACCCTAACATATACCTAAAGCAATATAAAGAACTCTAAAAGTCCAAAAAACTTACACTTAGCATCGATAAGCAAAAGGAAGGTGTTTGATATGTAATCAGGGATATGCCAATAAGAAAATTTCAATTGAGGGTCGATGAAAAACAGGGTTTGAGCAATCCAATGAGGGATGTGTGATGCTTATGAAGTGAGGCGATTACAAGCGCTGCGAGAAACTATGCTGATCGTAAGTGGTGCAGAGGAGAAATGCCTTATCCATAATGAATGCTTGTTCGGCATCTCGCAGCCAAGAAATGAGAGTGGAACGAGGCGTAAAAATTTTGTATTCACTCTCATTTATAAAATTTAGGGTACGACAGGCTAGTAGCTGCCGGTGGTGACTGCACCTGCACGCACATAATTGGCGATGATGATGCCATTGGGGGAGATCTGGCTTTCTGTCACCTTAAACGCCGCCGCAATCGCGCCATCGACAAACAACTTTTTCCCACTGCCCAACGTTAATGGATAGATCTTGAGCCAGAGTTCATCAACTAAATCATGTTTAAAGAGTGTTTGAAGTAGATTTGCGCTGCCGTAGACATGCAAATTCGGCCCGTCCTCTTGTTTGAGTTTGCGGACTTTTTCCACAATGTCGCCGCCTAAAAACACGGTAGGTTGCCATTCGCTCGAAGTCCGTGTATTCGAGGCGACGTACTTGGTGGCTGTGGCGGCACCCGGCCATATGTCGGTATGTTGCGGCCAGTACGGTTCCCAAATATCAAAGGTTGTGCGGCCTAACAACAAGTCAAACGGCAGACTCATCTGTTTATTCATTGTCTCATCTAGAGCATCATCAGAATAAGGAACTTGCCACCCGCCATATTTGAAGCCACCACTGGTATCTTCTTGTGGCCCACCACCGGCTTGGATGACACCATCAAGCGACATGAATTCCAGTACAATCACTTTTCTCATGGTCAAGCTCCTGTAATATCTGGCAACAACTCTATAAATGTTATAGCACGGATGTTCATAAAATGGCAAGTGCGACCATAGTGTTAACACTCAACCGCGTATGCAGGTGCTATGAGGGGTGAAAAATTTTGAGTTGGTGGGTGTTCAACCGTTTGCAGATGGTTCGATGGTCGTCACTTACAAACCCTCTTCTATCGTTCGGAAATACCCGTGAAAATAGCGTTGACGAATACATTAATCTTGATAGCGTATCGATTGGAATACCCCTACAATAATCACGGAAGTCGAGGTGCTTATAAAAGGGATTTTCAATGCGATATGCTTATGGGCTGCTTTTTTTGATGTTGGCTTTGATGATTTCTCCAGTTGTGGCGCAGGATACTAAGTCATATACCGAACCTACAGACTGCTGGATGGAACTTGCAGATGGTTTGGTGGAAGGCGAAAATGTGGAGTGCGGTTGGCTGCATGTGCCGGAAGACCGAGCGAATGGCTCTGATACCACTATTCAATTGGCTTATGCTATTTTGCGCGCGCCCTCCGACGATGTTATGCCTGATCCGGTGATCTATTTGTCCGGCGGGCCGGGCGGTAATGCGGTGGCTGAACTGAATGAATGGGTTGATAGTTCTTATTTGCAAGACCGCGATCTTATTCTATTGGATCAGCGCGGCACCGGTTATTCATTACCCAGCCTCAACTGCCCTGAAGTGGAAAATGAAGAGGAAGATGGGACACAGGCCTGCCACGATCGGCTTGTGGATGAAGGTGTGAACTTGCAAGCCTATAACAGCGCCGAAAATGCGGCTGATGTGGCGGATTTGCGGGTCGCGCTCGGCTATGATGAATGGAACCTGTTTGGTATTTCCTATGGCACGCGGCTTGCGCTGACGGTGATGCGTGATTATCCCGAAGGTGTGCGCAGCGTCGTTATTGACTCGGTTTACCCGCCGGAAGTGAGATCGTGGGAAGAATACGGCAAAAATACGCTGGATGTATTCACCCGCTTATTTGAAGCCTGTGCAGCCAACGCGGATTGCGACTCAAACTACCCTAATTTGGAAACCCTCTTTAACGATACCGTTGAACAGTTGAATGCTGAACCTGCCGAGTATGTTGGCACCGATGAAGACAGCGGCGAGGAAACCGATCATGAGCTGACAGGCGATGCATTTATTGACCGGCTCTTTCAAGCGATGTATTCCAGCACAAGTATTCCATCTATCCCAATGGTGATTTATGAAGTCGCCAATGGTAATTACACCGCGCTGGATGATCTGGAAGCCGGTGCGAATAGTGAAGAGGGATTCCGTCGTCAGGAAGCGGATGAAGATGTTACCGACAGCGAAGGCATGAATGCATCGGTCGAATGTCAAGAAGAAGTCGCTTTCCTTGACCTTGATACCGCGCTGGATAACGTGCCGAACCCCGGTACACCGCTGCACAACAACAGCATCATCTCGATTCAAGAGACGTTTAACGACTGCCAAATTTGGGGTGTTAAACCGGCGGACGAAATCGAGGCGCAGCCTGTTGAAAGTGACATCCCTACGCTGGTCGTGGCAGGCGAATTTGACCCGATCACCCCTGCGAAGTGGGCGGAAAGCGCGGCAAGCCACCTGCCCAACAGCTTCTTCTATGTATTCCCCGGCGGCGGTCATGGTGTGATTGACCTGAACGACTGCACGATGGGCATTATGCAGGAGTTCCTGACCGACCCGACGGTGGAACCGGATGCAATCTGTGTTGATGACATCGGCGAACCGGATTGGACTTTGCCGTAAGCTGCTCGTTGGTTGAAAGGGCGCATAACCATGCGTCCTTTCATCACATCTTCATCACTAATCGCGCCTGCGCTTCAATTTTACATTTGTCACTGAGGCAGTTGTTTTGACTCAAATGCTGCTCAGGTTGTAACTCACACAAGATTTTCAGCGTAAGATTGCCGGTAACCTATTTACTGACTATCGACCAGCCTAGTCTGCTACCGGCAGGGTAAAGGCGAAGATACTCCCACCACCGGGGTTGTCCTCGATCCAAATTTTGCCGCCGTGGGCTTCCACGACCAAACGGCAGAATGTCAGCCCTAAGCCGCTGCCGCGCCGTGTGCCGCGACGCCCCTTGACCTGCACGAAGCGGTCGAACAACCGCACCTTATAATCATCCGGTATACCCGGCCCGCTGTCGGATACGTCAATTCGCACGAAGCGTTCTCCTGACGAATCATTTTCGGGCAGATGTGTGCGGATAGTTACGCTGCCGCCTGCGGGGCAGAACTTGAGCGCGTTATCCACCAAGTTTTGCAGTACACGTTCCACTTTGTCGCCGTCTGCGTCCAACGCGGGGGTTTCGTCGCTGATGTCGGTCGTTAGCGTGACTTCGAGTTCTTGCGCCAGCGGACTGAGTTCCACGCACACACTATCTGCCAGCGTCGCCACATCGGTCGGCTCGGTTTCCAGCGCCAAAAAGCCACTGTCCAGCCGCGAAATATCCAGCAGCGAATCGACCCGTACCAGCATTTTGCGGATGGCGCGTTGGCTGGTTTCAGTTATCGAAACGACAGTCGGGCGCAGGCTGTTTTCCGGCGGTATGATGTCTCGCAGCAGCTTCAGGCCGGTTGTCACGGCGGTAAGAGGGCTGCGCAGGTCATGCACGATCATGTTAGCGAGGTCGGCACGCATCTGCATCAGTTCTCTAGCTTCGGTTTCATCGCTGAACACCAGCAGCGCACCTAAGATCTCGCTGCCTGTGCCCTCCACCGGAATGATGTTGCGCTCGATATGTCGCACTTCGTCATCCAGTGTCACGGTATACGATACCGGTTCGTTGATCGTCCAGCTTTCCGAGGCACGCAGCGTTTTGACCAGATTCAGCAGCTTTTGGTCGCTCTCAAAACCCATGTGTTCGGCTACGTCCAAATCCGGTATGTCTAGCAATTCTGCTATTTGCTTGCCCAGCAATTCGCTACTTTGCAGCCCGATTAGATTCACACGCGGGTTTGCCAGCGCTACCGTCCCTTCACGGTCAATCAGCGCAATACCCTCGCGCATCGTATCGAGAATGACCTGCAACCGATCGCGGGTTTCAGTCACCTGTTTAACCTGCTGTTCAAGCGCTTGATCGGTGCTGGTGTACTGCTGGGCGTTGTGGATGGCCTGTGCCGCCTGTGCCGCGAAGGTCAGCGCAATCGGCATATCGTCCTCGTCATACGAATTGCCCTCGTTGAAGAAGAAGGCCAACCCGCCCAGCCGTTCATTACCGACCACTAAATCTAAACCCCAATAGGTCGCCTTGCCTTCGCGCTTGACGATTTCATCCGGCAGCAGGGTTTCGTTGGCTTGCATCAGGCCGGTACTTGCGACCAACTGCATCGGCAGCTTCACATCTTCCGCCCGCAGGTACAGCGCCACGCCGTCTGAGAGCAGCATATCGCTGGCTGCGGCTACAATCGTTTGCTGCACGGTATCCAGCGCCAATGTACCGGTCAGCAGGGGCAGAGTACGGTTGAGTGCTGCCATCCGTGCGGCTTGTGCCGATTGGTGTTCGTAGAGTTGGGCATTATCAATCGCTACACTGGCACTGGTTGCCACGATGCTGAGTAGGCGTTTGTCGTCCTCGCTAAAAGGTTGCAGCGGGTCGTCGGAACGGATAGCAATGGCACCGAGCAGCCGCCCACCCGCCAGCAGCGGCACCCCCAACCACGAATGCCAATTGGTGCTGCCAGCCGCGTCGTGTTCGATCAACAGGGGTAATTGTTGGCGCAGCACACGCCCCAACGCGCTGTTGGTGGTGTTTTCGTGGTAATCCTTGACCGCCTGCCCATTTTGCATCACCAGTGGGAAGCGCAGTTGTTCGCTGCCGCGCCGGTACAGCGCTACTACGAACTGATCCGTGTGCATGAGCTGCACCACCTGATTGTAGATGGCGTAGAGGAGCGAGTTGAGTTTGAGGTCACTTTGTAATGCTTGGCTGACCGCGATCAGCGAGCGTTGTTCATCCAACTGTTTTTGGAATTGGTGGCTCGTGCGGCTGAAACGGTATAACCCCAGCGTCGCCAGCAGCGCACCGATGCTAAATACGATAATTGATGAGGGCGTTAGGCTGATGACGACTGCCGAAAGCACACCGAACGGCAGCGGAATTGTCAGCATCGCCAGCAGCAGCACGCGGTTATCGTTCCATAAACTGCGGATCGACCGCTGTTCGACATAGGTTTCGAGTAAGAAGATCAGGGCGTAAAGAAGGGTATATAAAAGGGTGAACGTCAGCAGGGGTACGGCAAGCTCGCCCAACGGTGGTACCAGCGGACGGATGCCACCGAGCGCATCGTACACTCGCCCCGCCACCAACAGGCTCAACGTGATCCGCGCACAAATCATGACCACGCTGCTCGTCGTGCGGATCGTCAACCGCCGCCGAAGGCCGCTGTCGTGCTTGCGGGAGAGCAGCAGCGCCCCGCCGATGATCGCGCCCAGCGCCACCGACCACAACACCAACGGCTCGGCAGGTTGAGATGTCGATAGATAGGCAGTGATGCCGAACACATGCACCGCGCTAAATTCACCCTCACTCAGCAGGACACCGAACATGAGCGTAAGGGCGATCAGCACCACCCACAGCACCGCTTGCCAGCCATAACGCGCCACCATTTCGCCGTTGGGGAGGTTGGTGAGCAGCGTAAAGCCGGTTAGCACGCCGCACAGCAAAACAATCAAATAGGACAGATTGGTTCGATTCATGAAGCAGTGACGACCTTACATCTGAACATTAATTTCTGTAAAGAAATTTCGGGATTTGACGCCAGTTTATGCTTAACCCCCGTTCAGCAAAACTGACCGAATTGTACATCGGGTTCGGTAATAATTGTAACTCAAGCCAAATTTCGTTCATTTGGCTATTTCGTATGGAATTGTGGACATGCCACGCCAATTGCTTTTTGCGGCACGGGCGGTAAACTGGTGCTGCTTTCGGGTAAGGAGTGGTCGATTGAACAGTTATGTGACGTTGGTGAGTAATGCCGATTTTCTAACAGGCGCGGTTGCTTTGGCGCGGTCGCTGCATATGGTCGGCGCGGCCTTCCCGCTGACGGTACTGGCGGTCGCGGGTGTCGAGGGCATCGACCAGCTTGCGGCGTTGGGCTGCACCATCCTCGAAGTTGAGCCGCTGCCCCTGTCGGAGGCGTTTCAAACGCGGCACACGCGCCAATCGCAGCACACCCTCGCCCCCTTCACCAAAGGCAACAAACCGCAGTTCCATAACCCGCTGCACAACTTCCTCAAGCTGCGGTTGTGGGAACTGGAACAGCACGAGAAAGTGGTGTTTCTGGATGCGGATACGCTGGTCGTCCGCAATATCGACCGCCTATTCGGGTATCCTGAATTTGTTGCAGCGCCGAACCTGTACGAGTCGCTGGAGGATTTCCACCGGCTGAACAGCGGCGTGTTTGTCGCCCAACCCAGCCGCGCGACCTTCGACCAGATGCTGGCAGCGCTTGACCAGCCGGAGGTGTTCTGGGCACGTACCGACCAAACCTTCCTGCAAACCTACTTCCCCGATTGGCATGGCTTACCTTACATCTACAACACGCTGCAATACGTGTGGTTCAACCTGCCGCAGTTGTGGCGCTGGGAACACATCCACCTCATTCACTACCAGTACGAGAAGCCGTGGGAGGCTAACCACCCCAAGCGTGATTTACTCGCGCCGTTGATCGACCTATGGCAGCAGGTGTATGAACACGGCACGTTACCGGCTGAGTTGCCCGCGCCGCAGGGGAAACCTGATGTCGCCTAATCCTCGCCGCTGCCTGATCTTCGACTTCGATGGGGTGCTGGTGGACAGCGAACCGCTGCACTTCGAAAGCTGGCAGCAGTCCTTCGAGCAGTTGATGGGTATCCGCATTGAGGGCAGCCATCATCTGCTGGTGGGGTTGAATCAAGAGGAAATTTACCAACTGTGGGCAGGCAAGCAGTTCGACATCTTAACGGCTGACCTGCGCACGTCCTTACTCGACCTTAAAAAGCAAATCTTCCTGACACTCGCCACACAGTTGCAGCCCATGTCCGGCAGTGTCGATTTGCTGCGCCGCGCACAGGACGGCGGTTGGTATACCGCGATTGTTTCTCGCGCCTTACGCACTCGTTTACACCGCACCTTGGATATTCTTCAGCTACCCACGCGTTTCGATATTATCCTCGGCAATGAGGATGCGCTTGACCGCAGCACCGACCGCAAAATTCACGCTCGCGCCGCCTACGCCTTCGGCATCGACCCGCGTGACTGCGTGGTAATCGAGGACAGCGTATCCGGCATCAAAGACGCGCTGGCTTGCGGCATTGGCACGGTGATTGGCCTCACCTCGTCGCTCGAAGCTGATGCTTTAGAGCAAGCAGGGGCGCAGCAAGTCGTCGCACATTTGGATGAGGTACGGCTGTGACCACGGTCGCCATCACCGGAGCAACCGGCTATGTGGGGCGTTTCGTGGTGGCGGAACTCCACCAGCGCGGGATGCACATTCGCGCCCTGAGCCGCCCGACCAGCGACCGCAGCGGCTTTGCGATACCGGTTGAATGGGTGACAGGCGACCTGCGTTCACAGGAGGGTGTCGAGGCGCTGGTTGCAGGGGCAGATGCTATCATCCATCTGGCGTATGAGCATGTGCCGGGGAAATACCGGAATGGTGAGGGTGACAACCTCCCCGCGTGGTTGGATGCGAACGTGGACGGCTCGATGCGGCTGTTCAAAGCAGCGGGGCAAGCGGGTGTGAAGCGCTTCATCTTCCTTTCCAGCCGTGCGGTGTTTTCGCGCACCGAGGCGGGTATGGTGCTGGATGAACGGCATCCACCCTCGCCGGATAGCCACTACGGCAGCTATAAATTGACCATTGAGGATTTTTTGCGGGATTTTGCTCGCACCAACGGCATCCAAACCTGCTCGATTCGGGCAACGGGCGTTTATGGTTTGACGCATCCCGTCGAGCGTTCGAAGTGGTGGGATATTGTTCAGGCGGTGCTGGACGACCAACCCGTGACCTCCAACCGGGGCGGTACGGAAGTTCACGGCGCAGATGTGGCGCGGGCGATTGGTGTACTGCTCACCCGACCGACTCTCGATATTGATCTACTGCACCTGAGCGATTTGTATGTGACCAACCGTGATCTTGTGCGGCTGATACAGCGATTTTCGGGGAAAACTGGCGAACTTCCCCCGCCTGCGCCACCTGCCAGTAACGTGCTGGTTTCGCGCTATCTCGGTGATGTGGGCATTACGCTGGGGGGCGAAGTATTATTGGAAAAGACAGTTGCGGCGTTGGTGGAAACCGCCCACCAAAATCCTTCAGCGCGATAACGCAACTTTCGGCAGTTCAAGCGGTTATAATTCTTGTGCAAAATTACAAAGGAGCAACCCTGTGCGCGTACTTATTTTAGGCGGTGACGGATATCTCGGTTGGCCGCAGGCACTCTACCTCTCTCAAAAAGGCTATGAGGTTGCTGTTTTTGACAATCAAGCCCGACGGCACTTCGACCTCAAGCAGGGCTTCGACAGCCTTATCCCCATCCAGACCATCCATCAGCGGATTGATAGTTGGAAGGCGATTACGGGTAAAACCATTCACGCTTACTATGGCGACACGACCGATTGGGTAGCGCTTTCCCGCGCCTTCCAAGAATTCCAGCCGGAAGCGGTTGTCCACTTTGCCGAACAGCGTGCCGCCCCCTATTCCATGATCGACCGTGAACACGCCGTTCACACCCAATATACGAATGTTATTGGTACACTCAATGTTCTTTATGCCATCAAAGATTATGCCCCTGCCGCCCATCTGGTGAAGCTTGGTACGATGGGTGAGTACGGCACACCGAATATTGACATTGAAGAAGGTTACATCGAAATTGAGCATAAGGGGCGCAAGGACACGCTGCCATTCCCCAAGCAGCCTAATTCGTTCTACCACCTGAGTAAAGTTCACGACTCACACAACATTCACTTCTGTTGTCGTGTCTGGGGCTTGCGCTCGACCGACCTGAATCAAGGTGTGGTCTACGGCGCGGACACTGATGAAACACTCCTCGCACCTGAACTCGCCACCCGCTTCGACTACGATCAAATTTACGGAACTGCCCTTAACCGTTTCTGCATCCAAGCCGCCATTGGCTACCCGCTGACGGTCTACGGGCGTGGTGGTCAAACACGCGGTTATATCCATGTGCGCGATACGGTGCGCTGCATCGAACTGGCAATCCAGTCCGAGCCGAAAGCCGGTGAGTTCCGCGTCTTTAACCAGATTACCGAATCGTTCTCAGTCAAGGATCTGGCTGAACGGGTGCAGCGTGTCGGTAATACAATGGGCTTGAACGTCGATTTGCAGGAGCTTTCCAACCCGCGTGTCGAGTTGGAAGACCACTACTACAATGTCGTTCATACCAAGCTGCTGGATCTGGGTTTGCAGCCGCACCTGCTGAATGATGCCGAAGTCGAGCATTTAATTAGCGTGGCGCTGCAACACCGCGACCGTGTGAACCCGCGCTTGATTGCCCCGACGGTGAATTGGCGCGAGACTGAAAATCAGGTCGCCCAAACGCCGGAACCGTCACCCGCGACCTAGGGGTAAATTTTCTCGTTCTAACTCAAAAGGACAGGCCGTGCGCTTGTCCTTTTTGATTGCTGCCAAAGTTTGAATCTTCGAACCATCAAATAAGAATTTTTGTGCTATAATTTCTCTGGTGGTTGCAAAGTAAATGATGAATGTGGTTTGGTGGCGCGGACGCGATGTAAGGCTTGTCCGGTACTCAAAAAGGTTTGCGTTTGCTCCGCTGAGGGCTAAAGCCGTCATGCTACCTACGGCCAGACAAGTCTGCTAAAGCGACTTCAAAAGGCAGCTATCGACACTGTAAAACAGGCTGGTACAGTCTTTTCTCACACGAATTCTGACAAAACGAGTACCGGACAAGCCTTGTATCGCATCCCTACAAATGCGAGGCTAAAAATTACTAAGTTCAGTGAACACCATTTACCAATTCACTATGACTATTTCTCTGTATTTTCTTGGCGATTCGATTTCGTCTTTATCGTGTAACTTAACACTTGAAACTACTGTTCGGCGGCATCCTCCCTCATATCCGCCATGCAAATGCACAAATTGCACAGCGGTGGATTGCTCTCGTAATTCTGCCGAAAGTTCGTCATTTCAGCGGATACAGCCGAACCTCCCGCCGACACAAAATGTCAATTCAGCGGACACATGGGAGCTTCCCGCCTGCCATTTCGGCGGGAAATATGCACAAACTGCGAAAAATGTGCAATTTGTGCAATATTGACCACAGCTTGAACAGTTGTTGATTAGCTACAGCAGAGGTAGGAACAGCAGTACGAGGTTGGCCACGATCTGGCAGAGCCACGCTGCCGCGAGGCCGTTGCGCTGGCGCACGTAGCTGTACAGCAGGTTCATGAGGACGAGCGCCGTACCGATAATCACGGCAACGGCTGGAAAACGCCCTGCGTCGATCATTGGGAAGAACACCAGCGCCGACCAGATGGTGGCGAGAATGCTCACCAGCCAGAAGCGGCGAGTTTCTTGCAAGACTCCGCGAAAGAACAACGTTTCCGCTAAGGGCATGACGAAGATCAGGAAGGCCAGCGTTTCCCCCGGCTGCATCCCTGTAAAGATGCGCTGCGCGGTTTGTTGCAGGGTGCTGCCACCCACCATCAGGAAGGGTACGCCGAGGATTAAGCCGAAGATCACGCCCCAGCCGAGGTTTTCCGGCGTTTCCATCCAGATGCGCCCGCTGTTGCCCAACAGCCACGCCAGCACACCGAAGCCGGCCATCACCCCCCAGATGAGGGTGTAGCGCAGCGCGGGGTCGGTCGGGATGAGGGGCATCAGGCCGATGCTCAGGGCAATCGCGATCAGGTAGCCGAAAACGGGATCACCCGCCGCGCCGCGATAGGTTACAGGTGCGTCGGCATCCTGTTTATTGGCAAATGGCGACTCCCAATCGTCTTCCTGCGGATAAGCGGGGTCAACGACAGGGGGTGTAGTCCGGCGCCAATCGTCGGGGATCGGGGTTGGGGTATCAGGGTCGGGATAAATGGTTGGCATAATGCGTTTATTATGACAGTATTTTACGAATCGCGCCTAATGCGATTTCGACCTTTTCCGGCGTAATCCAGTAGTGGGTGACGAGCCGGACGCGGTTGGGCATCCCATAGAAACCGCCGATCAGCACTTGATGTTCGTCTTTCAAACGGGCGCGTAATTCGTCGGCGGAAATGGGTGCGTCGTCCGCCACATCAAAGAAGAACATGTTGGTTCGCACGCGGCTCATATCGACGCTCAGGTGCGGGATGGTGGCGACACCTTCTGCCAGCAAACAGGCGTTGGCATGATCTTCATGTAAACGTGTTGTCATTTTACGCAGGGCGATCAACCCCGCCGCAGCCAGAATACCGGCCTGCCGCATTCCGCCGCCCAATATTTTGCGGGTACGGTGGGCTTCGTGGATAAATTCCTTCGAGCCGACGAGGATGGAACCTACGGGCGCACATAAGCCTTTGGATAGGCAGAACGACACGCTGTCGGCTGCGGCAACTAATTCGTTCACGGGGGTGTTGAGGGCGGTTGCGGCGTTAAACAGGCGCGCCCCGTCGATATGCAGCTTAATGTTGTTCTCGCGGGCGATTGCGCCGACTTCGTTGGTATAGGCTGCCGTGACCGGAATACCGCCAATCGTCCCCTGCGTATTTTCGAGGCAGATGAGCTTGGTACGTGGGAAGTGTTGGTCATCACCACGAATAGCGCGTTTGATGGCGTCCAGTTTGAGCGTGCCGTCGGGCTGCACATCGAGAATGTTGGTGGAGATGCCGCCGAGCGCCGACGAAGCCCCCTGCTCATAGCGGAACATGTGCGCTTCACGGGCGAGGATCATCTCATCGCCGCGACCGCAGTGGGTGAGCGCGGCTACGATGTTGCCCTGCGTACCGCTGCTGACGAACAAACCGGCTTCTTTGCCGAGCATATCTGCTGCTTCTTGCTGAAGCTGATTAATGGTCGGGTCTTCGCCGTAGACATCATCACCAACGGGCGCGTTCGCCATCGCTTCACGCATTTCTGGTAGGGGCCAACTGACGGTATCGCTGCGAAGGTCAATGTATTCCATGCGTGGGAAATCCTTATGGTTGTATCGTGCGGTGATGTTAGTCCGATTGAGGGAGGTTGGCAAGGATAAATTGGTCTATATGACGTTGTCCTGTACTCAAAATGAGGCGGGTAGCGCCGCTGGAGGCTAAAGCCATCCAGCTAACCATCGGACAAGTGCACTAAAGGCACTTCAAAGACAAATTGTGTGAGGCTACCTCATCCCATTTTACAATCACACGAGAGTAATCAGCTCAATCTAATTCCCCGAAACACCCTAAATAATCGGATCAATCAAACGGGTTTCGCTCATGGGGTTGGGTGAACGCAGCGCAATACTTACCGAGGTTGTGGGCATCCAAGGGGGTGTTTGTAATATCTGTGGGATTGGGCTGCGCGGATCATAATTGCAGACGAGACTGCTGCCCCGTTCGCGCCATTCCCAGCGGACGGTTTGCCACAGGTAACGGGCAGCGTTCAATTGATCGGGCAAGAACCATAGTTTATCGACGTTCAGGTTCCGCATTTCGTTATCGGGTGGGATCACCTTGAGCATCAGATTGGCGAGCCGAATGAGCGGTGGTACACCGGAGATGTGTAACGACATCAAGCGTCCTTCTTCTTTGATGCCTATCCCTGCGAGGATACGGTTGGAGCGATCAACCGCTACCATATAATGATTAACAGGCGTATCTAAGGGTGTTTTGCTTAACCAAGCCTGCAAACTGTCGGCAGTTTGAGGGCGGTAGAAGTTATAGTCTTGATAGAAGCTGTTCAGGTGTTGGGCAATTATTTCCAGTTCATTCGCCGCCGCCGCGCGAATCGTGATACCCGCATCGGTAGCAACCGGCTTGGAACGCATGGGAACTGGACTGGTAATGACACGACCGGAAATCTGTTTCGCCCATTTTTTGGCACTGGCTATGGATGCTGTATTACCCTTTTGTATATCAGCCAAGTAAATGACATCATTTCCTTTTCGCTCGCTCGCTTGCTGGAGTCCCCATTGGGCTAACGCATTGGCAATACCTTGGCGGCGATGGTCAGGGTGAACCATGAGCGAACTTAGGAGGGCGTAAGGTTGAGCGCCACCTTCAAACTGGCACTCACCAAAGCTGATGCGCGCGGAGCCAACGACTGCTTGTCCGGTAATGGCGACCACACCGAGCATCTCACCGTGACGGGATGCATACACATCGTAGGCGGGGATGTGAAAACGCGGCCCAAAGGTGATTGTGCCACCATCGGGGCTTTGTTCCGTCAGCGTTTTTAGCGCGGAGCTATCTTCAGAGGTCATTTGTCGCAGCGAGAATGGATAAGCCATGTGATACAGCCTTCGTAAAAGCGATTATGGTGGATAAGCTGGCGATTGATAAAATGCCGGTAGACAGGATTATGAAATCGCATCATTCTGCATACGCATCGCTGGTGAGCGGCCACATCGGTTTTACATCCATATCAAGGTTGCTGCGTAGGCCCGCTTCATAGCGGAAGTAACCGGCTGCCGCGATCATCGCGCCGTTGTCGGTACACAGGTTAAGCGGCGGGTAGCGCACGGGCAGCGCACTTTCGGCACGCAGACGTTGGCGCAGCGCACTGTTGGCACTGACCCCACCGGCGATCAGAATTTCGGTGACGTTGTATTCTTTGGCGGCGCGAACGGTCTTGTCGACCAGTGCGCCCACCAGTGCATCCTGAAAACTAGCTGCTACATCATTGACAGACACATCCGAACGCACCTTCGGGTTCTTTTCCGGCCCACGTTTCTTGCCATCTGCACCCATATGCGGAATAGTCACCTCACGCATCACGGCGGTTTTGAGGCCAGAGAAGCTGAAGTCGTAGCTGTCGTCGCGCTTAGAACGCGGGAAGTTGTAAGCGGTGGCATTGCCCATTTGGGCAGCCCGTTCAATATTCGGGCCACCGGGGAATGGCAGCCCCAGCATCCGCCCGACTTTATCGAAGGCTTCTCCGGCTGCATCATCCAGTGTCCCGCCTAACCGTTCGTATTCACCGTGGTTTTTCATCAGCAGCAGTTCGGTATGCCCGCCAGAGACAATCAATAGCAGCACAGGAAATTCGATTTCGCGGCGGGGTTCACTCAGCCAGAGCGAGTAAACATGGCCTTCGAGATGGTTGATGCCCAGCAGCGGCTTACCCGTCGCTAGTGCCAAACCTTTGGCATAATTCACGCCCACTAACAGCGACCCGACCAAGCCCGGCCCGCGTGTCACGGCAATGGCATCCAGCTTGTCGTAGTTGATACCCGCGTCAGCTATCGCCTGGTCAACGACCGTGCTAATTGCCTCGACATGGGCGCGGGAAGCGAGTTCAGGGAATACACCGCCGTAACGGGCGTGGAGGTCGATCTGGGTGGCGACGATGTTGGAAACGATCGTTTTGCCATCAATGACGACAGAGGCTGCGGTTTCGTCGCAGGAACTTTCGATACCGAGAATATAAGTCATGTTCGTCTGTAATCCATAGCTACTATTCGATAGGCACGATGTCAATCAAATCATCAAAATGATGTTCGCGAATGGGAGAAGTGTCGGTTATTTTAGCGCACTTTTTCTACCAGCGGTGAGGGTTGAACCGCGCCCCACGAGAAGCGGCGAACCAGCGCGGCGAGGCTTATGCCCCCGAATACCCACCAGATACTGTCCAACGGGAACAGGTAGCGCGGGATGACATACAGGATAAAGTGCGCCAGTAAGATATAAACGATAAAGCCTACTAAAGGCAGCGCTACCCGCCAGTTGCGGCGTGCCAGCCAGATGCCGACTAAACCCGCCAGCATACCGAGGCTGTGGAACACATAGATTGACAGCTTCGGCCAGAAGTTATCGCCCTCCATCAAGCGGAATAAGCCATCAAGGCTGCGGTCGGTTGTCAGCCAGCGGGAGGTCATATCTTTTAAACTTTCGCCTGGGAAAAAAACGGTGCCATGCGGCTGCAAAATGGCGCTTGAAAGCTGGTTTACACGGCTGGTGAGCCAACCGGGAATATCCGCAAGAATCGAATTGGTGGCACTTTCGGCGTAAACTTGCTGCTGTTCACCGGGGTCGGTCGGCAGCGGTGTTTCGGATGCCTGTTCTAACGCGCTGTCGGTTTGTGTCGGCCCCTGCCAGCCATCATCCGCCGCGCCGAGATACACGAAGGCCGCGAACCCCTGCGCCGCGATGACAGTTTGTCCCCACTTGATGCGGTTATAAATCGTCCACGGCGACAGGGTAATGATGAACGCTACCAGCAGCGCCATCCCTAGTTGTAGACCACGCCGCCACCCGTAAACCATCAGCAGGTGAATGACCAGCCCCAGCGGGAACGCGAGCAGCACTGCACGGGTTAGGGTCGCGATGCCGAAGATAACGCCCACCAGAGCCATTACCCAATAGTGACGCGGTTTTAAGGCCGCTGCTGCATACCGTTCGACGCTGACGATATACAACCACAAGCCGCCAGTGAGGATAAATACAAACAGCGTTTCGGTAAGGATTTGACCACTTTCGATGATGAAGGCGGGTGAAATCGCTAAGACTGCTGCCGCGATTAACCCTGCCAGAACATCCCGCCCGACGAGCCACGCCAGCCGGTATACGAAGTAACAGGTGATGGTACTCAATACCACTTGCACGAGGCGAATGAGCAGCACCGCCGTGCCGGGGTCTGCGACAAGCTGCGGCAGGCCGACGAACAGCAGATATACAGGGCCGGAAGGTGGCACGGCTGGCTCGGCATTTCGTACCAGCCCCAGCCCATACTCCAGATACCACCAGCTATCGCCGGCGCGTTCGCTGTACATGCCCTCGCGTTCCAGCGGCAGTACATGGGCGAGGCGCAGCACGAACGCCAACAGGAGAATACCCGGCAATATGTAACGATGTCTTAACGTGGTTTTCAGTTCTCAAATCCCCGGCAGCCGTTTATGTGAACAATGTGTTATTGTATCCAATTCCCTGACGGCGCGAGTAGTGACAACTTTTACGCTTAACTCAGGCGAGATGTTAGTGAGTATTTGCTGAAAAGCCACATCCAAAAAATAATTAAGCGAATGTTTCAAGAGTACAATGGAATGATGAGAGAATTTGAACACTTTCGTAATGAAAGCGGTATACTGTTTTAATCTCAAGTGCTGAAAGCGTGGTACAGCTTATGAAATGGAATGTGCGGGTCGCGGCATTTTTGGTCATGGCAGTTTTTGCGAGTGCAGGATGCAGTGCATTACCGGGTTTGCGCGTGCTGGCGGGGCAGGATGTTGGTGAAACGGCAGAAAATCGGTTGGTTGAGACAACCGAACTGGTGATGGCGAACAAGTCGGGTAATGGTGACCCTGCTTTGAACGCAGCAGCCGACCGCATCGAAACCGCGGCAGGTGGCTCGGTGGATATTGTTGAGATCCAGAATGACCTAAATTCACGCACATTCCAAATTTATGCCCTCTTTTTACCGGATTCGGGTCAAAGCCAAAATGCGGCAGTCAACCGCCAACGGCGCGTGTTTGAACTCGTCTGGCGCGGTATTATGGATCAGAGTATTGGCGCTCAAACCCTTAATGTCTCGCTCCTACAGCCTAGCCAAGTCGAAACATTGGATAAGGGTGCGAGTTTTGTAGGCTTTATCGTTGCCACAGCCACCATTGCCCGTGAAGATGCGCTCCTTTACCTGTCGAATGGCGCACCGAGTTTGAATAATTTCGTCAACCTCGTGACGGATGGTACGCTGGTGTATGACCAACCAGCTTCACCACCGTTGTATCAAGGTACCCCCAACCACCCCGTATTCATGATTAGTCAATTACTAGCCGCTACATCGGGGAATTAAGCTCAATCGCTTAACCCACCCGACTGGATTGATGCTTATCGTAAGTTGAGTATTGAGGAACATTGACCTATGAGCATCGTGAAACCGGATGCCAATAACAATCTGAATAAGAAGGTACGGCACGATTGGCAAGCCGAGGAAACGCTGGTTGACCAGCGGAAGAAGCTGCGTTATCGCATTCAAAACTTTTTCACGTTTTGGCGAACCCTGCTCATCATCATTATTTTGATTGCACTGTTTGACGCTGATGTTATGCGAAGCATCGTAAACTTTGTTACGAGACTTGTCACCGGCATAACCAGCAGTTTCTCCCTTGACGGTGATGCTCTAGTCAATTTTTTCATCCGAGCGATTACCGTTGTCACATTAGGTATTGGGCAGTTTGCCTTGTTGTTCTGGTTCTTAGGGCGTGCCCGTATGTACACGATTTGGCCGGGAGGTGCAGGCGAGGGAATCGGTTTTAAAGATTATCGCGGTCAGCCGGAACTGCTCGACCAAGCCAAGCAGGTTGTGAAGCTCCTGCGGGGTGTGCGTGTCTTTGAAGAGTCCGGCGGGGAGGCGCTCAACGGATTGCTGCTAGAAGGGCCGCCCGGTACTGGCAAAACATGGATGGCACAAGCAATCAGTACCGAAGCTGGCGTTCCATTCTTTTACATTGATGCTTCATCAATGTCATCAATGTTTTTGGGTATTGCACCCCTAAAGGTTTCAAACCTCTATCGCAAAGCGCGGAATGCTGCTCGTGATTATGGTGCTGCAATCATTTTCATTGATGAAATTGATGCGGTCGGAGCGCGTCCCGGTGTAACCAATGATGATGATTCCCGCGAAACTCGCATTCCTATCATGTTTGGTATGGGCGGACAAGGCATCTTGAGTACCCTGTTGGTAGAGATGGATGGCTTTAGTTTGGAACATGGACGGTGGGCGCGGTGGAAGCGGAGTTTTTATAAGTATATTTTACGCCGTAAAGCACCAAAGCCGGAAAAACGAGTACTTACAATTGGGGCTACTAATCGTATTCAAGCCCTTGACCCTGCACTACTTCGTCCGGGGCGATTTGATAAAAAAGTGAGGGTAGACCCACCGGATATGGAAGGTCGTCGGGATATTCTAGAATATTACCTTTCTAAAATGTCACACGATGAAACGATTGATCCGTTGGTGATTGCTGCCGAAACACCTTACTACACGCCGGCTGATCTTAAGTACTTGTTGAATGAATCTCTGCGTTATGCGCTGTTTGAGGGGCGCACATATATCACTTATGACGACATTCGTCGTGCCCAGCCCGAACATGAAATGGGTATGCGAACACCGATCAAAAATCTGACGGAAGCGGATAAATATCGCTTGGCAGCCCATGAAGCTGGACACGCGATGGCGCTGCGACTTTACCTACCTGCCTTCCGCATTTCACGTATTACCATCATCCGGCAGGGTGCGGCATTGGGTCATGTCAGTTGGCAGCCCGCTACAGAAGAAATTTATGACCTGAGTACCTATAACTTTCTCATGAACCGCCTTCGCGTGAGTGTTGCAGGGAAAGCTGGCGAAATGGAATTTGGTGGTGAGTTTGAGCAAACCTTAGGTGTAGGCGGTGATTTTGCTAACATCCGGTCTATTTTAAAGGCGATGGCTGGGGCAGGCATGTTCGGCGCGATTGGCTTAAGCCAGCCGGAAGCTAGGGAAGTCGGTCAAATGATGGAAGAAACTTTCTTAGCTGTTCTGAACGAAGTCCGTATGGCTTTCCGCATTCATCACGAGATGGGTGAGGCGCTGATTAAGCAGTTGATGGAAAAAGATGAAATGCTTGCTAATGAAGTGGAAGCCTTTTTCGATCAATATGGTTTGTATACACCCAAAATTGATCTTGCGCCGTATCTCGGCTCAGTTAGTGCGGCGGCGAAAGGCTAATTGGACATGACAAACATTAAAAATGCTACTGACCAGCCTGTACTTGATGCGGGCGGGGTATGGGATTGGGAATCTGAAGAAACGTTAGTCGATCAGCGTAATAAGCTGCCAAACCGCATAAAACGTTTTCTGCGTAACGGTATCTGGTGGAAAACGATACTCGTATTACTGATTATCGGAATGGTTAGCCCTGAACTGATGCGCGTAATAGTAAATGTGCTAGGTTTCGCTCTGTCGCTAGCCTTATTTTTGGGCGTAGCCATTATCCAGTTTGTAGCTATTTTCTGGTTCATGTCGCGTTCACGCATGTATACAGTGATGCCGGGATCAGAGGGCGTTAGTTTTGCGGATTATCGAGGACAACCGGAGTTACTTGAGCAGGCTGAGCAAATCGTCACTCTGCTACGGGGTGTCAAAGCTTTTGAAAAATCTGGTGGCGAACCCTTAAACGGGTTACTGCTTGAAGGGCCACCGGGTACAGGCAAAACATGGTTGGCTAAAGCAATCAGTACGGAAGCCGGCGTTCCATTTTTTTATGTTGATACATCGTCTTTACAGGGGATGTTCATCGGCACAAGTTCGCTCAAAGTCAGCCAGATGTATGGTAAAGCACGTAAAGCAGCCAAGCAGTATGGTGCGGCTGTCGTTTTCTTGGATGAAGTTGATTCGGTTGGCGCTCGTAGCGGTGTGAGTGGATCGAATAACCAAGGTAATATGGGCGGCATGGGTGGAATGAGCGGCGATATGGGTTTGCTCAGCACACTCTTGATTGAAATGAGCGGTTTTGGGCAGGAACATGGTTGGCGAGCGAATTTACGTGCTTGGTTCTACCGGAAAATTTTGCGACGCGAACCACCACGACCCCCGAAACGGGTGCTAACCATCGGTGCAACCAACCGTATTCAAGCGTTGGATGCCGCGCTGCTGCGTCCCGGTCGCTTTGATAAAAAAATCAGGGTGGAAAAGCCTGATATGGTTGGGCGTAGGGACATCATTGCCTACTACCTGTCAAAAATGGCGCATGATAGCACGATGAATCCGGCTATACTGGCGACTGAAACACCCGGTTACAGCCCCGCTGATCTCAAATACCTGCTTAATGAATCGCTGCGTTATGCACTATTTGAAGGGCGACGCTATATTACATATCGTGATTTCCGCATGGCGCAACCGGAGCATGAAGCTGGTTTACGTGCGCCCATCAAACACATGTCCCCGGAATTTAAGAAGAGTGTCGCCTATCATGAGGCCGGTCATGCGGTTGCAGTCCGCTTATTTGTGCCTAAGAACCGTATTGCGCGTATCACGATAATTCGACAGGGTGGCGCGTTAGGGCATGTATATGACTATCCTGCTCAAGAGTCTTACCGTGGTCTACAAACCCGACAAGAATTACTAAATGATCTAAAAGCATGGGTTGCGGGTAAGGCGGCAGAGATCGAGTTTTGTGGACTTGGCAACCAAACATTAGGTGTTGCCGGAGATTTCAATTTCATCCTCAATATGCTGTACCGAATGGTTGCTGCGGGTATGTTTGGCACGATGGGCGCAACGATGGATGTGAAATGGGAATGGCCGTGGGGAGCTGTGACAAAACTCACGCCTGATCAATTAACAGCGGTTGAAGAGGCATATCAATCGTTATTGGTTGAAACCCGAAAAGCGCTGCGTGCAAATGCTCATATTGTTGAGGCATTAGTCGCATTGTTGATCGAGAAAGATGAACTGCTGGCAGATGAGGTTGAAGCATTTTTTGACCAATTCGGTTTACATACACCTGTGCCAACGATCATGATGGATGGTAAGGATGTGGATTTTCTGACACCGGCTGTTCAGACTGAAGCTGCACCTGTAGGCGATTAGTCGCTTGCATTAGTAGAGGGCGGTTACCAAGCCGCCCCTTGCATACTGTCCCTATAGTTAGTTTCCTCATTTGCCCCTTGTGCGTTAGTATCAATATCGAAACAACCATTAGTTTTCCGTCCGTTTGGTTTGATGAGGTTCTTCAACATGGACAAACGTATGGTGCAATTTATTCGGGCGCTGCGGGCGGCGGGTGTGCGTATTTCGCTGGCGGAGAGCCAAGATGCGATGTTCGGTGTGCAGGCGGTGGGCGCAGGCAACCGTGATGCCTTCCGTTCGACCCTGCGGGCAACACTGGTGAAAGAAGCCCGCGATCAAGGCACATTTGATTATTTCTTCCCGCTGTTCTTCGGCAATAATCAACCGCCGATGAATAATATCCCTGATAATATGTCGCCTGAAGATCAGCAGAAATTGCAAGACGCGCTGCAATCGCTGATGGGCAATATGGACGCGCTGAAAGACCTGCTGCGGCAAATGCTGGAAGGCCGCGCTTTTAGCAAAGAACAGCTTGACCAGATGGGCGACCAAGCCGGTATGCAGCAGGGCAGCGAAATGTACCAGCGCCAGTGGTTTGAACGGCGTATGAACCGGCAGGCGGGTATGAACCAGCTTCAAGAGTTGATCGAGCAACTGCTGCAAGAACTCGAAGCGATGGGTATGAGCGACGAGGCGCTGGAAGATTTACGCCAGCAGCTACAGGAAAACGCGCAGGGGCTTTCCGAGCAGATTTCACAGTACGCAGGGGCGACGCTCGCCGAGCGTATGGGCGAAAAAGAACCCGACCCCAAGCCCGACCTACTGGATGTTCCCTTCTCGCAGTTGAACCAGAATGAAGTGGATGCTATCCGTGACGAAATCCGGCGGCTGGCGGCACGGTTACGCAGTCGTGCTTCGCTGCGGCAGCGCCGTGCCAACGCGGGCGAAATGGATCCGCGCAAGATGATGCGGCGGAATATGCGCTACGGTGGCGTGCCGATTGAAATGAAGTTCCACACCCACCACGTTAAGCCGCGCCTTGTGTTGATCTGCGACATCAGCACGTCGATGCGCTACTGTGCCGAGTTTTTGCTGACGCTGGTCTACGAACTGCAAGATGTGGTCGCTAAAACCGATAGTTTCATCTTCATCAGCGACATCGTGGACATCAGTATGACGTTCAATGAAAAACAGCCCCAAGAAGCTGTGCAGCAGGTGTTGTACGAAAATCCACCGGGTTATTACAGCACTGACCTCGGTAATGGCCTTAAAACCTTCCAGCGTGACCACATGAGCAAGGTCGGCAGTAAAACAACCGTGATTATGCTGGGTGATGGGCGTAACAACTATAACGACCCGCAAATCGGCATCGCGCACGATATGGAACGCCACGCACGGCGGGTGCTGTGGTTCTGCCCTGAACCACCCAGCCAGTGGGGGACGGGTGATAGTGATATGCACCGTTACGCGCAAGTTTCGAGCGGCGTTTATAAGGTCAGCAACCTGCGGGAACTGGCCAACGCGGTCGATTCCATTTTGACGGATGGATAAGTTAAGGTTAAACGGCTCAATAGTAGTCGAAAATAAAAGACGGGCATGTGTCCCTCTTTTTGTTTGGTTATTTGCAGGTGATCTTATGTTGCTTCGCTTTACTTCACGACTCTGTTTGATGATAGTCAGTTTGTTCATCTTGAGTGTTTCGGCGGTAACGGTTTCCGCTGCCGATAACGGCTTTAAACGGGGTCAAGATTTGTTGGTGCTGGGGCATGATGCCAAACAACTTACTCTTTATCTATCACCTTCTATGCCATCGGTGAAGATCGCGGATTTACCCGGCGGCGTTGTCGTCCCTGTTATTTCCGATCCGGTTACGGTGGTGGGTGTAACATGGATTCGGGTGCGCGGGTATCCGGTTGAAGGTTGGGCATCGGTTATCAACAATGGCGAACCTGCCTTCAGCCTGTATACCGAGGAGCTAGCCGCTGATATTGCTAGTGAAGCAGAAATGGCAGTAACCCAAAACCCTGATGATGGCGAAAGCTATTTTCGGTTGGGTATCGTCCATATGAACCACGAAGATTATGAAGCGGCAGTTGAGGCTTTTGGCGAGGCTAGTTCCTCCAGCAGCGATATTACGGCGCTCATTTTGTATTTTCGGGGGTTAGCTTACTACAAATTAGAACGCTATGATGAGGCGTTAACCAATTTAAACGCTGCCATCTTTATTGACCCTACGCGCTTATTCTTTTATACCGAGCGCGGAAATGTTTACAGTGAATTAGGCAATACGTGGCAAGCGATTGCGGAATATGATGAAGTTATTCGCCGTAACCGTTTTTACCTGCCAGCGCATAATAACCGTGGTATTGCCTATTCGGATATGGGGTATCAGGATGAGGCACTAAAAGAATATAACTTTGTACTCGACCAAGAACCGCTTTACTCGCGTGTTTACAATAACCGCGCGGTCATTTTTAAGGAGCTAGGTGATTATCAGGCTGCAATCAAAGATCTTAAACAGTCGATAGAGATCGAACCCGATTATGTGACCCCCGTCGTCAATTTAGGGGATACGTATCGGTTATTAAGGCAATACGATGAAGCGCTAGATACTCTTCATCAAGCCTTGAAGATCGAGCCGGACTCAACATTTGCTTATGGGACGCGCGCCTTAACTTACGTGGATATGGGACGGCTTGATGAAGCACTTGCCGATTATCAATACATCCTTCAATTAGCCCCTAATAACGCCAACGCCCACTATAACATCGGAACCATCTATTATCAGCAAGAGACATATGATCTCGCGATTGAAAGTCTTAGCCGCGCTATCGAGCTAGATCCTAACTATTTAGCAGCCTACCAGAATCGCGGCCTTAGCTATGAGGAACTCGGAGAATTTGAGTCGGCAATCAGCGATTTCAATCAGGCAATTATGATCTGGCCGGATTTCGTCTTGGCTCACTCAGAACTTTGTGACGTGTATTTTTCCATTGGAGATTATGAACAGGGGATTGATGCTTGTACTAAAACACTGGAGTATCGCCCTAATGATATATGGATATTGTGGCTTCGGGCGGAGTCATACAGCGCTGCTGAGTATAACCTGCAAGCACTCGCTGATTACGAAAGGTTAGTTGAACTTGATCCTGATAACGCCACATTTTACTATGAAATGATTGCCGAACTGCATTTTACGTTGGAACAGTACGAGGAAGCGCTCGAAACCTACGAACTCTTGATCGAACTCGACCCATCCAACGAGTCAATATACGCTGATACAGTGGAGATGCTGCGAGAGTTGATTGAAGCCGGGGCTAACCCCACGCCGGAAGCCACACCTCCCTAGTTTAAAACCACGAATCAAAAGGGCTTACCAAGTGGCAAGCCCCTAGACTTTGGCTCGTTTTGCAGCATGGATACAGGGCATACAGCCGTATGCCCCTACTTCATTGGCAGAACTTCACGCGGCTTCGCGCCTTCCACGGCGGGGCCGATAATGCCCTCTTCTTCCATCCGGTCGATTAAGCGTGCCGAACGGGTGTAACCGATGCGTAAGCGGCGCTGGAGCAGCGACACCGAGGCTTTGCCCAAGCGCCGTACCATATCAACCGCTTCTTCATACAACACGTCTTCCTGATCTTCTGCTACATCGTCGTCTCCACCGCGACCACCGGTTACGGTTGCACCGGACTTCATATCGGTATCCCAGAAAGCTTGCTGCGCCTGAGAACGTTCGTTGCCTTCGATTACCGAACGTGATGGTTCGGCGACGGTGTTATCAACCACCAAGGCGCTGATCGGGCGGGCGGGTACATCATCGGCGGTCATCTGTGACTTCCAGTAGCGGGTGATGTTCTGAATTTCTTGGTCAGACACATACACACCCTGCAAACGCAGGGCTGCCGGTGCATCACCACTCATATAAAGCATATCGCCCTTACCCAGCAATCGTTCCGCGCCAGGTTGGTCAAGAATAACGCGGCTGTCGACACCACCTGCCACCGCGAAGGCGATACGCGCGGGGAAGTTGGCTTTAATCAGACCGGTAACAACGTCGACCGACGGACGCTGTGTGGCGATCACTAGATGGATACCGGTCGCACGTGCCAACGCCGCGATACGGGTGATGACACGCTCGGTTTCATCTGGCGCGAGCATCATTAAGTCGGCTAACTCGTCGATGATGACCACGATATACGGCATCTGCTCCGCTTCGGACTGCAAATGCTTGTTGAAGTCCTCGATATTACGCGCACCCGCCAAGCTGAACTTCTTATAGCGCTCGTCCATTTCACGGGTGACCCACTTGAGCACACCGACGATACGTTCGAGTTCAACAACGACCGGCGCGACTAGATGCGGGATGCCGTTATAGCCCGTTAATTCGACGCGCTTGGGGTCGACCATGATGAACTTCACCTTATCGGGTGGGTTCATGGCGATGATGCTGGTGATAATCGCGTTGACG
>JAPUDW010000040.1 GCA_027492915.1 Bacteroidota bacterium | reverse complement strand
TCGGTTTAGTCGCGCCGCATATCACAAGGCGGCTGGTCGGCCCGTCCCATGAAGGTTTAATCCCTGCATCTGCTCTCTTCGGCGGGGCGTTACTCGTCCTCGCAGACCTTGTCGGTCGTTGGGCAATTGCCCCCAGCGAACTCCCCATTGGTGTCGTTACGGCAATGATCGGCGCACCCTATTTCATGTATTTACTGTATCGAAATCGGAATTCATAACCATGAGCCATTTAAATGCTGCCCATCTATCGCTTTCGTATGACAACACCCACATTATTCATGATCTGAGTGTGAATATTTCCACCAAGAAGATTACCGCGCTCGTCGGCCCTAACGGCTGCGGTAAATCAACATTGCTGCGCGGCATCTCACGCCTATTGAAACCGCGTAAAGGGAATGTTGTCCTCGACACCCATGACATCTGGAATCTGCCGACCAAAGAGCTAGCCAAACGCCTTGGCATCTTGCCCCAAGGGCCGGTCGCGCCGGAAGGTTTGACGGTGCATGAACTTGTGGCGCAAGGGCGATACCCTCATCAGAGTTGGTTGCAGCAGTGGTCAGCCGAGGATGAGCGCATCACTTTGGAAGCACTCGAAATTACGGATATTGCCAAATTCGCCGACCGTCCTGTAGATACACTCTCCGGGGGTCAGCGCCAGCGTGCATGGATCGCAATGACACTCGCGCAAGACAGCGACCTGATCTTGCTTGATGAACCGACCACATTCCTCGATCTTGCCTACCAGATCGATGTGCTGAACCTGCTGCACGACCTCAATGTTGAACGCGGTAAAACAATCGTTATGGTACTCCATGACTTGAACCAAGCGTGTCGTTACGCTGATATTGTGGTTGCCTTGCGCGACGGCGAAATTAAGGCGCAGGGTACGCCAACAGAGGTCGTCACTGAAAACCTCGTGAACGACGTTTTCGGTGTTGAATGCCGCATCATGCAAGACCCTGTGACCGACACGCCGCTCATTATTCCGATAAGTCACCGTCGCAAAACGACCCAGAGTGAGCCGGTTGTCATGTCGCGTGATGCTCACCGCTTGCCAGAGCGTGAAACCGCATGATCGACGCACCAGCCGCTAAACCCAAGCTCTATTGCAACCAACTGGCAATCGAAAAAGGGGTCGATCCCATTGGTCATGCTGGTACTTTTACAACCACAATGGTGATTGAAATCCCATTGCCGTGGAAAACCAACATGTACGACGAAGCCGGAGTTCTGCCACAACAGGTTCTCGACTTGTATGAAGTGCGGTCAGAGCGTTATCGTGCTGGCCTTGGCTATCCACATTCGCTGTTGATGGTTGCTTCTGATCCAAACTATTCCCTCCGTGGCTATCGTCGCATCATGTATTATGATCGTCCAAGCAGCGACACTGCTAGTTATCGGAAGGTCGAATACTCGGTTCCCGAAGCCGAATTTGGTGACGCAATCTGGGCACTGACCGAAGCACGGGAGCAACTTCCACAGTATGAGCAGTATCGTGACCCTGCAAATGATGCAACGCGTGAAATCCTCGTGTGTACACATGGCAGCGTAGATGTAGCGTGTGCCAAGTTTGGTTACCCGCTTTACAACTATATGCGTAAGAACCTGAGTTCGGATGATCTCCGCGTTTGGCGGGTCAGCCACTTTGGCGGTCATCTCTTTGCCCCGACGCTGATCGATATGCCGGTTGGTCATTACTGGGCATATGTCGAACGCGAACAAGCGGATCAAATCGTGAATCGCACAGGTAACCCACGCGATCTTTACAAGCATTATCGTGGTTGGTCAGGACTCTCTAGCAATTTCCTGCAAGCGGCTGAACGCGAACTCTGGATGCAGTACGGTTGGGATTGGTTCTCGATGTCAAAATCTGGCACCGTAATCAGTGAGGCTGAAGGCGAAGAACCAGATCGCGCAACAGTGCAAGTAGATTATACCTTTCAAGGACAATCTCTCACGTATAAAGCGGATGTCGAAGTGCATCAACGCATCTCAACGCCATACAGCACCGGCTCCGCCGAAACCTACGCATATCCGCAATATGTGGTGAAACAATTACAAACCACCTGATGCCGGATCGTACTCAATTACGCTATAATCGCTTGACTTGAATTCAAAGAGGCGAAGGTTGACCAGCGCAAGATGAAAGTTTCGCTAAAAATGATCGTGGTAGGCTGCGTGATCCTGCTGCTCGCAGCCTGCCAACCTAACACGGGCAGCCCCTCGACCACCACATCGGCTCAAATCCCTACCCTTGAACCTACACCCACTGATCCCGGCTTAATCGCTGTACGTGCGACCCCAAATCTTGCTCAACTTCCGCTGCTTGATGCCCACCTGAAACGGGTAGAATCCAGCTTGCAACAGCCCATTCCAATTCTACCGCTCGAAGATGATTTGGATAAAAATCAGGAATTGGCACAGACCATTGCCATCAATGACAGCCAATTTCAACGTTATATCCGTGAAAACGGGCAAGCACTCCGCAACGAAATATTTGGTATTTATCCTATTCGCCCCAGCGATATTTCCGAGCAAACAGCAACTTGTAACGCGGCAAGCTGTTACCGCGTCGAGATGTATAACTATGCCCTTAACCTATACACGGCGGCGGTGGTTGACCTACGAACACAATCCGTATTAACTATCGTCGGCTACGACAACATGCAACCGGATATTCCGCAAGCATTAGTCGATGTCGCGCTTGAAATTGCCGTAAATTCGCCGGAAGTTACCCAAACCTTCGGATATACACCAGATACAAAAGACGCGGTTATGGCAAGCACCAAGACGGCACTAAATAACACAACCTGCGAACGATCACGACATTTGTGCGTTGCCCCAACTTTCGTGGTTGAAGATTATGCCCTGTGGGCAATCGTTGACCTGACGACTGGCACGCTGGTTGGTGTACGTTGGACATCGGTAGGCAGCACGAACGCCATCACCGAAAAATCGCTCGAAAACGAATCGATCATGCGGCGTTACTGCCAGCAGAATACCCTGTTGGAACGGAACGGCTGGAGCCTGAACTACATCCTCACCAGCTCGGATGGGCTTCGCATTTCGGAGGTTGGCTTTCAGAATAACCCGATACTCGACAGCGCCAAACTCGTGGATTGGCATGTGAATTACTCCGCATCCGAGGGATTTGGCTACAGCGATGCGGTCGGATGTCCAGCTTTCAGTCAGGCGGCAGTAATTGCGGTTGAACCACCAAGGGTTGAAGATATTACAGTCGATGGCGAAATCGTGGGTTTTGCGCTCAAACAAGACTTTTGGAGTGACCTTTGGCCGCTGCCCTGCAACTATTACTACCAGCAGCGTTATGAATTTTATAACGATGGGCGGTTTCGTCCGGTGGTGAGCAGCCACGGACGCGGTTGTGGGGATGATGGCACTTACCGCCCTGTGACCCGTTTGGCTTTCGCAAACCCTGCAACCTTCAGTGAGTGGAATACATCCGGTTGGAAAGCATGGCCTGCCGAAAGCTGGCGACTGGCATCTGAAATTCCCACGGATGAGTCTGGTGCAGCCTTCCGCATATCCAACGCTTTAGGCGGCTTCGACATTATTCCGTCGACAGGGCAGTTCGCGGATGGCGGACGTGGCGACACCCCTTATATTTATGTCACCCGCCGACATACCGATATTGACGAGGGTGACACAGATATGCCAACTATCGGCCCGTGTTGTAATGAGGATTATCAGCAGGGGCCTGATAAATTTATTGACCCGACGCCTGAACCAATTAGCGATGCCCCATTAGTTGTGTGGTATGTGCCGCAGCTCAAAAATGATGACAGCGCAGGTGCCGAGTACTGCTGGGCGAAAACCATATTGGAAAACGGTGTCTACGTTCCGGTCGATTACCCCTGCCCGTCTGGCCCGATGTTCGTTCCGGTTAATCCGGCTGATGTGCCTTAGTCAACTAGCGAGGCACTTGTGAGCAAACGCACCCGTAAGCTAGAACGGTCAGAGCAAAAAGAAGCGCCTATTCCTAAAGAAGCAGTGGTGCATAAGCGTGACCTGCCACCCACACCCGCTGCCCAACCCCGATGGAAACGATATGTGCTTCCCCTCATTGGCATCCTAATCGCGGGGATTGTCACAGTTGCATTTTACACCCGTTCACAACCACCATCTGTTCTGAACGAAACGTTTACTTCGGGCAGTGCCCAGTACTGCGCAACCAACTCCAAATTCATCCAAGCGCTCGGCTTTACCGGCGTCAGCGCATACGACACACGCTCGCGCTATGTCCGAGGCGTGGCGCTGCGTGAGATTGACCAAAACGCAAACATCATGAATACGCATCAAGACGAGACATGGGATGATGCAGGCTATCTGGGCGCACTTCAAAATGACGAGTTTGGGAACGTTTACCTTATTCCAGTCCCCTTCATCAGCGTGCTCGAAAATCCACCGGCAAAAGCCAATACGATTTGGCGCATCGACACAAACACCGGCAAAATGGAACCCTTCGTAGACCTGCCTGCCGCCGTGTCTCTTGAGCCTCAGAACCTATTCGGCCTATTAGACCTCACCTATGATTGCGACACCCATATGCTGTACGCATCCTCGGTGCTTGGTTCCACCGAAACGAATATGGTCGGGCGTATTTTCCAAGTTGACCCAACGACGCGCGCGGTTAAGTCTATCCTAGAAGGTATCGATGCTTTCGGCCTTGGTATATTTAATGATATGCGTGGCAAACGCTTGTACATTGGCTTGACCCGTTCGCCTGAGATTTATTCGGTGGGATTAAGCAGCAGTGGGGATATTGGAAATGATTTGCGTTATGAAATGGCGCTCACCGATGTCTCGGATGCCTATGCCGATGATCGCGCCCGTTCGATTGTGTTTCAAAGCCAGAGTCAGTTAGTCATCAAAACACTCAAATTCAATTACAATCTGGTAGCGCCATCCGAAACGCGCCAAACAATTTTGGTCTACACCTATAACGCGAACGAAGATAAGTGGCAGTTCACAAGCTCGCAGATCACCAGCGAGTGAAGGCGGCAAGTACGACACCCACCAAATAAAAAGAGGCGCGTGAGCACCTCTTTCCAAATACGCTTAACAGTTTGTACTCAAGTCGCTTAGTGATATTCCGGCAGCCAACTACCGTGCGCCTCGATCAAGTCATCGACCAGCGCCCAAATTTGGTCGAGGCTGAGTTCCGCTGCGGTGTGTGGGTCGAGCATCGCGGCGTGGTAAATGTGTTCGCGCTTTTGCGTCAGCGCGGCCTCTACCACCAATGACTGCACGTTCAAATTGGTCTGCATCAAGGCAGCTAACTGCGGCGGCAGTGTACCGATGTGCGTTGGTTGCAAGCCGCTCTTATCGACCAACACCGGCACTTCGACACAGCAGCCATCCGGCAGATTGTCGATCAAGCCACGGTTCGGCACATTACCATACACCACACGGGGAATGCCGGTTTCTTGGCTGTGGATAATCAGCGACCCGTACTCCATACTGCGCTCAACTTCAATGGGTGCGCCACCTTCCATCGCCAAGCGCTGCTTTTCCCAATTCGCAATCTGTACTTCGCAGCGACGAATGTATTCATCCAGCGGAATGTTGAATTCTTCGATCAAGTCGGGGCGGTCACGCTTGATAAAGTACGGTGTGTATTCGCTGAAGTGTTCGCTGCTCTCGGTCACAAAGTAACCAAGGCGCTTCAGCATTTCATAACGCACACGGTTCCAATCCGGTTGACGGCCTTCTTCCAGCACCTTGCGGATGCGCGGGTATAAATCCACGCCGTCTTTTTCAAACTTCAGGTAGAACGCCATATGATTGATACCGGCGGCGATGTAATTGATCTCCTCCAATGGGATACCAATATCATCCGCTAACTGACCGGCTGTACCTTGAACGCTGTGACACAAACCAACGGTCTTGATCTTGCTGGCACGGCTGATGGCCCAGCAGTTCATGACCATCGGGTTCACATATTGAAGGAATGTCACGTTCGGACACAGTTCTTCCATGTCACGACACATGTCCAACAGCACGGGAATGGTTCGCAAGCCGCGCATAATACCGCCGATGCCCAATGTATCGGCAATCGTCTGGCGCAAGCCGTACTTCTTCGGAATTTCGAAATCAACCACTGTACCCGGCTTATAACCTGCCACCTGAATCATGCTAATGGCGTAATCCGCGCCATCCAACGCTTCACGGCGGTTGGTCGTGGCGGTGATGGTGGGATTCGCGCCCACAGCTTCAGCAACACGGTGCGCCACGACTTCCGAAGTGCGCAACCGTGTCTCATCAATATCATGCAAGGCAATATGGCTGTTCGCCAATTCGGGAAACGAGAGAATATCGCCCATCAAATTTTTGGCGAAAACTGTACTCCCCGCCCCTATAAATGTTATCTTCGGCATTTAAGTCAAACCTTTCTAAGGAATGAAAACTAATCAGTTCATATCTTGAGCGAATGGCTGTCAACTTGGTAAATAACCAATCCCCCTAAATAATTAACGTTCGAAATCCACACTAAACTAACACATGGCAGGTAAAAAAGCACCTGTATGCAGCGTCAAAATACATAGGAAATTGAATTGACTACAACAAATTTAACTACCCAAGCCCCTTGTCAGGTTGCATCAAATCTGATACCCTGCATATGTGATACGTAGTATCATTTAACACCTCTACTTTCAGCAATTAGGTGAATTGAACTTGTCCGTTATTCCGTTTTTCCCATATAAGAAGCGTATACCATCCAGCAATCCACTTATGGATTCATCCCTAGCACTTGATGTACACGAATTGAGCGTGGGTTACCAATCCAGTGACCAGACACGCGCGTTGGATAATGTCAGTCTACAGGTCGTACCGGGGGCACGCATCGCGCTGGTTGGCCCGAACGGCGCAGGCAAATCCACACTGCTCAAGGCTATTGCCGGTTTACTGAAAATTCAGGACGGCAGCATTCAAATTTATGGGCAACCTGTCGGTGCTGCCCCGCACCGCGTAGCCTACCTGCCCCAGCGCGGCGAGATCGACTGGCGCTTCCCGATCAGCCTACGAAAACTCGTTTTGACGGGGCGATATGTTCACCTCGGCTGGTTCAGGCGGCCAACAGCGAACGACATGAAAATTGCCGACAAAATGATTGAGCGTTTGGGCTTGGCTTCATTAGCCGACCGCCAGATTGGTCAGCTTTCCGGCGGTCAGCAGCAGCGGGCGTTACTTGCACGCGCACTCACCCAAGAAGCTGAGTTGCTCTTGCTCGATGAACCTCTAAACGCCGTGGACTCGCAAACCCGCGCTGTGATCGCCGATGTGCTTAACCAACTCCGCAACGAAGGTAAAACGGTTCTTGCCGCGACCCATGACCTGGGCCGTTTAGAGACCGATTACGACGACGCGATGTATCTCGCCGAAGGGCGCGAGGTTGCCCCTCCCCCCGGTGCATTTACTAGCAAGTCTCGCCCACAAATAGCGCAGCCAAAGTCCCACAATAACTTTACGCAAAAGGTGGGCTAATGGACTGGCTGATTGAACCGCTGCGGTATTCGTTTATGCAAACCGCCATTTTAGCGGCGGTGCTGGTGGGTGCAACCTGCGCCACCATTGGCGTCTACGTGGTTTTGCGACGTATGGCCTTTATCGGTGATGCGCTGGCGCACACGGCCCTCCCCGGCTTAGTCGTCGCCTATTTAAACGGCTGGAGCTTATTTGGCGGCGCGGTTGTCGCTGGATTACTAACGGCGCTCGGCATTGGTTGGTTGTCGCGTCGAGAGGAAGTGCGCGAAGATACAGCGATTGGCATCCTTTTTACCGGCATGTTCGCGCTCGGCATATTGCTCATCAGCACGACCCGTTCATTCCGTGATCTCACGCACATTCTCTTTGGCAATATCCTCGGTGTAACAGGCAGCGACTTAATCCTCATCGCCGCCATTACCGCTATTACATTCATTGTCCTGATTGCGTTTCATAAAGAACTGGAATTGACATCTTTCGACCCCACCCATGCGGAAGTGATTGGTCTACGCGCAGATCGCCTGCGTTATTTGCTGCTCATTTTGCTCTCGCTGACGGTTGTGACCAGTATTCAGGTCGTTGGTGTCGTGCTAACCAGTGCGATGCTGGTTACGCCAGCAGCGGCGGCGGCACTCGTCACCAACCGCCTGCCCCGCATGATGATGATCGCGGCGTTGATCGCTATCGCGTCGGGTGTTATTGGACTCTACATTTCGTTTTATCAGAATGTATCCTCCGGCGCAGCGATTGTGCTCGTGGCTACGGTTTGTTTCGGCTTGGCGTGGGTAGTACGGGTACTCAATATACGGCGGCGGAAATCCAAAACCGCTTAAGCAATTCCGGCCTATTTTGGTCGGCTAAGTGCTATATAATAGTCACGGCACTATAGGAGCATTTATGTCTAACTCGCCGTCACCGCTGAATAAAAACAACCTCACCCGCGCGGGTATTGCAGGCGCACTCCTTGCTGTTTTTGGGATTGTTCTGTTTATCAGCCTGTGGATACTTTTAGGCGCTGCTCAAGTCGCTTCATTTCCGCGTTTATTCGCATCTTTATGCGTTCCACCCGCTGTCATCGCCGGGATTGTTGGCGCTTATATCCTCATTAAGCGCCCTTATAAGTAACACTTCATCGGCTCTTTTGAAAACGGTAGGCAATAATGATTGGCGTACCAACGTTCGTACGGTCGTTGGCAAAGCGCACATGCTTATCTTGCCCCATGCGCGGTTCCAAAACACCGTCGATAGTAAGCCCTACGGCATAAGCAGCCTTATGATAATCCGCATACAGATGCACATAATGCTCGACCGCATAGGTTTGTCCCTGCGCGTCGGTAAAAGTGCGGCGCTGCCCGTTTAGAAAAATGAACGGATGAAAATCACTAACTAGCGCGTAGCCACCCGGTTTCAAAACCCGTGCAATCTCGGCAACGCTCGCCGCAAGCGTAGGCAAATGCCCAAATGCCAACCCGCACAAAATTACATCGATTGCCCCTGATGCTAAGGGGAGTTGCTCGGTCGTAGCCACTGCTTTAAAAGGCAGTTGGTTGACCTTCAACATGGGTGGGCTGTTGTCGAACGCAGCGACGTTCGACGCGCCCTGCTTAAGCGCAATTTGACCATAGCGCCCGCTACCGCAAGCGAGATCTAACACCCGCTTTCCTATTAATGAGGGGCACAATTGCATCATGACAGCTTCTTCAGCCTGCATCAGTGCATTGTGCGCATGGGGCGGATAATTCGCTGCCCAGCGTTCGTAAGCCTTTAAGCTGGATAATGTCGTAGGCACACTCGTAGAACGCAGCCTACGCAATACAGATTTCAACATAGGTTAGTGGCCTGTGTAAAAGAATTCTTCATCACGAGGGCTTGGTTCTTCGTCGCGGATTGTCCCCATAATAATAAAATCTGACCACAGTAAAAACATCGAATCACTGCTGTTGTAGCTCAATCTTGCCCGCAGCGGCAGGTGCAGCCACATATAACCAATGCGGCGGCGTTCATAGCGAGTCGTTCGATCACGCAGTTCATAGTACCAACGTGGGAAGTGTAAAAACTTGAGGTGAATTTTCTGCGCAAGCTGTGGATATGTATAACTCGCACCAACTATAAAAATGAGCAGGACACCCACAGTGCTCAACGTAAATGACAGGCTGGAATAACCCGTTGCCCACAATCCCCCGCAAAAGCTGAGAATACCAACCCATAAGAACAAGGATTGTCCGGGCATATAAAGTTTTTCATCCGGCCCATACTCCGAAAAAGTCTTTATAATAGGTTCTTTATACGTACCAATCATGATGAGTGTGATACGGATTAAAAACCCCAAACATATAGCAGTCATGAGTGTGAGAATGACCGAGGCCATACCATTACATCCTCAATAGTGCGCGTGGACCTTTGTAAAGCGGACAAACACATCGCTCGCATTCCGCCCGCTGCCCCGATTTATAAGCCTGACGCAGCGTCTGAGCTACCGGTGTATTGATCGCCTCAACCAAGTTCTCCCCTACCGACACCCGTCCATAAGCGGGTAAAAAGTAGCAAGGTCTTAACGTGCCATCGACTTCAATCACCGTCGAAATATGAGGTGAATTACAACGTGGACGCGGGAACTGATTAGATCCATTGAGCGCAGAAAAATAACGAACCATCGAACGTAACTTTGCAGGCGACTCGGAAATCAAGCCGCTTTCAAAATCGGCTGCAAAATCTTCAATTGTCTTTTCAACAACCGCTTCGAACTCAACCACATCATCAATATCCAAAGCTGTTGGCGCGGGTTGATGCTGTTCTACAGCCGGACTATTCATCCCGCCAACCAATTGCAAAGCGGGGTCAGCCGCAAAACGTGGGCCGAAAGCGTACTGATTACTAACATCAACCGTCAAGAAGCTAACACGGTTAGCGTTCGCGGATTTGGCCGCTTGAATAATTTGTGGCAGTTCACGGAAATTCGAGCGTTGAATGGTGGTACGGATAGAAACCGGTATACCGTGGGCGCGAACCGCGCGGATGCCATCAAGTATGAGGTCAAAAGCGTCCACCCCACGAATGGCATCATAAGTCGCTGCGCTACCACCATCCAAACTCACAATAACCTCGTCCACATTGCCCACGAGGTCATCGGCTTGTTTGCGGAGCAGCAAGCCATTTGTCAGCAGCATCACAAAGGTGCCTTCATCCCTAAAGCGCCGCGCAATTTGCGGCCATTGGGGGTGCTGCATGGCCTCACCACCGCTTAAAAGTACCCAACGCACCTGTAATTCTTGAAAAGCAGAGGCGATCTCTTCCACTAAATCCAGCTTCATATTTCGGCGCGGGTTACGCCAGATGTCGCAGGTTACGCAGCGGCTGTTGCAACCGTCCGTCAGGTAAAGGACAACCAATGGGAGCGTATAAAGGTGGTCACTAACCAGATTTAGCAAATGTTTGGGTTTCATATTGATGGAGTATACCCCGAATATCCCATCAACGCAGACTATCTCTCGTGGTAATCTATGTTAAAATGAGTCACTATAAAACATCCGTGCGGGCTGCTTAAGCCCAAAATCAATTAGAAACTATGGCAAATCTCGACCTGATAAAATCTGAGCAGGGACCACGGCTAGCATTCCTCGAAAAAGCGGATGTCAATGCGATTGCGGAGACATTAGTAGCTTTTGCGAACACCGAGGGCGGTACGATTGTTTTCGGTTTGAAAGACGACGGCGAAATCGCGCCTAAAAAGATCGAAACGAAAGCACTGGAAAAAGCCCTGCGCGAAGCCGATTCCGCCTGCAACCCACCGGTCGTCGTCGGGAATTGGGAAGAAGTCGAGAGCGAAAAAGGTACGGTGTTCACTGTGCGCATCCCGCGTAGTATTGAACTCCACGCGCTGTCCGATGGGCGCGTCCTCATTCGCAGCGGGGTTAAAAATCGGCCGCTCGGTGGTCAGGAAATCTTGAAGCTTGCCAGTGCGAAAAACACGGGCGACTTCGAAACGGAAACCGTCCCCGGCGCAACAATTGATGATTTTAGCAATAAGATGATTACCGAATATCTGGCGAAACGTGCTGAACGCACCAAGCGCCCGTACAATGGCAAAGTAGCTGACTTACTCAAGGAAATCGGCGCGACCGATAAAGACGGTAAAGCGACCGTCAACGGTATCCTGATGTTCAGCGAGTACCCGCAGCATTGGATACCACAGAGTAGCGTCGTATTCGCCAAGTTCGTGGGCAAGACCCCACGCGGCGAAAACGGCCTCGCCGGATATACACGCCGTGAAGAACTCACCGGCCCCCTACCCCGCTTGATCGAGAACGCATGGAACTTGATCTGGAGCGAAATGGCCGTTAGCGCAGTAGTCAAAGGGTTGGAACGCGAGGAAACCTATGAGTACCCGCAGTTTGCCGTGCGTGAAGCCATCGTCAACGCCATTTGCCACCGCGATTACCGGCTGAAAGGTCGGCGCATCGAAATCCGCATGTATTCGGATCGCCTCGAAGTCATCTCCCCCGGTGGTCTGCCCGGCTTCATCACGGTCGAAAATATCGTCGAGGAACACTTCAGCCGCAACCCGCGCATCGTGAACGGCTTGTTTCAATGGGGTTATATCGAAGAACTCGGTTTAGGTATCGACCGCATGATGGAAGTCATGCAGCAGGCCGGTCACAAACCGCCCTATTTTGATGCCCGCCCCTACAGCTTTGCCGTGACGTTGTACAACGAACGCGAAAAACAAAAAGCGCCTGAATGGTCACGCAATACCAACCATCGTCAGGCCAGAGCGCTCCAGTACATCCGCGATCATGGCTCGATTACCAATCGCGAATACCGCAGCCTGTGCCAGGGTGTGTCAGCAGAAACCCTCCGTCTTGATCTCGCTGATATGGTGGAGCAAGGAATTTTGCTTAAAGTAGGCTCTAAGAAGGGAACCTACTATATCCTAAAATAAATGAGTCGCTGACCTACACTCAGTCCCCCGGTCAGGACAAGGTTTTGTACTGATATGGACTCAATTTTCAACGCAGCCATTGGCATCAGCACCGGATTATATGCTGTCCTGCTCATCTATATTCAATTACGGCACCAGCAGCTTCGCGTTGGCCGAATTTGGCTATCCACACTCCTGTTACTCGCAGCGTTAAGCGATCTACTGCTTGTTCCACAGTTGGAAACAACCGATATTCTGCTCAATCGTGGTTTTGGACAGGTTATCGCATTGATTGCGTTGATTGGGATCTACAGCTATATCATGATTTATGATATTCGCGAAAAGAACCTTGCTTCAGCGCGACTATGGTTAGCCGTCAGTGCGATTTGGTTAATCGCCTTTATCGTCGCAGGCATCGCCTCAACACCGGTCGATGTCAGTATTGAAGGCTGGGTTATCGACGCTTTCAAATCACTGGATGCCAGCACATTAGTACTTGTGGTTGGCTTCATCCTCAGCGTGCTTTATCTTCTGGGGATGACGATCTGGTGCTTCAGTCGGGCACCCTTGCCTGAGATTGCTAATCGCATCTTATTTTGGATACTCAATTGCAGCACCGTTTTACTAGGCTGTCTGTTACTCATTAGCGGAAGTTCGTTTCTGGTTATCCTTGGAATCGTTTTGCTTTTAGTCGGATGCAGCGGTGCGGTCTATGCAGCAGTTTCATATCAGGTATTTGATATTCGGATCGGATTTAACTTAGCAATCCGCACAACCCTGCTCGTTGGTTTAACAGCACTTATTGTTTTTGTGGCGCTTTATGTCACCAACAGCTTAGAGATTGCGCTAAACCTCGAAGGTACGCTGTTCCTTATACTGGTGGCGATTGTGGTTGGAGCCGTTTATGTACCACTGCGTAAGGGGATTGAACTGGTCATCAACCCCATCCTCAAAGGCACGTTGCCTGACAGCGCACTAATTACGAGGCAGTTCAGCCAACAGGTTTCGCAATCTGTCGAACTGGACTCACTCCTAAAATCGGCTACCGAAACATTGAACAAGACACTGCATGTGCGGCGGTCGGGTATTCTGCTGGTGAACGACACGGGGGAAGGTAAAGTCGAACTCATCACGTCGCAACCAAGTGCTGACAAAACCGATCATACCGGCGTGCTATACATCAAAAGTCCGCTCTACCAGCAGTTAGCGACTGCACAACTCCCTATCTCACAGTTCGAAATTGAGTACAACCCCAAGTACAGCGAAATTTTGGAAGTCGAACATGATTATTTTCGAGGCTTACAGGCCAGTGCTTACGCGCCAATTATCGTAGAAAACAAATTAACAGGCATTCTTTTTTGCGGCTCAAAACTCGGTGACTCGCCCTTTTATCCCCGCGATCTGGAACTCCTCGCGACGTTGGCAAACCAAACCGGCGTAGCGCTGCGGAATGCGCGATTGGTGACTGACTTACGGCGTCTGAATGAAAGCACCGAGCAGCTTAACACAGGGCTGGAAAGCGCCAACCAACAAATGGGCAAGCTGGACGCGGTTAAGACCGATTTCGTGACGATAGCCAGCCACGAATTGCGAACGCCGTTAGCTCAACTGCGCGGCTACACCGACATCATGGGCGCACTCAATGAGCAAGGCATGTTGGACGAGGACAAAACGACCAGCATGATCGACAACATGCGCAAAGCCACCGAACGCATGGAAGAGTTGATCGCAGCGATGCTGGATGTGAGCCAGCTCGACGTAGACGCGATGGATTTACGCTTCTCCCAAACGACAATCGAAACGGTGGTACGGATGGCGGTTGAGCCGCTGACGGACGCGATCAAGCAGCGCAAGCTCACCCTTTCCGCGCGTGGGCTAAAGGGGCTGCCACCCATTGAGGCCGACTTGCAGCGCCTCGTCCAAGCCTTCCGTAATGTGGTCGTAAACGCCATCAAATTCACGCCGGATAAAGGCCGCATCGAACTCACCGCCAGCCTACACCCTTCTGAAATTACGAACGAAGAACCCTCCATTTTGGTGGCAATCACGGATACCGGCGTGGGCATCAGCACCGAAAATATCGAGCTGATCTTTCAAAAGTTTTATCGCGGTTTCGACCCCGGTTTGCACTCGACCGGAACCTACAAGTTTATGGGCGCGGGGCCGGGTTTGGGGCTGACAATTGCTCGCGGTGTCATCGAGGGGCATGGTGGCAAAATATGGGCGGAAAGCCCCGGTAACGATGCTGAAAACTTCCTCGGCAGCACCTTCTACATCCTCATTCCCATCAAATCACCCGAAACCAAACGGCGCGTGGAGATGGAAGGCTTAACCGATTTTGCAAGCAAAAAGGCGGTTCAATGAAAGGTAAACAACCATAGCCTATGAGATTCAACAAAAATACGCTTCAAGATTCTGAATTATTGGTTGACATAAAACGCGAAGCATGGGATTACCGAGTTATAAAAAGGCTTCGCAAACTAAAAATCACGACTTATACACAACTTTTCGCCCTGCTCCGCGACGAACAAGTAAATCCGCAACTCCGCGCTGACATTTGCGAGGAAATCGGTCGACTTTTCTTGTGGATTGATAAAAGGCGCTTCGTCCCACCGCTTTTGGACACCCTCAAAACAACAGACGAATCAGTTCTCAACAATGCAATAAAAGCCCTTGGTAATCTGGAGAGTAAGCGCGCAATCTCGCATATTTCGAACATTGCAATTGATAAAACACGATCATACGAAACACGGTATGCTGCGATCATGGCTTTGGTCGAAGGAATAGGTGATAAAGAAGCAATCCCAGCGCTCTCTAAAATTATGCTTGACGAGAGTGACGACATAAAAATACGTGAAGATGCCATTGAACAGACCGCGTGGCTTAGTGATCCATCACTCGTAAATACTTACATTCAACTTTTATCTGATACAAAACCCGATATGCGCTTTTGGGCAGCTTATGGCTTCGCTATCATGCTCATGCGGACGGATATATCAGCGGCACTCGGAGAGCTAGATCAAGCAGCAGCTTACGACCATATCGCACCAGATCACTGGTGGCATATTGACCGAGAAGCACTTTATGCACTAGAAAACATTTACTGGAAAAAGATCTTAATAAACGACATGGCATCCCAGCATGGCGTGTATATTATTAGCCCCGCGCCTGAATATCACACTTTTCAACGGCTTTTCAATAACTGGGAAAATGACCTGCGAGATAAAGTTCAGCCTCCAACATTGAAAATAGATGCGGGCTGGTTGACTGAAAAAATCGTAGCAAATTGGCCTCAGGCAAAACTCAACATTCGTTCACCCAAACCGAAAACGTATCTCATAGACTGGATGCTTGAGATTGATGGTGAACTACTTATTGGTGGTTTGCACCGCGATCAAAATACAGTGGTCATATCAGGCAGCAATATCGTCGTTAGTGCATTTACAGTGTGGTATCGAAGCATTATCGACCCAAAAGTGTTCTTATTTCTGTATGAGTGGGCAATGTTCGCAGTGGAAATAAAAATTGGAATGAGCATTAGCGACATGGATAAAGCGCAAAATAAGCGGCAAATAAGCGAGTCCAACGAACAAACAGGCAACTATGGATGGATCAGCGAAATACTACCGCCCCCTCTGTAACCCCAAGTAATGATTTGAGAGAATTTTGAAATCCCACAGCATCCCCCGACGTGTAGTAGCTGTTCTCGCCGTGTTCGGGTGCTGCCTTCGTAGGCCACAAGCGGGCGGTTTGACGGGCAACGGCGGGACTGGGATCTACCAGTGTGATGCCCTGCCCTGCGATCTCCTGAATGACATCTGCTAAGAACGGAAAGTGCGTACAGGCCAACACAATATGGTCTGCGCCGCCATCAATAATCGAACGCAAATACTCGGCGATAATTGCGCGGCTTTCGGGCGTGTGCTGGCTTTGTTCCTCGGCGATGCGCACGAGTTCGGGCGCGACCTGTGCAATCACCCGTTTATCCTCGGCGTAGCGTTCGAGCAAGCGTTTATACAGATTGCCCTCGGCGGTGGCGCGGGTGGAGAGCATCCCCACCACGCCGGTTTTTGAGGCTTCGAGCGCGGGTTTGATCGCGGGTTCCATCCCCACAAACGGCATCTGCGGATACTTCCCACGTAGATACTCGAGGCTGGCAGCGCTGGCCGTGTTACAGGCGATCACGATGATGACAGCACCCTGCTCGATTAAGAACTGCGTGATGTGTTCAGCAAAGGACTGAATTTCGGTGATGGGACGCGGGCCGTAGGGCAAGTTGGATTGGTCGGCGATATAAATGGTGGGGTAATGAGGAAGCAGGCGGTGAATTTCGCGCAGCACCGATAATCCACCGATGCCGGAGTCAAAGACACCGATTTTAGGCGGAAGCGCCACCAGCAGCAGCCTCAACAAACGACTTAAACAGGCGTTTCATCGCAGGGTCGTCACGGTACAGGTCTTCGGGGTGCCATTGGACGCTGAGGACGAACTTCTTATCGGGCATTTCCAATGCTTCGACCACCCCATCCGGTGAGTAAGCCGTGACGCACACATCCGGCGCGGCGACTTCCACCGATTGGTGATGCAAGCTGTTGACCTTGACGGTGGTAGAGCCAATGATGCTGGCAAGCCGGCTGCCGGGGTCAATATTGACTTCATGTGCACGGGTATCACGCGGGAAAGTGACGTTGTGGTCAACACCACTACCGACTTCGGAAGGCACATCTTGAATGAGTGTACCGCCGAGCGCCACATTGACGACCTGATGCCCACGACAAATACCGAGTACCGGCAAATCATCATCGACAGCCCAGCGCGTTATCTTGATCTCAGCGTGGTCACGCACATCGTCGATATTATCCGTCAGAGGGTTCATATCTGCGCCATAGATATTGGGGCGGACATCACCACCACCGGGCAGCAGAATGCCATCAAGGCGCTCGTAAATTTCACGAAGCGCCTCGTCTTGGACACTTATAGGGATGAGGACAGGTAAGCCACCGGCTTCTTCAACGGCCTGTATGATCGCGACATAGGCACGGTTGTATTCCCAACCAGCGTCGGAGGTGAAGCTGGCAGTCGTAACGCCGATAAGTGGCTTTGCCAAAATTAGCCTCTGCGTTCCTTCAAGCGGGCAGCCTTACCACGCAGGTCGCGGAGGTAATAAAGCTGGGCACGGCGCACCTTGGAACGGCGAACAATTTCGATTTTTTCAATGCGCGGGCTGGCGAACAGGAATGTACGCTCCACGCCGATGCTGTTGCTGGCGATACGGCGGACGGTGAAATTGAGGTTGTTTCCACCCCCACGCAGGCGGATGACTACGCCCTGAAATACCTGAATACGTTCACGGTCGCCTTCGACGATGCGAACATGAACCTTAACGGTGTCACCGGGCGCGAGTTCGGGGTGTGCCGGGGCTGCGACCTGTAAGGAGTTTAACAACTCATTCATTGGATTCGTCCTTCCGAACAAAATGCGCCTATAGGCGCAACTCAGTTCAATTCTAATTAGGGCGCATTATATCAGTCCAATTGGAGGGCTTCAAGGGAACAAATTTGGGGATCAAGTATCGTCACAATGACTTCGCGACAGATAGCCTTTTAGTGGGCATAAAATGCATAAATCGAATACACAATTGACAGCTTTAAACAAGCACCGTAGGCTGGAAGTGGTTATGGCATGGTTAGGATAGATTGAGATGCTCGGATTTGTAATTACTTTCATTTTGCTCGGTGTGTTGCTGGTGATAGCCGGCATCCAGAAACGGGTGCTGTGGTTGCAAAAGGCAGCACGCGGCTTGCTGGTAACCTATTTTACGATAGCCCTCTTGCTGCTGGTAGGCGAAGGCTACTTCCGGTTTGTATATGCTGAGTCGGATGGATTACCAACTCTTGCCTCGCGCAATTGGCTGGCGCGCTACTGGCAAACGAACGCGGCTGGTTATCGTGACGCAGAGTGGACAACTGAGCAAATCGCACAACGCAAACCCGTGCTGATCGTTGGGGATTCATTCGCGGCCGGTTGGGGTATTGAAAACCCCGATCAACGCTTTGGCAATGTGCTAGCACAGCAGCTTGGCGATAGCTATGCGGTTATCAACATGGGCAAAGAAGGTGCCAGCACCGTTGAAGAAACAGCAAACTTACAAGCCTACTCTGTCGATAATCCCGACGTGGTTGTGCTGCAATACTATCTGAACGACATCGAGAACGCGGCACTCAGCATCGGCCTGAACCCGCAGCTTGACCCGACTCAAGATATGCCAGCATGGGTCAACGAGTCATATCTCGCAAATTTTATTTATTGGCGCTTGGTGGCGCGTTTACGTCCGCAGCAGCAGGGTACACAGACCTACTGGGATTGGTTGTACTCAATGTACGATAACTCAACCGTGTGGGCGATCCACGAAGAACAACTTAAAGCCTTTGCCGATGAAGTGGAGGCAAAAGGTGCCGCATTGATCGTGGTGATCTTCCCCAATATGCTCGACCCGACAAGGAGCGTGCCGTATGTTGACCGTGTGGCGCAGGCGTTTGAGGGGTGGGGTTACGACGACCAGCACATCATCAAGCTTTTTGATGCAGCAGCAGCCATGCCCTTAAACGAACGTGTTGTCTCTGAACGCGATGCCCACGCCAGCGCCGCGTTTAACCGCCTTGTGGGTGATATGCTGTACACTCACATCCGCGAACTGGAACCACAGCCTTAGGGACTTCCCAAACGCTGCGCCACCAGCAGCAGTGCGATAATCGTTTTGGCATCAGTAATTTCGCCCGTGTTAATCAAGTTCATAGCTTCATCGAAGGTCAAGCGCTCGACCTCGATAAACTCATCCTCATCACCGGGTAAATGCGATTCCACCAAATCCGTCGCAAAAAACAGATGAATAAACTCAGTGGTGTAACCGGGTGCGGGGTGGAAACCTCCCAGCGGCTGAATATTCGTAGGTTTATAGCCCGTTTCTTCCTGAAACTCGCGGATTGCGGCGGTCATCGGGTCTTCCAAGGGGTTCAGCAAACCTGCCGGAATTTCCAGCATAATTTTCGCCGCCGCGACACGATACTGACGCACCAGCAGCAGGCGATTATCATCATCCAGCGCGACAACCGCACTCGCGCCGCTGTGCCGGATAATCTCACGCTTCTGGTGCTTGCCGTCCGGCAGTTCCACTTCCGATATTTCAAGATTTACGACACGCCCGCTGTAAATACGTTCGGTTGTCAAGATTTTTTCAATCACTATATGCTCCAAGCCCTACCCAAAACGGCGGGATATAAAAAAAGGGCAGCCGTGGCTACCCTGTTCATCATTATAGAGTTCAACTTACGCCGAGGGGATAACCAACTGCTGATTAATCACGATCAGATTAATGTTGGAAATACCGTTCGCATTGGCAATCGAAACCACCGGCACACCGAAACGCTGTGAAATCTTGAACAGTGTATCGCCCTGTACCACGACATAGGTCGAGCCAACAAGGCCGCCAGTACCGCCTGTACCATCGCTCGGTACGCTGGTAGCTGCAATGCCCGTGCCGCAGTTAGGGATGGTCAGCTCTTGCCCCACGTAAATAAGGTTCATATTCGCAAGGCCGCTGGCGTTCGCAATTTCTTGCGGCGTTGCATTGTAATTGAGTGATATGCGATACAGGTTGCTATCGGTCGCGCTAACGGTGTGGATACACGTACCCGTGCCACCAATAACGCCCGTTCCCCCATCAGGCGTGGCAGTCGCGAACAACGGTGCTTCGGTAGCAGTCGGGATACCAAAAATCGCCTGTGCTGTTTGGGTGAGTTGAATACCGGCGGTATCAGTAGCCTGCTGCACAATGAACGTCGCGGTCATTTCCAGCGGGTCAAGCGCAACGCCGATTTGCTGATCCTGAGGAATACTAAAACCATTGGGGTCCGTCGTCGGGATAGGGATGCCGCTAAAGTTTGGATCAGGCGTTGAGAAGCTATCAAACGGAATCGCGTTCGGGTCCGTCGTCGCGGTAATAATCACTTCCTGAACAATCGGCGGGTCGGTCGGGAATGGCGTGAAGGTTGGGCCTGCATTCTGGGCGATTGATAAGCCTGTGCTATCACCACCAGCCGACTGGAAGCAGCCCGCCAAGGTTAGAAGAAGGGCAGCCGAGCCAAGAAAACTAAGGCTTTTATTCCAGTTTGATCGCATGAATGTCGCCCTCCTTGAAGCCTAAACAATTTAGACTTATGAAATAATGTCAGTCTACCATTCAAGCGAATTCTCAGCAAGCAAAATGACAAACTGCGCGGGTCTATTAACCTTTCACATTATCGCGGTCATACTCCCAACTGGGGACAGCCGGAAGATGAATAGTGACGCGTGTGTATTGGTCAGGGGTACTTTCGATATGGAACTTGCCATTATGCAATTGAACCGAACGAGTAACGATGGCGAGGCCAAAACCGGAACCCTGTTGCTCGAAGTATTTACGCCCGAACTGCATGAACGCACCGATACTGTCGATTTGCTTTGAGGTCATTCCACGCCCGTAATCCGTAATCGTCAACTGGTAGTAATCGTCGAGCAGCACACCCGAAAGTTCAACCGATGTTCCCTGCTGCGAGAACTTAAAGGCATTATCGGTCAATTCCTCGACCAGCTTCTTCAGGTTATCATCGATCATACGGATGGCGACATCATCATCGATGTTCATCTGCAAATCGGCTTCACGATGGTAGAACTGCGCACGTTGGTAGGCAATGTCCTCGATCAGCGAACGCGGGTTGACAGTGACAAAACTGCGCATCGCTTCGATCCGATCTGAATCGGTTTTAAGCACTTCTAACTGCGTGTAGACCACATAATTTTCAGTCAGGCGGTAAAGTCGCTGCGCCGCGCTGTGGATGTGCCGCGCCATCTCACTCACTTTATCGGGCGACATCACATCGGAGTCCATCAGCAGAATATCCGAAAAGCCGAGGATGCCCGTCAGCGGTGTACGCAGTTCATGCGGCAGAGCGAGGATGATATTCTCGCGCAGTTCATTCAGGCGGTCGGCAGTCAAATCTTCGCGCAGCGCTTTGAGGTCAAGGCGCTTGCGAACGCAGGTAATCAGCTCAATCGCGGTAAACGGTTTGGTCAGGTAATCATCCGCACCAGAGTTCATGCCGATACGAATTTCACTTTTGTCGGAACGGGCGGTGAGGAAAACGAAGGGAATCGTAATGCCTGCCCCATCTTTCCGCAGTTCAGCCAGCACACCAAAACCGTCCATCTGAGGCATCATAATGTCACAAATGATGAGGTCAGGGCGGCTTTCACGCGCACGGCGTACACCTTCGAGGCCATCGGCTGCTCCCGTGACATCGAAACCTTCGAAAGTTAACATCTCGATGATGTCCTTACGAAGGGCATCGGCGTCTTCGATCACCAATATTTTCGCGGGCGTGTCCATACCAATTCCTCACCAATAACATCCAATGACAAACCGTCGACTAGATTGATGGGCATTGGATAACGAGACCCAATTCATGCCATCATCCAAAATTGTATTGCAAATTTGTGTTGCGGAGTATTGAGATATGTTACGCTGGTAAGACATTAATTATTACTAATGAGATGATAATGATTCCAGCGAGGATTCGGTAATAGCCAAACACAACAAAGTTGTTACGCGCAATGTAATTAAGCAGCCAGCGAACCGCAATCCATGCCACAATGCCGGAAACCACAGCACCCACGATCAAATTGATCCAGTCACCGCTTTGGATAGTATCAAGCTCTTTAACCAGTGAATAAATCGAGGCGATACCCAGTGTCGGAATAGCGAGGTAAAACGAGAACTTGGTTGCTACCGCACGGTCGAGGCCGAACAACATCCCGCCCACAATCGTCGAGCCAGAGCGTGACACACCCGGAATGAGCGCGGTAATCTGCGAAATGCCGACAGCCAGCGCTTGGCGTGGGGTCATCGTTTCGAGCGAGACCGTCTGCACCGGTTGCGCGGGTCGGCGTTCCACCAACAGGAAGATAAGGCCGCCGACGATCAGCGATACGGCCACCACCGTCGGGCGAAACAGGATTTCAGTAATTTTGTCATTAAAGATAAACCCTAGAGCCGCAGCGGGTATAAAAGCGATAGCGATATTCAGCCACAAACGTTGAACGCCCTTATCGCTGCTCACCGTCGCCACTTGCTTGAGCAGTTCAGCACGAAAGAAAATAATCACCGCGACAACAGCCCCAAGTTGGATGAAGATTTCAAACGTGCCGCCGAGCGCATTTCGAAAGTCCAGTAAGGCCGAGGCGACAATCAGGTGGCCGGTGGAGGAGATGGGTAGGAACTCGGTTAACCCTTCGACGATGCCCAGAATGATAACTTTGATAATATCCAACATCCGCTTAAACTCCTCGTGAACCGGTTGACGACGACCCGAATGACCAAACGCGGCATCATTCTACCGCAAGACAGGTAAAAGGCGGCAGGATGGAATTATGTGGCTTGATGCAGGTGTGGTAGGCTAGGCTCTGGTTAATATAAAAAAGAGGTTTAAACGTGGGTTCTTATATTACTTTACTACGACAAAATCCGAGTTTTGCGCAGCTTTGGTATGCCCAGGTCATTAGCCTTTTTGGAGATTGGTTTAATATTATTGCATTGTCGGGTTTGGTCGCCCACTATACCGACAAATCCGGTTTAGCCGTCAGTGGTCTCTTGTTGGCGCGGGTGCTGCCGCCGTTTATCGTCAGCCCGTTTGCTGGCGTGCTAATCGACCGCTTCGACCGTAAAAAATTACTCATCATCAGCGATGTGATGCGGACGATGGTTGGACTATCGCTCTTTTTGGCGACCTCTCCAGAACGCCTGTGGATTATCTATCTGGCGACCATAATACAGTTCATGTTCTCAGCACTGTTTGAGCCAGCGCGTTCAGCATTAATGCCCAGTTTGCTAGAACCTAACGATCTACTCAAGGCCAATATTCTAAGCAACGTTACATGGTCGGTCATGCTGGCAGTCGGCGCGATGATTGGCGGGGTTATCACGGCGGTTTTCGGTATCACTGTCGCGCTCGTGGTGGACTGTGCGAGTTTTGCCTTATCTGCACTTTTCTTATACAGCATTCGTGTACCCTCGGTACCTCTGACAGTAAATAATCCGGACTCGCCCCACAAATCATCAAAAGGATTTTGGGATGGCGTTGCCTATGCTCGGCGGCATCCAAACATCCTCATTATATTACTCGTCAAGGCGGGTTTAAGTGTAGGCAGCGTCGATACGCTGATTATCGCCTATGGAACCTCGTTGTTTGTCATCGGCGAGAATGGTACCGGGTCAATGGGTATCCTCTACACAGCATTTGGCTTTGGTTCCCTACTTGGGCCTGCCCTGCTCAACCGCTTTAACAACGGGGAGGTACACAAAATGCGGCGGCTGATGATAATCAGTTTCGCCTGTGTAACCATCGGTTGGCTCTCGTTGGGGTTAGCGCCAAGTTTGTGGTTGGCAGCTCTCGCGCTGCTAGTGCGGGCGATGGGTGGCTCGGCCACATGGACATACAGTTCGACGATTATCCAAATGAGTACTGAAAATTCATACTTGGGGCGGATGTTCTCACTGGATTGGGCGGCCTTCTACCTCGTGATTACCATCAGCACCCTCCTCACAGGGCAGGTGTTGGAAATCTATGGCAATGAGTCTGCCCACGCAGCCGCACTTGTCATCGGCGTGCTCAGCATCATCCCATTAATTGCTTGGGTGGTTGCAGTGCGCTGGGTTGAACCGTACATGGCGCGGTTAGCACTCACAACCGGGGAAGCACAGAATCCTGTTCAGGTAGGGACAGCGAATCATCCGATCTAATCGCAAGATATGATTTATGATAGAAAGCGAATAATTCGGAAGGAAGGGATCATGAGTACGACACGGCAGCACGCAATTGTTATTGGCGGCAGTATGGCCGGAATGCTAACGGCACAGGTGTTAAGCAGTTACTTTGAAAAAGTGACCATCATTGACCGTGACCAATTCCCCGAAGAAGCCGAAATTCGCGACGGTGTGCCACAAGCCCGTCATTTACATGTGCTGCTGGCAAAGGGCTTAGAGATCGTCGAGCGGCTGTTCCCCGGTATCGAAGCTGAGATGATTGCCAACGGTGCGACGACACAGGTTTGGGGACAAGACACCACTATGTTTATGGAACGCGGGTGGATGCCCTCATTTGAGAGTGAAATGAAAACGCACGGTATCAGCCGTATGGTATTGGAATGGCTGGTTCGTAAGCGCATCCGTGCGAACAATAAAATCACTTTGACAGAACGCACCATCGTCAAACGGCTGGTCACGACCGACGATAAACAACGGGTCATCGGTGTAGAAACACAGATGAAGGGTGAAACCACCACCCGCATTGTCGAGGCGAATTTGGTGGCGGATGCCAGTGGTCGCAGCTCCAACGCGCCTGAATGGTTAACGGGCTTAGGCTACGAGCAGGTAAAGGAAACAGTCGTGAACTCTTTCCTTGGCTACGCTTCTCGCTGGTATAAGCGTCCGCCCACATTCCCTGCTGACAAGAAGATGATTACCATTCAATCCTTGCCCCCTAAATATCTCAGCGGTGGCGTAATTATGGAAGTCGAGAATGGTGAATGCATCGTCACTTTAGCCGGCGTCAACCGGAACTACCCACCAACAGACGAAGTCGGCTTTCTCGAATTCACCCGCAACCTACTGTCCCCTGCTATTTACGACATCATTCGCGATGCCGAGCCGCTTTCGAAGGTCTTTGGCTATCAGCGGACGGAAAATCGCATCCGTCATTATGAACGTTTCAACCGCTGGCCGGACGGCTTTCTTGTGCTGGGGGATGCCGCTTGTGCCTTCAACCCCATCTACGGTCAAGGTATGACTACCGCCGCTATGGAGGCCGAAGCGCTGGGCAAACTACTTAATGAATATACCGGACGCAGCACAGCCGGAATGACCAAAGTGTTTCAAACGCGGCTGGCAAAAGTCATCGAAACACCGTGGCTTATGGCAACCAGCGAGGACTTACGCTACCCGGCTACCGAAGGCGAGGCACCCAATTGGCGCATCCGCTTCGTGCAGCAGTACATTCAGCGCATCATCGCCATCATGCCCGACTATCCCGAAGTCGCCGACACCTTCCTACATGTGATGAATCTGGTGCAGCCCCCTACTCAGCTATTCCGCCCCGGCATCCTTATCAAGGTAATTATCAGCCTGTTCAGTAAAAAGAAGGCTGCTAATCCGCAGTCAGCCATTCCGTCTACCCTAATACATCCTCAGTCTTAGAAACGCCTACATATCTCAAGCGAGTTTGGTTTGAATATTCATACCGAATGCGGTTGACATCGTTAGTCCATTTGTTCTAAAACAGAATGGTTAGTTGTCATTGGGTAAGGGGCGAAATTGTGGGCTGCCAAACCAATAAATTCGCCTTGTAGGGACTGACTTTTCTAGACGGCGCCACTTCATGATGTAAATCATTACATTGAGCGACATAAAAACGGGTTATGTCGCCGACGACATTTCCGCCAATTGAGAGAGAAACTGTCACCACAACATCGACATGAGCGACACTTCCGACATAAAATAAATGATTCTCAACAACACAATAGCCTAAAGATGATTCAATTTGGTGCTAAAAATTGATTCTGAATCTGACGAATTTGAATATATTTACGAATCAATTGATGGATAAACTTCACAGCAAAACGCGAAATTTCACTGGGAAAATGAAGAATTTGAAGAATTTTGCGACGAAGGAGTCCTTTAGGGCGAATATTCGGCAAATCGCTCCCTGACATTCGCGCACAAAACGACATTTATTTCGTGCCGCTTTTGCAGAATTCGCCGCTTTTTCCGCATAGAGCAAATTGTGGCGGTCGTTACCAAGGAATCAAAAAGGGCAAATCGAGTGACCTGCCCTTCCCTGTTCGACTTCAAACGCTTTAGCTATCCAGTGTGCCTTTAGCCAGCCCAACTGGTAAAGCTGCCGGTTGCGCTACGGTGCTGGTCACATTCACATGGGTGCCCTGTGCCGAAGCCTCGTGGAAGCTCTGCATCAGGTCGAGCACATGGAACGCCAACTGACCGCTGGCACGGTGCGCCCGACCGCTGCGAATAGCATAGGCCATATCAGCCACACCGGTACCACGACCAATCTCATCACTATGCGAAAGCGCTACTTCGCGCCATTCTTTTTCGTCCCAACGGCGTAGCAACACCTTACCGCCGAAGTTATTCGGATCTGGCACGCTCAGTGAGCCTTCCGAGCCATAAATTTCGATCAGCGGCAGGTTATGTGACCATGTATCAAAACTGGTAATAATCGTGCCGACCGCACCCGAAGCGAAGTCTAAAATACCGGCAACATAAGTCGGCACTTCAACCGCGATCTTGAGGCCATTCTTCTCTTTACTAGTGGCAATCCGTTCAGGAAACGAAATCTGTGCTGAACCCGTCACACGGCGAACCGGTCCCATCAAATTGATGAGAGCCGTCAAATAATAAGGCCCCATATCAAACATCGGGCCGCCACCGAGTTTGTAGTAAAACTCAGGGTTCGGGTGCCATGATTCCGGCCCATGCCCTGCCATACACGCATTCGCAGCAATCGGGCGACCAATCAAACCGTCGTCAATCACCTTCCGCGCCGTCTGGATACCACCACCGAGGAAGGTATCTGGTGCCGAACCGACCAGCAAGCCCTTCGCGGTGGCAGAAACCAAAATCTGTGCGCCTTCGTCACGCGTCAGTGCCAGCGGTTTTTCACCATAAGCATGTTTGCCAGCATTCAATATCGCCAGCGTCACTTCGGCGTGGGCTTGAGGCACTGTGAGGTTAATCACAATCTCGATGGAAGGGTCAGACAGCAGTTCCGAAACAGAATAGGCATGGGGAATCTTAAACTCTGCCGCCCGCGCCTGCGCCCGACTGATGTCCACATCAGCAACCGCAACCACATCCAAAATCTCATAGTTGCGGGTTCCCTTGATGTAAGCAGGGAAAATGTTGCCGCAGCCGATGATACCAATTTTAACTTTATCGACCATGACCGTAACCTTTCGAGTTCAAAAAGATAAAGCTCTTGGCAACTGCCTCGGTCATATCGGTCGCGCAGCGATCCAGCTCAACGATCAGCCATTCCGCATGGGATGCCGGAATTATCGATGCCCAATCCATAACACCCTCGCCAACAGCTAACATCGACTGGCTTTCGT
>JAPUDW010000039.1 GCA_027492915.1 Bacteroidota bacterium | reverse complement strand
AACCATAACGTGTGCTGAGTGCTTGAACATGTTCTTCACGCGGATCAGCGGCAATAATCTGCTGAGCAGGGAGGAGATTATCATTCAGCAAGCCTTTAATCATGGCTTCTGCCATCACGCCGCTGCCAATAAATGCGACAGTCATCTTGCCTAAAGACATCATATCCCCCTAAAAGTAATTACTATATACATGCTCTGCTGTCCAACGTTGAGCAGCGGACTCTAATCGTCCAATATCAACCTCAACACCAATCCCCGGTGCTGTAGGTGTAGCAATACGGCTGTTCGTGCCCAAATAAAACGGAGGCTCAGTCAAATCAGGGTCAAAATAACGATCTGTCGCTGAAATATCACAAGGCAGAGTCACAGCAGGAAGTGAAGCAAACGCCAAATTCGCCGCCCTTCCCACACCGGTTTCCATCAATCCTCCAATCCATAATGGCAGATTATGCTCAACACAGATTTTATAGATTTTGAGGCTTTCCGTGTAACCACTCACCCGCGCCGGTTTCAAGTTCAGAATGCGGCACGCACCCAAATCGAGCGCCAAACGCAAATCATCAGCCGAACATATACTTTCATCAAGACACAACGCCGTTTTAAGTTGGGTTTGCAGCTTGCTATGTTCATAAATGTCATCATGCCCTAGCGGCTGCTCGATCATCAACAAATTTAAGTCGTCAAGCTGTTTGAGATGCTCGGCATCCGCCAATGTATATGCGCTGTTCGCATCCAACATGAGTACAATGTCGGGATATACTCTGCGAACAGCACGCGCAAGTTCCACATCCCATCCGGGCTCAATTTTCAGCTTAATGCGACCATAACCCTGTCCCAGCCGTTTTTCAACCACATGCAGTGTTTCTTCGATTGTGGGTTTGATGCCTATACTGACACCAACGTTCGCATATCCACGGGGTTTGTGATCTTCTGGTAAAAGTGCAGCGAAAGCCTGCGCCAATGAAATCTCATTGGTTTTCGCCAGTGCGTCCCAAACAGCAGCTTCTAAAGCATGTTTCGCCATATGGTGTCCACGCACACGGCTAAAAAGGGATGGCACTTCAGTCGCACTATGGATGGTCTGTCCCAACAATGCCGGAACAAGAAACTCGCTCATGATATGCAGCGCAGTGCCAACCGTTTCGTAGTTATAGCCGGGGGCAATTTCCGGTGATGCTTCTCCCCACCCTATTACTCCAGCATCAGTTTGTAATTTGACGATGACGCCTGTTTTAAAAGGTTCAGCGCCTGAACTGTTATTTAAGGTTTCAAAAAGCGACATCGCAATCGGATAAAGTTCAATTGAACGAACGACAATCGACTTCAAAATTTATATTCCTCTACAAGATAGCGGCTCTTAATTGCTGCTAAAATCGACCCGTTCAAACGCTTTATCCGCTTGGCTAAACAAATAATAAGCGCGTTCTCGTCCTTCATGTGCTGCAAGGATGAAATCTGTCACTACGTAGCCTGCACTAAACATCCGCTGAAAAACATCGCGCACATGAAAACGCCATTTCACAGCAAGTTCAGGATCAGACTGTTCAATAGTCTCAATGGCAGCCGGAATCTCGACTAAGCCTAATGAACCAGTAGGTATAACAAACATATCACTTGGAACAACAAGACCAGCCGTATTCGTCCGCGATACATTTACAATAGGTGTTTCGGCCTCTAAGTATTGAGGAAGATCGAGCGTTCCTCGCGAACCATTTAGTCGTTCTTCTACTCGCCGATTTGTGACCCACCATTCGACCGATAAGCGATCTGATCCGCCAAAACGGGTAAGGCCACCCTCACCGGATGTGCCATAATAATCTTCTAGGTACGCCGTGCTAATCGCAGCTAATTTTCGAATATTAAGATGTGCATTGGTAGCGAGCAGCGGGTCAAACGTCCACGTCACTAACCGGATACCCTGCCGCATCGCAAACTCCCGCTGACGTTTCTTGAGCTTGTACCCTACCCCTTGACCTCGATATTCCGATAGGACAATCATCCGCTTGGAAACTAATCGTAAATTAGCCATCGCGGGGCGATTTATATCCTGCGTATCGGTACCCAAAAAACCAATCAATACAGCAACCATTTTATCATTATCAAATGCGGCAATCACTTGCCCGCCGGATGTCGCAATTGAAAACAACATATGCGCGGGAACAACAGACTCAAAGTCATCGCCCCAATATGTTTTTTGCAAAGCGACTGCTTCATGCATATCATCAAAGTTTTGCAATAGCCTAATGCTTGTAATGGTACTCATCTTTGTTATACAACTCTATTCACTTAACATCGAATGATAGTAATGGGTCTTGCCTACTTAAGCACTGCGTGGTCGTCTGCGAAGCATATAGCGCAAGGCCGAAAATCCAAATGTCTTATTAGGCAAATAAGTCAACAGCGTATCTTCAAAACGGCGAGGGTGGATACCAAAATAGCTGTAAATATTACCGAGGGGTGCCGTCCTATTTGTCGCCAAAATATCAAGCCACTGAGGAGTCATCAAAGAACGCGGGAATATCCGGCTGTAAATACCTGTAAGTGATCGCAGTAAATAGGGAGGAGTTGGAACAACGATACGACCAATGCCCGACACCCGCATCACGGTATAGATCAAATCCTCAATAGTTATATACTCCGGCCCACCAATATCGAGTGTGGTATCAACAGTGTCTACCAATTCCAAGCTGCGAACGATCCCCTCGACCAAATCACCAATGTAAATCGGATGAAGAACAACTTCTCCGCGTCCGGGCATCAGGTAAACAAAAGGTGTCGTTTTTAGCATCATAGCAACATGGTTAATGAACGCATCATCCTCACCGAACACCACACCAGAACGGATAATCGTATAAGCCAAACCGCTCGTACGAATCGTATCTTCGACAATGCCCTTAACACGCAGCAGAACATAGGCTGAAGACAGTGATGATCCTAGCTGACTCACCGTAATAATACGCCCTACCCGCGCCGCCCGTGCTGCGGTGACTAAGTTACGGGTGCCAACCACTTCAACCCGTTCAAGATCACGGGTGCGCCCCCACCACTGTGCATTTTCCAAATGAATAATGGTATGAGCACCGCTAACCGCTTTGAATGCGCTCTCCTCATCCAATAAGCTTCCGGTAATGATTTCCGGTGACTGATTCCACGGCAGCGGCTCCCTATATCCTTCAGGCAGAAAACACCGAACAACTCGGTTATCAGCCATCAGCCGCTTAACCAAATGCCGCCCAACAAAACCCGTCGCGCCGGTCACAAGAATCATGATACCTCCATAAGAGGCGTATTATAACAGCCGAATTCTCCCTATAAAATCCCGCAATACTGTAACCACAGCCCTTGTGAGGGGTTAATTGGAATAGTTATAATGCACACTCTTTAACGAGTTAAACAACATACATGCATTTGATACTCATCAAGTGCTGTCTGGAGGATTATTGTGGAACGAAGGCGGGTAGTTGTCACGGGCATGGGCATCCTGTGTCCTACAGGCAATACAGTAGAAGAAGCATGGGCGAACGCAGCGGCAGGCAAAACCGGTATTGGAACGATCCAGCGGTTCGACACCTCACATCTCGAAAACCACTTCGGCGGCGAAGTTAAAAACTTTGACCCCAATGAAGTTTTAGGACGGCGTGAAGCACGACGAACTGACCGGGTGAC
>JAPUDW010000038.1 GCA_027492915.1 Bacteroidota bacterium | reverse complement strand
GTATTGTTGGATTTTTGCGGTTTACACTGTGGTTGTTTGGATGCGTCGTCCTTTTGAGGTGTTGCGAGTCGTCGTTGACCCATATAGTTACTGCTCCTTGTAGTTTGAAATAAAAATTATATTTGCATGAATAAGTTATACGAGAGGTGGGATACAGTCAGAATGTCAGAATTTCCCCTTGTAAGTACCCTTAGTATAGCAAACTAAGCGCATCAGGGCAAGATTTACCCTACGCTTTAAGGTTGACGCTATTCAGAAGAAGCGAGCTGATCACCACCGACACCGAACTAAATGCCATCGCGAGACCTGCCAGTTCGGGACTCAGCGATACCCCGGCCCAAACGAATAGTCCGGCCGCGATAGGGATGCCTAACGTATTGTAGATAAAGGCCCAAAACAGATTCAGTTTGATACGGCCAAGCGTCACTCGACTCAGCGCCAATGCCGAAACCACATCACGTAAATCATTCTTGACCAGGACGATACCACCCGATTCAATCGCGATATCCGTCCCTGACCCCATGGCAATACCCAAGGAGGCCGCCGCTAGTGCGGGCGCATCGTTGATCCCGTCCCCCACAAATGCCACCTTGCCCTGCTGCTGTAACGATTTCACTCGGTCCGCCTTATCACCCGGCAACACCCCAGCAATCACCTCATCAATACCGACCTGATCAGCGATCGCCTTGGCGACGCGTTCGTTATCGCCAGTTATCATAATGGTGCGAAAGCCGCGTTTCTTCAAGGCCGTTATCGCGGCAGCCGAAGTGTCTTTAGCAGCATCCTGAATGGCAATCAGACCAATCGCTTTGTCCTCAACCCCGACAATCACGACCGTCTTTGCCTCGTCCTGTAGGCGCTGCATTTCATTCTCTAACGTGGCATCGAGTGTCCCATCAAGCAGCCGCCGATTCCCCACGAATGCTGACGTACGATCAACCAGCGCCGTTACTCCCTTGCCTTCAATAGCTTTGAACTGCGACGTCTTCTTAAGTTTGATGTCCTGTTCATTCGCCTTTTCCAGAATGGCCGCCGCCAGTGGATGTTCTGATGAATACTCCAAGCTGGCTGCCAGCGTAAGAACGGCCGCCTCGTCACCAACAATGTCCGTCACGACAGGCTTACCCATCGTAATGGTCCCTGTTTTATCGAAGATGACGGTCTGGATGTTATTAGCCGCCTCTAACACCTCACCACTTTTGATCAGAATCCCCATCTTTGCCCCACGGCCCGTCCCTACCATGAGTGCCGTCGGTGTCGCTAGCCCCAGTGCACACGGACAGGCAATAATCAGCACCGCCACCGCGTACATCAGTGCCGTCGCAGCATCTACACCCAAAAATACATACCACACGGTAAATGTAATGACGGCGATAATCAGAACGGTCGGCACGAAGATGTGAGATATTGTATCAACCACCTTTTGAATCGGTGCTCGGCCGACCTGGGCTTTTTTGACCATTTCGACGATCTGCGCCAGCAGCGTATCGTGACCGACTTTGGTCGCCCTGAACATGAATGTGCCTGTTTTGTTAATGGTTGATCCAATGACCGCATCACCTGGTCCTTTTGCCACGGGCATACTTTCACCCGTCACCATCGCCTCATCAATCGTTGACGACCCCTCGGTGACAACACCGTCAACCGCCACCTTTTGCCCTGGTTTGACTCGGACGATGTCACCCACAGCAACTTCAGCCAGTGGCACGCGCACAAGATGGCCCCCCTGCATCACCTCAGCATCGCTTGCTTGTAGCCCCAATAATTTCTCAATTGCATTGCTGGCGCGCCCCTTTGTCATCTCCTCGAACAGCTGCCCCAAAAGAATAAAAGTAATCACAAACGCTGCCACCTCAAAAAAGACTGGCTGATGGTGGAGCATGGCGTACATGCTGTATAGATAGGCGGTACCCGTGCCAATGGCGATCAATGTATCCATGTTGGCGTGATGGTTTTTAAACGCAGCCCACGCCGTCCGAATAAACGACCATGCGCCGACCGCCATAACAACAGTTGTCAAGGCAAACATCGTGTAGACATGACCAGGCAATTCCCACCCCATCAGCGGACGCAACACCATCTCTGCCAACATGGGCAGCGAGAAAATCAACGATACGATAAAGCGGGTTTTGATCGTCATTATTTGATGACCACCTTGCCATGGAACATGTTCATTCCGCATGCATACTGATATTCACCTGGTTTTGAAGTATCAATCTCGACTGGGTGTTGCTGCCCAACTGGCAACGTCTCATGAACGCCAAAATCTGGAAAGACCACTTCGTTAAAACAGCCCGACGGGTCTTTGCGGTCAAAAATAATCTGTGCAGGCACACCACGGCGCAACACGACCGTATTTGGTGTATACCCGCCACTGACTGTGATGGTGACCTTTTGCGTATCATTCGATAGACTCGCCTCCCCTTCGGTTACTTTGTGTTTGCCAAAAAACCACCAAGTAATAAAACTGATAAGAAGTACTGCGCCAATAATTACCACTATGTTGTCCATGTTTATCGCCTCCCTGATTCCTCTGTCTACCATTATAGCGTTTGACTGTCTTGAAAAACAAAAATACCAGCTGATCAAACTGGTATTTTAGTCCCTTCATCGCGATAAGGATGTTACACGGCCCTTTCCTCAATTGCTTATCGGAATGTGCCCCGTAACCAGGTGTAAGTGTTTCTTTGAGAGATTTACTTACTGCCCCTATCCTACGCCAGCATAAGTACTATGTCAAGCACATTCATTTACGACGCTGACGAGGCAGCAATTATCTCTGGTACACGGACGAAGTCATCAATCAACGTTTGGCGCATGCCCCCGTTATACAGCGCTGCTGCCGGATGATAGAGCGGAATAATCAACCAATCATGCTCGGTTTTGTCATGATAGACGACTTTCTTGCGCACGGCGTGGCCATGAATCTGACTAATACGTGCATCTGGTAAAAAGTATTCCATGCTGTGCCGGCCCAGTGTCACGATTGCCTTAGGATTAATAATCTCCAGCTGGCGTAACAGATACGGCAAAAACGCCGCCTTTTCTTCAGGCAGTGGGTCACGGTTATTCGGCGGACGATACTTAACCACATTAGTGATATAGACATCACTGCGCTCCATACCAGCTGCAGCTAGCATCTCATTGAGGAACTTCCCCGCCGCCCCGACAAATGGTAGTCCCTGTTCATCCTCATTCTTACCCGGCGCTTCACCAATAAAGACAATGTCAGCATCAAGATTCCCATCCCCCATCACTAGCTGCGTCGCCTGAGTGGCCAAATCGGGACAGATGTTATTTTCAATGATTTTCTTTGCTGAAGCACAGAGGTAGGTAACAACCATTTTTTTGGATTAAGCCGTTTTATTTTAGGTGAAATGAGACAAACGCTATCCATCATCGCGCATATCACGGATAGGGCTACGTCGAACATTGCGAATAAGAGGCTGTGCACTTGCGATTAGGCTGACAATAAATATTGAGCCAATAATGACAAGTAGTAGCGGCGACTCAAGATTGAACAGGCTAACGGTCGGTGCGTCATCAATGATACCGAACACCGTCACCGCTGTATCGGTGAGTGCTTTCCCGTAAAAATAATCAATGGCAAATGCGATTACCATACCCAGCGCTACAGATACCACTACCGTTCGTAACGCAACGAGCAGAATATACAC
>JAPUDW010000037.1 GCA_027492915.1 Bacteroidota bacterium | reverse complement strand
CGCCTCCAATTGACCGGGTGTCGTCGGCAGGTTATCCGTAATCACCACCGAGCGGGTCGTCCCTTCCGGCAGCGTCATCGTTAACCGGAATGTGACCAACTCACCCACGGCCAGCGCCGCGCCAGTCGTATCTGCCAGATCGCTGCTCAACAGCGCTTTAGTGAAAGTCGGAGATGGCGTGTTGAAGCTCTGGGTCACTGGCCCTTCGGTATCTGATCGACCACCGGCACCGGGGAAAGAGTCGAAATTCAGAACGACACTATTGCTGTAGGTCGCGCTTGTCCGTGCGGTGTCGTTGACCGTCACAGTGTAAGTGATGGTACAGGTTTGCCCCAGCACCAGATGCCCGACAGTGAAGGTCGCGGTCGGGTTGGCGTAGCTGAAGCCGAACGTCTGGCAAGCCGCGCTGCCAGCAGCGGTGGTGAAGTCTACCACGGCTGTACCCGCCACATTCGGCAGCGTGTCAGGAATGCTCAAATCATACGCATCGGCAGTCGATGCACCGCTGTGGCTGATGGTCAATTGGTAGGTGAGCGTATCGCCGGACTGGAGCGCGACCAACGGTGACGGCAGGGTGATTGCCTTGGTGATAGTCAACTGCGGCTCTACCACACTTACGTTGGCCGATCCGGTCAGCGTCTGGGTGGTGTTCGTCCCATCCACATAAACCATGCTGGCGTTGTTGGTCACTGCCACGCCGTTCGCATTTGCGGGAACGTTTGCTACCCGTGCAGTGACATCAATCGTTACACGGTCGTCGGCATTCGGCCAGACGTTATCCGCCGCATTGACGATGTTACCGAAGTTCAACACCACACGGTCGTTGATGCTATCGGCATTGTTATCGCTGTAGGTAATAGTCGGCACAGGCAGCGTGATATTTGCCCCGCCGGTTGCAAAGGCGTTGATTACTTCCAGCACGCCCGGTGTAGTCGGCAGGTTATCCGTCACCACAACCGAGTTCGTCGTGCCTTCGGTCAGGGTCAGCGTCAGGCGGAAGGTAACTGTTTCGCCGATGGCTAAGGTGCTGCCCGTCGTATCGGCCAGATTGCTGCTCAGCAGAGTCTTGGCGAAAGTCGGGGCAGTCGTCTGGACGCTGGCGCTGGCACTGCCGGGGTAAGTGCGCTGTCCGGTTTGGTCAGCACCCGTGCCGTTTAATGTATCGGCATACAAGGTCGCCGTATTCGGGATTGCCAGGTTCGGCGTGACGGTGTTGTTGAGCGTCACATCGAAAGTAAAGGTATAGGTCGTAGCAATCGGGATTTCCGCCCAGCTAAAGGTGCGGTTTTGCCCCGTACCACCCGCAGTCGGCGGATTTGCGCCGGTGATGTTACCCGCATAATTCAGATACGACGACAGTGTATCGCTGATGACCACATCCTCGGCGGGTGCGGTTCCACTGTTGGTCACGCTGATGGTGTAGGTCACGGTATCACCCGCATCCAAGCCGCTGCTAGGATTTGCCGCTTTGGTAATGCTCAAGCTCGGCTCGACGATTTCCACACTCACACTGCTGTTGAGCGTGCCCCCACCCCAATTCAAGGTCGCGCTATTGACCTTAGCCGCACCGGACGAACCCACATTCACGCCAATATTCGCTACGCGCGCGACCAGATGGATCACCAAGTCATCCTCAGTGTTGACCACATTATCACCTGCGTTCACCACATTACCGAGGGTCATAGTCACTGTTTGTCCGGTCGCCACCACGCCAGTTACGACAGGGGTAAATGCGCCCGCCGTAATATCGGTTGGGGATGGCAGTGCATAGGCCGCAGACACGAATTGAAGTCCGGCTGGCAGCATATCGGTGATGGTGACAGGTGTTGTACCTTCTTGCAGGCGTGTCCGTAGTTCATAGGTGACTTCTTCACCGATAGTCAAGTCCGTAAGTGCTGCGTTAAACTGCCCACTACCGGTGTAAGTTTCACTGGTGGTGTTGACCGTCTTGGCAAAGCTGAGCGGTATGACGTTGGTTGTCACCGGAACGCTCACATTCGGCGAGGTGTACGTGTGCTCGTTCGGGTTAGCTCCAGTGGTGGTTGTCCATGTCACATGGGCGCTGTTGGTCAGAGTCACGTTATTGTTAACGCTGCTATCAACCGTCACCTGATAAGTGAAGGTATAAGTACTGCCGAGCGGCACGCTCGCCCATGCGAAAGTGCGGTTCTGACCGCTGCCCCCTTCAGTCGGGTTGGGTGTGCCGCCGGTTCCGGTCGCGCTGCCTGCTACGTAAGTCAGGCCGACTGGAATACTATCGCTTACCACTACATCCAGCGCCGTTTGGTGCGATGTTGCGGATGGATTAGCAACCGTAATCGTGTAGGTGATGACATCACCCGCGTTTACATTGGTGGTCGGTGTACCGGACTTGGCGATGGTCAGCGTGGGTTCGACAATTTCAGCGCTAATTGTATCCGTCAGGTTGCCACCGGTGACGGTCAATGTCGCGCTGTTGGTGCGGACGGTACCGCTGGTGTTACTAACAATGTCAGCAACACGGGCGACTACTTCCAGAACGATGCGGTCATTGGCATCTATGACACCATCCGGCGCGTTAACGACCCCGCCCCCGCTCGACAAGTTGAAGGTCACTGTTTGACCGGCAACACTGCCTGATGAACCCACAGACAAGGCGACGCCACTGAGGTTGCCACCAATGCTGACGACCTGCGAACTAACGGGGGTCAAGCCTGTCGGCAGGGTATCGGCAACGCTGGCACTGGTGGTTGTGCCTTCGATGAAAGTCACCACCAATTGATATGTCACCTGTTCGCCAATCGCCAGATCGGTCAAGGCGGTATACTGCCCCGTACCGGTGGTGGTTTCGCTGGTGGCGGTGATGCTCTTGACAAAGGTGGAAACCTTCGTTTGGACGCTGACGTTCGCGCTGCCGCTGTAGGTGCGCTGACCTGTTTGCGGTGCGCCCGTGCCATTCAACGTGTCGTAGTACAAGCTGGCGGTATTCGGGATGGTCAGGTTCGGCGTGACGATGTTGTTGAGCGTCACATCAAAGGTAAATGTATAGGTCGTGCCGGTTGGGATTTCCGTCCAGCTAAAGGTGCGGTTTTGCCCCGTACCACCCGCAGTCGGCGGGTTTGCACCGGTGATATTACCTGCGTAATTCAGATACGATGACAGCGTGTCGCTGATGACCACATCTTCAGCCGGTGCGGTTCCACTGTTGGTCACGCTGATGGTGTAGGTGACGGTATCACCTGCGTCTAGACCCGTGGGCGGCGCAGCACTCTTGCTGATGCTCAGTGATGGCTCGACTACGGTGATGGTGACATTCGGGGTCGTTAGGGTCGTGCCACCGGTATAATCCAGCGCGGCGCTGTTGTTACGGGTCGCGCCAGAGATGTTATTGGCGGCAAGCGCGTTGTTGACCACTGCCACGACTTCAAGGACAATCTGGTCACCGGCATTACTGACACCATCCGGCGTATTCAGCACATTCCCCAAGGCGAAGGTGACGGTTTGCCCGGTATTACTGCCAGATGAACCGATTGCGATGCCAATATTGCTCAGGCTGCCACCGCTGGTTGCCGCATTGGTGGTGCTGCCGCCAATGCTCACCACCCGCGAACTGACGTACACCAGCCCTGTTTGCAGTGTATCAGTAACCGTTATGCCGCTGGTCGTGCCTTCGGTCAGCGTGACCGTGATGCGGTACGCGGCCTGTTCGCCAATGGTCAGATTATTGCCGGTGGTGTAGCTTTCGCTCGACGAGAACAAGGTCTTGGCAATCGTCGGCGCGGCGGTCGATACATTAACGGTGTTGCTGGCAGTCGGCCCGTAAGTACGTTCGCCAGCCTGCGGTGCGCCGGTACCGCTCAATGTGCCGTAGGATACGCTGGCGCTGTTGCCAATCGTTGTGCTCGGTGGCGCGGTATTGCCCAGCGTCACCTGGAAGGTAAAGGCGTAGGTTGTAGCGGTTGGAATTTCTGCCCAGCTAAAGGTGCGGTTCTGCCCCGTACCACCGCCAGTTGGCGCAACACCCGTTACCGCCGCAATATTCCCGACATAGTTCAGGTACGACGACAGTGTGTCACTGACAACAACATGCTCGGCAGCAGCAGAACCGCTGTTGGTCACACTTATGGTATAGGTAACGGTATCACCCGCATCCAACCCAGTGGTTGGAGCCGCTACCGCTTTGGTAATAGTCAGAAGCGGTTCTCTAACCGTAATGCTGACGTTCGGGGTCGTTAGGGTCGTGCCACCGGTATAAGCAATCGAAGCGCCATTGGTGCGGTTCGTGCCAGCGGTGTTGCCGACCACGTTATTGACCACCGCCACGACTTCCAGCACAATCTGGTCACTGGCGTTACTGACACCATCCGGCGTATTCAGGATACTGCCTAAGCCGAAGGTCACTGTCTGCGCCGTATTACTGCCAGATGCACCGACTGCCAGCCCCACACCACTTAAGTTCCCGCCCGTGGTCGCGCCATTGGTGGTACTACCACCGATGCTCACCACCCGCGAACTGACGTACACCAACCCTGTTTGCAGTGTATCGGTGATATTAACGCCGTTGGTCGTACCTTCGTTTAAGGTCACTGTTATGCGATAAGTGGCTTGTTCACCAATCGTCAGGTCACTGCCGGTGGTATAGCTCTCGCTTGACGAGAATAAGGTTTTGGCAATCGCAGGCACACCAGTTGATACATTAACGTTAGCGCTGGGGGTTGGCCCGTAAGTACGTTCGCCACCTTGGGGCGCACCGCTGCCGTCCAAGGTACCGTAGGCAACGCTGGCGATATTGCCATAGGTCTGGTTGGGGTTAACCGTGTTATTCAAGGTAATTTGAAAGCGGAAGCTGTAGGTGGTTCCTGCTGGAATCCCCGTCCAACTAAAAGTGCGATTTTGCCCTGCACCGCCTTCAGTTGGCAGCACACCGGTTACCAAGGCTAAACTGCCCACATAAGTAAAGTTAGCGTTTAGGGTATCACTCACCACGACATGCTTGGCTTCGGCAGTACCCGTGTTCGCAACGGTGATGGTGTAGGTGATCGTATCACCTGCGTCACGTCCGGTGCTGGTGCCAAAGACCGTTTTGGTAATGGTCAGATTGGGTGCCACGACTTCGGCATTAACCGTATTACTGGTCACCAGCCCGCCTTCAGTTGTGAGGGTGGCCGTGTTTGAGAGGACACGCCCCGAAACATTGCTGACATCAGCATTATTTACGACTGCTACGATTTCGAGGATGATTTCGTCCAGCACGTTATTGAAACCATCAGCAGTATTGATGATAGGTGTCCCACCCGCCAGCGTAAAAATCACATTTTGCCCCGCATTGCTGCCAGATGCACCCACGGCCAAAACCACATTGGTGATGTTCCCACCGCTGGTCGCACCATTGGTCGTGTTGCCGCCAATACTCACGACGCGAGAACTAACGTACGACAAACCAGCCGGAAGCGGATCTGTCAACGTCAGGATGTTGGTCGTGCCTTCGGGCACATTGATGACCATCTGGTAGGTAATTTGTTCACCAATCGTCAGATCAGGGTTGGCGGCGTTCAACTGGCTGGTTCCGGTGTACGTTTCCGAGGTGGCCGTAATCAGCTTATCGACTTCTGGTTGGCTAACCGTCACGGTCGCCGTATCGCTGCCGGTGTATGTGCCGCCACCAGAGCCGGAGGGCGCAGTCGAGAAGGTTTGGCGGGCGATGTTCGTAATCACTTCATTTGGTGTTACGCTGCCGTTCAGGGTCACTTGATACTGGAATTGACCGCGCTGGCCTGCCGCTAATGTGCCGTAGGTGACGGTAATCAGTGTGCTGCCGGTCGCGTTGAGGGTGGTCGATGCAATCGTCCCCGGTACGCCGGTATCCGCAAGGCTGCCACTGACATAGGTTAGATCGGTCAATGGGGTGAGGTTGTCGGTTATCGTCAGATCAGATGCAGGGCCGTTACCCGTATTTTCGACGGTTACAGTGTAGGTGACCGTATCACCTGCATCGGCGATAGTCGGTGAAGCATCTTTGATAATGGAGACCTGCGGCTGTACAAGGTCAACAGATTGGGTATCGCTTACGGTCTGGGGCGCGTTCGCCGCGTCGGTATATTGAAGCGTACCGGTATTGATCGCGTTCGTGTCACGACCTGCGCCGAAGCCGACATTGGCAGGGTCATTCGTGACTTTCGCCACGATTTCGAACACGATGGTATCGTCAACATTGGCTACATTATCGGGTGTGTTGACAACGGTTCCCGCGTTCCATGTCACGTTCGTGAGCGCACCGTTAACCGTACCCGTCGCGCCGACCGTTAAGGTTGTGGTGAGGTTCGCGCCAATGCTAAACACGCGCGAACTGACGATTTCGAAGTCAACACCCGCAGTTGGCAGTTGGTCGCTAACCACGACATTTTGCGTCGTGCCTTCCCGGAAGGTGACGGTGACGTGATAGGTGATGTCTTCACCAATCGCCACATTGGGCAGGACAGTGTTTGCAAGTGACGTGGCGGTAATGCTCTTATCAATCGTCGGGCCGGCGCTGGTCACCGATACCGCAGAATCATCTGAATAGGTATTCAGTGTCGTACCGGGATCAGCGACGTTGCCCGTGCGCTCCACACCATCGGCATTATAAGCGGTGTGGTTGGGCGTACCGCTGAGGCTCGTCCATTCGATGTCGGCGATGTTCTCAATCGTCTGCGCTGGTTGCACGGCGGTATTCACCGTCACCTGAAATTGAATCTGGCTGGTTGCTATCACAGGCAAGCTGGCATAGATAGCTGTAATCGTACCGCCTGTTTCCACGAGTGAGGTAGGAACGGTACCCGCCGAGTTCGTCAGTGAAGCCGTGACATAGGTCAGCCCAGCCGGAATAACATCCTCGATGACTACATCATAAGCAGCCGCGTTGCTGTCGGAGTCGTGGGCAATATCCAGCGTGTAGGTCAGAACATCCCCCGCATCTACCGGAGTCGTGGGCGAAACCGATTTGGTAATCGTCAGAGTCGGTTCGATGATAGTCAGCTTGATATTGGCTGTGTTGATACTGTGCGGGTTCCCCAGTGGGTCATCCCATGTGAGGGTAGCACGGTTGTTGTATTCAGCATCGCGCACTACATCATCATCGTTCAGTACCACAGTCGTGTAAACAATCGTCAGCGTCTGTGGATTACTGCTAGTGGTTGGTGAATGGCTGATGATGTTACCGAGAGTCCAGTCCAACTGGCGTCCATCAATACCACCTGCGGTAGCTACAGTCGGGTTAACCGGATCATTACAAGCGTCAGCAAAACCACCTACCAAGTCAGTACCAAGTGTTGCACTGGACGTAATGCTCACACACTCCACAAAAGCCAACCCTGCTGGCAGCAGATCGCTGATCGTCACATCTGGTAGCGCACCTTCGGGGACCTGCGCAGTCAAGGTGTAGGTGACCAATTCACCAACTGTGGCGGTCGCTTTGTTAGCGGTCTTGGTGAAGCTCGGTTCAGCTAATGTCACCCGTGCTGTATCATTCTTTTCGGGGTAAATGCCAGCGCCGGGTATGTTCAACGCATCCCACAACACATGGGCGGTGTTGACGATAGCGGGTTGGCTGGGGCCGACCGTGTTGGCAATCGTACAATCGACATTGATTAAGACCGTCGCTGCATTTTGTCCGGCAGCATTATGGGCCGGGTTACCGGCTAAAAATCCTGCGGTGAGAGTCAGTGGTGCGGCGGCATTGAACAAATCACCAGTATAAGCACGCGGCAAACCTACGCTGTCCGTCACGCTCGTCACGGTACACGCCGTCAAGGTAGTGGGTATCGTATCCCAAATACGGGTGTTATAGGCACGGGCACCACCGACATTTTCGACTGTGATGACGTAACTGATTACATCTCCTGTATCGGCGTTACGAATATTACCATCCACCGGTTTGACAGTCGCCGCCGGTGAAATGGTGGAGGCTGAAACCGCATTACTGCTGTTCGCCACACCTTTCTTGATGTTCAATGAGGGGGCACCAAGCCGCAAGTACGAAACAGCGTCGGCGACTAAACCTTCACCGGGGGTATTTGCGGATCTCACTTCCAACAGGTTCGACAGGTACAAGCCATCAGCAAACGGACGGTCAATCACCGCGATGGTGACATCAACCTGAATAATCTGCGGCTCCTCGGAGTTTACATCCGGCCACTGAATACTGAGCGAATTGGTTGCGCCGTTGATGCTGACCGCGCTCGGTGACAAGTTCATTGTGTCTGCTGGTCCACGCCGGATACCGCAGCGGGTATAGGTGGGTACAGACGGATTCGGGTAGGTCGAACATACACCACTGCTATTATCGCTGTAACCGGACGGACTTAATACAAGGCCGAAATCCGAGTCGTCAATATCAAATACGGGCAGCGGGAAGAAGTCCTCAAAAACGATGCTCTGTGTATCGCCCGATGGAATTTCCATCGTCAAGCGGAAGGTGACTGGTTCACCATGCACGTAACCAATGCCGTCCTCCGGTGTCGAGACTGTGGCCTTAGTGACGGTAACCTGCTCGATGACAATGGTGGCTCGTGAAGTATTTTGGAATACAGCCCCATCCGCCAATCGGAAGTCACCCACAATCGTGTTCGTGGCACTGTCTGCCGCGCGTACCGGTATAGTGCCATCTGGAGCACGGTACAATTGCAGTACATCGCCAATATAGGTCAGCGTGCCGGATGTACCATTGGAAGCAGATCCAACCACACCACCAGCGCCCACAACATTATAGATGACCGTTTGGGTACCATTAGCGTTATTAGTAACAGATGCCGGCGTGATTGGACCCGTATAACCGGGCATGGTGATATTCGACGAGCCTTCGCGGAAGTCTACGCCATCCGGTATGGTATCCGTCAGCACCATACTGACAACATTGTTATATTCGGTGATCTGGAAGTTAACCGTGTAATTTGCCACACCGCCCGGTCGAATCGTAGTGGGCGACGCAGGATTCACACTCTTCTGGAACACATTATTCTCGGAAGAAATGGTATTGGTATCGGTTAGCGTTGTGGCAGGTACGCCCAAATATGAAAAGTCAAAGCTCGCATTATTGATAATCGCGCGTTGATCGAGCGTACCATCATTTTCCAGTGCGGCTTCGATAATGTAACCGCTGTATACCACACGCAGTGTACACGTACTGATTGAACTGGGGTTGGTGATGCTGGCGAAGGCTGCTGTCATCGTGCCACCCGGCGGCGAGGCAGGCGGCGTGATCGTTTCACCGCTGGGAATACACGTTCCAACAGTTGGTTGGGCTGCCGTGTACATGAAATACGGTGAAAGCGTGTCGGTAAAGAGACCGTTCGTCAGCGTCTTGCCGGGGGCAAGCTCAATATCCAAGAAATAGTTATAAGTCCAAATGGGTCCCGGCGGGCGTTCATTTTCCGGTGTCGAATTGCGCTTATGGAAGACGACTAAAATCGGCGTGATCGACCCATCATCAGTGGCGGGGTTGATAATCGCCCCATTATCGCCGGTTGGTGTATCGCCAAATTCGTATGCACCGTGGAACCAGAAGGGTATCGGCATGTTGATCGGCGACAAGGGATCGGATGTGAGGCAGAAGTTAATCCGCAGCGGAGGGGCACCCGTGACTAGCGAACCAATAGGCGGTTGTACGAGGTACAATTGGTAACCGGGGGGGCCGTTTACTTCGGCATTACCGATGGTATCCGGCAGCACACCATTCGCCGGAAAAATACCGACAAAGGTTGTTGATACTGCCGAGCCGAGGAAAGCGGCACTATTGAAGGTTAAGCCGGGGGCGATAATGAACTGCAAGTAGGGGCCGTAACCCGGTCGAGTCCCTTGATTAACAAATTGTTCTTCGAAACAAACCTGCCCACCTGCAAACACGGTTTCATCAACGGCGTTCTGTGCAACTGGAATCGGCCCATTGGGCAGCGGGTCTGGCGGGTGAGCGAGGCTGGGCGGCACATTCACAGATGCCGAAGCTGATTCGCCGGTACCATCCACAATGGCAGTGTTTTCCAGCGTGCCATCCAACGGGCTAAATAGAACGGTGGTATGGATGGTATAGGTAATCGATTCGTCTTTCGCCAGCGTCGGGATGGTGACGGTCACCAACTGATCGGAGATACTGGACAGCACGCCGGGGGGCACGGTCACACTATCGACGCGCATTTCATTACGGATAGTATCAGTCACCACGACATTCACGGCTGGACCGGTGCCGTCATTCGTAACGGTGATTTCCCAGTTGAGCGCTTCACCTTGTAAGCCGATGCTGCCTGCTGGCAAGATGCCAACTTTGCTGATGGCTGGATCAAATACGTTGATGGAAGGATCGTTCGCCGCATTAACTTGGTCAGGCGTGGCTTGAACCCCGTCATCAGTAGGGCTGGCGGGTTCGTCAGTCGTTTCGGCGGGCGGTGTGGGTGACGGGTCGGTGTCGTCGGTAGGCGCGGCGGTTGGCGGCAAGGGTGTCGCGGTGGCGCCTCCGTCTGAACCAGATGTGCTATCTTGGGCGAAAGTCTTAACAATACTGCTGGCACTGGCGGTTAAGCCATAACGGTTGTTCACGACGAGGCGTACGGTATGGTTGCCCACATCGGTGTAGGTCACACACGGGTTTTGCCGGGTGCTGGTTTGACCATTACCAAATATCCATGACCAACTGTTGATGTCCTCGCCCAGACTCTTATCGGTGAAGCACACTTCAACCGGCGCGATGCCATTCTGGGGTGCGGCGGTAAAGGCAGCACGGATAAACGTCCCGCGTCCTACCGGTACAACCACGGATGATTTTAAGCGTCCTGAAGGGCTATCGGCTGTCACTGTAACTGTGTAATCACCAGCCGTGCGGAAGGTATAAACTGCGTTACGGCTGTAGGCATGTGAGCCATCAGGGAACGTCCATTCAAAATTGCTGATGCTGCTGCCCACTGCCGAGAAATTCACACGGAGCGGGGCGATGCCGCTGGCGGGCGAAGCGGCGGCTTTGAGTGACGCAGCTTCATAAATGTAGACATTGCGCGTACGCTTATCCGTTGAACCATCATCACCAGTTACATTTAGCGCGACGGCATAAACGCCGACTTTGCTAAAGCTGTGGCAGGGGTTTTGTTCGCTGCTGGTCGCACCATCAGCAAAGCTCCACGCCCACGAGACAGGTGAGCCGAGCGTCCGGTCGGTGAAGCAGATCGGGGTTCCGGGCAGCGCATAGTTGGGCGTAACACTAAAATCTGCGATGACGCTGCGGGTGCTGATGACCTTAACTTGATGTTCAACAGCGCACGAGCGACCATCAGCAGTCATCTGTTCCAGCCGTACGGTGTAGACGCCAACCTTGGGGAATTGATAGTCAAAGTGCTGGCTATCGGTGATGGTGTTGCCATCAACCAACCAGCGATATTGGCTAAAGCTGCTATCGCTTACAAAGGAGGTATTAGTAAAATCGACGCGAGTATCACTAAAAGCCACTGATGAACCATAAAAGTCACAGAAAAAGGTCAGTTCAGGGTTTACGGTAACTATCTTTTGAGCCGGGGCGGAAGTACCACCGGGGCCGGTGACCGTCAGCGTTACCGTGAACGTGCCTTCAGCCGCGTAAGTGTGCGAAGGGTTCCGTTCGTCGCTGCCGCTGCCATCACCAAAATCCCATGCCCATTCGCTAATTACACCGGTGCTTTCGTCATTGAAGCCAATGCTGTTCCCCACAATAACCATGTCGGGATTAGCACTGAAGGCCGCAGCGGGTGGTTCTTCCGGTTCGATGACGCTCACAATTTGGCTGGCAGATGACGATTGACCAGCATCGTCAGTCACGAGCAGGTTGACGGTGTAACTGCCATCGCCGCCATAGGTGTAGCAAGGGCTGTTCTGGGTGCTGGTGCTGCCGTCGCCAAAGTCCCATTCGCTGCTCGTAATATTGCCGCTGCTGCTGTTGCTAAAACAGACTCCGAGATCCTCTATGGTAAACGAAAAATTCGCCTCAATGGGCGTGAGAGATTCGTAAACAACAATATCTTGCGAGGCGCTGGCGCTTCCGGCTGGCCCACTAATATTTAAGGTCGCCTTATAAGTACCCGCACTGTTATAGGCATGGTTATGTGGCCCTGCTCCCGTGGCGGTCGTGCCATCTCCAAAATCCCACGACCAACTGTTAATCGTACCACTGCTGCCATCTCCTAAAGATACATTGAGTGGAGCATTGCCGCTGCTGGGGTTGGCGTTAATGCGTGCGGTGATGGTACCGGCGGAAGGCGCGGTTGTACTGGTAGCAGCCGGTTCGTCGGTCGCCTCGCTGGTTACTTCAGCAGTTGCTTCACTAGTTACTTCAGCGGTAGCCTCGCTCGTTGCTTCAACAGTCGCTTCGCTGGTCGGCTCAATGGTTACTTCCGCTGTGGGAGCATCGGTTGGGGTTTCAGTCGGGAGGTCTGTGGGAACCTCCGTAGGAACTTCAGTTGGAACCTCGGTTGGCATTTCTGTTGGTGGGGCGGTGGGCAGCGGCGTGGGTTCCTGAGTACCTGCATCGGGTGTCTCGGTTATTTCCTGTGCGGAAATTGGACTGAATACCCCAATACGTACACCATTCGACAAGAATAAGAGCATGAGGATGAGGGTAACGCGCACAAACCACTTTGGAACAGCATTGTTCGAAAAATGCCTTATATGCTTATTCTTGGAGGGCGATTTCATAATTTGATACTCTAGGAATATATGATAGTTATATACTAAACCTATCACATATCAGTTGTAATATACCTTAAGATATCGCCACCCTGACTACTATAAAAACTTTTCTATATTATTTCCGCTCAAACAAAAAAATTATTCTTATTTTTAATCTAATTAAAAACGATCACCACTTTTTTAGAGCGGTGACCGTTCATCAAAATCGCGCATTTGCGAATCGATTACATAAAGTGCGATGCTTTTAGATTTATTACTGGGTGGTCAATTTAAGGATGCTGCCACCCTGATTAACGAGATACAGTTCACCCATTTCGTCCTCGCCAAATGACGAGATTGAGTAATTCGTATCCATAAAAATATTGGTCTGCCAAGCGCCTTCTGCATTACGGAAGCTCGACCATATGATGCCACTGCAATAATCGCCGTAGAAATAGACGCCATTCAGCGCGGGTATCTCGGCTCCACGATAGACATATCCGCCGGTTACCGAGCAACCGCCTTGTGCGTGGGAGTACTCAGCAAAAGGCGGCGTTAGACCTTCCTTCACAGGTTCGCCGGAATAGCGGACGCTGGCTTCCATGATGTTCCAACCATAGTTGACGCCGCCCTGCCCTGCGGGTTGGAAGTTGATTTCTTCCCACAGGTTTTGGCCGACATCCGCGATATACAGATCACCTGTTAGGCGGTCGAAGCTGAAACGCCACGGATTACGCAAACCTAATGCCCAAATTTCAGGCGCAATTGTTGGGTCAGTCGCATAGGGGTTATCCGGTGGGGCAGCATAGGGTTCGGCGCTGTCGACATCCAGACGCAGCATCTTACCAAGGAGCGCCTGCGGGTTTTGACCGTTCCCCTGCGGGTCGCCCTGTGAACCGCCATCACCCATGCCAATGTACAAATAACCATCCGGCCCGAAGGCTAGGTCACCACCGTTGTGATTAGAGTACGGTTGGTCGATTTGAATGACGAACGATGCACTGCTCGGATCAGCAACATTTGCATTGGCTTCTAACACCTTGTAACGCGCGACAACCGTATCGCCATCCACATTACTGTAGTTCACGTAGAACTGACCATTCTCCGCATACTGAGGGTGAAAGGCCAGCCCCAGTAAGCCGCGTTCGTTGGAAGTTGAATTCACGATGCCAGATATATCTAAGAAAGGCTGTGTCAAGATTTGCCCATTCTCCATAACCCAGATGTAACCCGCCTGCTCCACGATGAACATGCGGTTTGAACCATCGTTGGCGTTGGTGAGCAGTAAGGGACGAGCAAGGCCGGTGGAAACTTCCTGCCATTGGTATTGGCTGCCGAGGGGCACTTGCGGCACGGCAGTATCTTGCGCGGCTGCGCTGCCGAACGCCGTTAGTAGTAGAGTGAGAGACAGGGCAATGGTTTTTCGCATAGCATACTCCTGTGGTGCTAATTGGTTTACCGCCCACTCTATCACAAGTTGCGCATCGGCTACCTGAGCGCTTGCGAAGTAATTTCCATCAGGGACTATTTGGCACCATGGTATCAGGCGGCAAGGCCGTTTGGGTCATGAATACCGATTGCTCAGTCGCGCGGACACGGGTCGCTTCCACAGCCGGATTATCAGTTGGCCTATCGGTGGCATCAGGCGGCGGCGGTGGCGTTGCACTTGGGCGCACCGGCACGATGAAGGTCGGCAGTGGCAAATCCGTCCATGTGGCGGTCGGCGTGATCGTCAGGGTTGGCGGCGAAGTCAAAGTAGGCAGCGGCGTGAGCGTTTTGGTGGCGGTTGCCGGAATACGCGGGGTGCGGCTGGGTGTAAAGGTCGCGCTAGGCGGCATCGCAGCGGTTGATGATGGTGTAAAGGTCGTTGTCGCGCTAGGCAGCGGTGTACGCGAAGCTGTCGCGGTTTCAGTTGGATAAGCAGTTTCAGTAAATATATCGGTGGGCGTTGCCGATGGGATGAATGTGGGAAGCGCTGTGAGCTGAATGACGCTGACGGGCAATTCATCCGACGGTGGGGTAATGACGCCCGTGCGCACATTTTCTTGGGCGAGGCGCAGCACGTCACGGTACACTGATTGAGCTTCTGTAGGCGGTGTGATATCGATTAAAGTGCTGGCCGCATCCTGCATGAGTGCCATGATCTTGGGATCGGTTTGGGAGCTAGAAAGACGACTGAAGTGATAAAGTGCGCCGTAAAAATCCACCAGCGCAGTTTCGGTCAAGCGATCTTCCGCAGCCAAGCGTTCGATTTCGTCCAAACGGGTTTCCGCAATACGCTGCCACAACACTTCCTGTGGGCCGGTGAGCGGTGAGAGAGCAAGGATGACGGCTTCCCACAGGCGTTTAATCCCGTACAGCGGATCACCGGGGAGTGTATTCGATGAGGCAGCCACCAAACCCGTACCGCTGCCCAACGCCAAAAACAGGGCGATCACCAGCACTGCCGCCAAACGTTGGAAGCCATAACCTGCGCTGGTACGCTGCTGTGGGCGACGGGGATGTGTTTGCATCTCGGCACGGAGGCGGCTTTCAAACGAGGCAGCCGCTTTGGTAGAAAGCTGTGGGCGCTGCAAGCGGGTAGTCATCAGACCCGTCAACAGCAGTGGTTTTAGGAGTTCCGCGTATTGGGGATAAGTTTGCAAACACTCGTCCAGCGTCCGGTACTGGCGCTGAATATCCTCCATGCACTGGGCGAGGACAGCATCAAATTGAGGGTCGTCGAAGTATTCGTTCATGACATCCCCGACAAAACGGCCTCAATATCGAAACCGGCACGTTCCAGACGGGCAGCCAGCGCATGCAGCGCACGGTGCTGAAGTGCCTTAATGGCATTAGCGTTTTTGCCCATCTGCTGTGCAACCATTTCGATACGCTGTCCCTCGATAAATCGCAGGATAATAACCTGCTGCTGGTCGTCGGTGAGATCACTGATGGCCTCACGCAAGGCGCTGGAGGCTTGCCGGCGCAGTAAGCTGGCGTCCATATCCCCCGAAACCTCAAGCGGCTCATCCTCTAATGAGGTGGAAGCCGGTCGGCGGTCTTGCTGACGGTAATGGTCAACCACACGGGCATGGGCGATGCGGTATAACCACGCGATGAACGGCTTACCTTGATCTTGATAGGTGTTGATGCTTTTCAAGGCTCGAATGAATACGTCACCTGTCAAATCCTCGGCCAAGCGCGAATCATTGACGCGAAACGCGATATAGCGAAAGACCGCCTGCACGTTCGCCCGATACAACCCAGCGAAAGCTTCGGGATCGCCCAACCGCAGCCGCTGAAGCAGGCGCTGTTCGTTAACGCGCTCCACAGACTAGCCCCCATTGGCAAGGCGAGTCAAACGCTTCTGATGACTCTACCGTTTTCATGTTCAAAAGGTTACGCTTTCGTCACAGGTACTACTTACCTAACATGATACACTGAAGGCCGAACACTAACACTAAAAACTGTGGGCAGTTTTGTACAAAAATCAAATCAGCTATCGGCACGACTTTTGACAAACCCTGTTGTAACTCCTAGTGCCTTTTGTATAATCCCCCACATAACGCGATAAAAACAATTAAGCAGGCAGTGATATTGAAATCTGAACAGGAAAAACAACCGCTTCCGTCGACACTTTACACCGAAGAGTATTTTCTAACGGCGTGTGAGGGCTATGACGAATTCACCACGACCGAAGGGGAGCAGCTTTCGCGGCGATTAAGCGCTGCCTTCAAGCTGGCGGAAATCACCCCCGGCATGACGATCCTCGATGTAGGCTGCGGTCGGGGTGAAATCCTGCGGCACTGTGCCAAGCTGGGCGCAGATTCCATCGGCATTGATTACGCAGCAGTCGCGGTGAAGATGTCTCAGAATGTCATTCAGGGCGTGAATGGCGTCGAGCCAGGTAAAACAGCGGTCATGCAGGCTGATGCGAAAAAACTACCTTTCCCCGACAAAGCCTTCGACCGCGTATTGATGTTCGACGTGGTCGAACATTTGCACCCGTGGGAACTGCACGAGGCGATGCTGGAAGTCCACCGCGTCCTCAAGCCGAACGGACGCTTCATCATCCATACCGCGCCGAACGTGTGGTATGACAAGTATGCTTACCCGATGGTACGTGCCTTCCGCACCTTAATGGGTGACGGCGATAAATACCCGAAAGACCCGCGCCAATTCGGTGTCGCGGTTAACCAGCATGTGCATGTCAACGAGCAGTCGATGGTGAGCATGGGGCAAGCGCTGCGAGCGGCAGGGTTCAACGGTAAGGTGTGGTTGGACAGCCCACCCCAAAACCGCGCCGAGAATATTTTCATGGCAGGATTACGGGTGCTGGCCTTCGACGTGCCGCCCTTCCGCTGGTTCTTCGAACGTGAAGTTTTTGCGGTGGCAGCAAAGGCATAAGCCATGTTATTTGGGCAGCGCGTTACCTTACGCGGCATCACCCGCGAGGATATGGAACGACAGTGGCAGTTCAACAACGATGTCGAGGTTGAGCTGGCTGGCGGTGGCGACCCGCCCTATCCCCAATCGCTCACACGGTTGCAAGCAGAGTTTGACCAGAGTGCCAGCACGGGCGGACGGGACGGCACGGCATTCGCCATTGAAGCCGACAGCAAATATATCGGTCAGTGTGCGCTGTTTAACACCAACGAAATCAACCACACCTGCGAACTGGGTATCACCATCGGCGATAAAGATTATTGGGCGAAGGGTTACGGTCGCGAGGCGATTACCCTGCTGCTCGATTACGCTTTCCGGCTGCGCAACATCCGCAAAGTTTGGCTGCAAGTGCATGGGAATAACCCTCGCGCGATTAGTGCCTATAAAGCGTGCGGCTTTATCGAAGAAGGTCGCTTAAGGGCGCATGTGTGGAGCAATGGGCATTATGTTGACCTTGTACAAATGGGCGTGCTGCGGGACGAATGGCTACCGACACAAACCAGCCTCTAATTTGCAATTGACTACTTCTGGCTATAATTGGGTTGTAGTTAGCCAGTAGGACATTTCAACAGTAACAATGCGCGATAAACGACCTGTAGACGAACTTTCAATCGAAGAACTGGAAAAAATCCTCGCGATCCGCAAGCGAGAAGAACGTGAAAAACGGCTAGACCGGATGAAGCGTGCGGGACGGGTGGTGTTACCCGAAGCGACCCCAACAACCGCCGTGCCGAGCGCCCCGATTCCACAGATCCCCGGTGTGACCATACCGGCTGCGCCAGTCAATACTCCAGCAGCGCCCACCTACGCGCCAGAACCCGCACGGGCGAGCTATCCCGCGACCCCGCAATTTGAGGACGAGAACCACGCCGCGCGGTCGGCGGAACGGTCACGCTTCTGGAAGAATTTTGTTAACCAATCAACACTGCTGGTTGAAGGGCTAGCAGTGGTCGGGCTGTTATTCCTCGGCTACCAACTCATTAGCGCCCAGACGAAACTTCAAGAGGAAACAGCTTCGGCACAAGCAATGGCTGACCAACAACGTCTAGCGAGCCTGCCGACTCTCGCACCGACCCCGCAAATCCAACTGAGCGCAGTGGTGCTGCCCGGTGGTCACATCCTGCGGGATAACGGCGAGGTGTTGTTCAACATCGACGAAATTCCGGTGTCACTGCGCGGGATGGTGGCTGACCAGATTTATGTGCCGATTAGCGCCCGACCACCCGCGACGAGCGAAACAGCAGCACAGATTAACATTCCGCAGATTAACGTCCGGCATACGATTGTGCCGGGGATTGACTGGGAAGCGATGAAGCTGGGTGTGGGCATGTTGATGAACGGTGTGAACCCCGGTGATTCGAGTGGCAACCTTGTACTTTCTGGCCACAATGATATTTACGGCGAGGTGTTCCGCGACTTGGACAAACTGGTGGTGGGCGACCAGTTCACGGTGCGGACGCAGACTCAAGAGTTTACTTACACGGTGACTGGCTCGAAGGTTGTCGATCCAACCGAGGTTTCGGTGATGGATGCGCGGGGCGGAGCGACGATTACCTTGATTTCATGTTACCCCTACAAGGTGAACAATAAGCGAATTGTGATCTTCGCGCAGCGGGTGGGGTCAGGAGGCGGCGCGACGTAGTTGGTTAGTCAATAGTTTTTAGTCCTTAGTCTTTAGAGGGGTGCGAAAGTGCCCCTTTTATTTCGGAGTTATTAGCGGTTAGCTCCAGACAAAATCCATTCACATCTTCACGAAATGATTCAATTTGTTCACAATATGCACACCGCGAAATAGCTAAAACGGCGGATGTGAGGGAGCGAAGTGCCGAAGATTCGCTAGATTCTTCAAATTCGCCAGATTCAGAATCAGCTTTTAGCTCCAATACGGTCATCATCTATCAGTCTCCAGTTGTCAGCTAAAGGCAAAGGCAGTTTGTGATAGTGGCGACATTATTCGTCTGATATTTGGCAATTTTATGGCAATTTCGCTGCTGGCGACGGTCTTTTTCATGGCAATTCGGCGGATGGCTCGGCCAGAACTGCTGCAAAGTTCGTAATAGGGCTGCTGCTGCAACGTTTGCTGCAAAGGATAGTCTTTAGTCGTCAGTCAACAGGTGGCAGTCAAAGGCAAATGCGGATGCGGTTGTTAAGGTGTGACCCCATCCCTAACCCACATCGGCTACCCTCGCAATCTCATTCCGCCGATAGCCCGCAGTAACGTTAAGGCAGGGTTTGTCTACGCCAAACCCCTACAACCTCGCCTTTAAATAGCATAATCGAAATGAGCGGCTTATAGGTTACATTTTGGAAGAACATTTGGTAGCTTTTAAGGCGTGTTGGCGCTAACCATTCTAAGCGAGTAGAGTCTTTAAGAAGGTTGTTAAAAGGTTAGTAGATGGTTTGACAGGTTTGTAAATTCAAACAGAGTTTTATAATACTTCGTAGGGATTGAGTGGTTTTATTGCTTGTTCAGTATTCAATATGAGACTGTTTGCGCCGCATGAGGCTAAAAGGCTTGTCCGATAATTCTAAATTTTTCTCGGTTGTGTCGCATGAGGCTAAAGCCGTCATGCTACCTACGGCCAGACAAGTCTGCTAAAGCGACTTCAAAAACGAGAGAGAAACTCGCACGTTATAGTGTGATCAGTTGCTCTCAATACAACCTACCAATAATTATAGGACAAGCCTTAAAGCCGTGATACTAAACAAGGGACAAGTCCACCAAAGAGACTTCAAAGGCTCGGCTGATTAGCCCTTCATTATTCAAATCTGTTTCGTCAAGGCAGGGTAAATTTTTATGGGTAAAGCAATAGCGCGAACGTGGGATGTGCTGCTGATTGGCGGGGCATCGGGGACAGGCAAGACGAGCATGAGCTATCGGATTGCCAAGCACTTCGGGTTAAACTTGATCGAGGTGGACGATTTCCAAGTGATGCTCAAACGGATGACGACCTCCGAACAGCAGCCCGTTTTGCACCATTGGGACACGCACCCTGACCCGTTTTCGATGTCGGCAGAAGAAATGATGCAAAACTTGATCGCCAGCGGTGCGGTGATGCGAACGGGGTTAGAAGCGGTGATTGCCAACCATCTAGAAGCGAACATTCCGGTGGTGATGGAGGGTGATTTTATCCTGCCAGAGTTGGCAACGTTGAACCATTACGGTGATGAGGCGAATAATGGACGGGTGAAGGGGTTATTCCTGATCGAGCCGGATGAACGGCAGTTGGTGGCGAATTATCTGGCACGGGAACCGGAGTACGGCGAGCAGACGAAACGGGCGCGGTCAAGCTGGCTCTTCGGGCAGTGGCTGGCGGTGGAGTGTGCGCGGTTGGGTGTGCCGACAGTGGAGGCGCGTCCTTGGGAGAATGTGGTGGAAAGAGCGATTCAGAAGATTTTTTAACCGCCAAGTCGCCAAGAACGCCAAGGAATACAGAGAGATTTAACGCAAAGACGCTAAGGGGCAAAGACGCTAAGATTTTTTAACACATAGTCACAATGACACAGAAAAGGAAGAGATTAACCGCCAAGACGCCAAGTACGCCAAGTTCAAGGCGGAGAATTTTAGGAAAAGAGGAAAAGATTTGATATCAAAAGCGGCTAAGAACGGTAAATTAATTCCGGTGCAAGTCCCTTGGAGAGTTTCACTTTCCACACCTTTCTTGACGGTAAGAGTCGCTGAATTCGAAGAAAGACACATTGAGTTTGTAGCGACGTTTCGCTTAGAAACAAGCGGAATGGATGAAAGAAAAATTAAAATAACCACTGATGCGCAACTAGTGAACATAAAATCTTCTTTTGAATTCGATGGATCAATAAGCGTAGAAAATTTTAATTATGATTACAGCGAAATAAGCGATATGCCCAACATGAATGAGGATATTACTGCTTGGGGAAAACGATTTACAGACAAGTGGAATGAAACCGGTATTTGCCCCAACCCACGCATGTATGAGGTTATTGAAAGTGAATGGGTCACAGCATCCTACAACGCCAATGGACAATATAAGCATTACTTAATCATTGGAGAAGTGATGGCAGTTGAGTTTTTATGCGAGGAGTGGAAGTGGGAAGCGGGAGAAACCATTAACTGGTTCAAAGATAAATAAGAAAGGAAGGACACATAGATCCTCCCCTACAGAAGCGAATGGGTTACTCGACAGGTGGTTCGGGCGGTGGGAGTTCGGTGGGCGGCATGGGTGTGTCGATAATCTGGTCGAAGTAGAGGTTGCTGGAGCCTTCGCCGCGTCCGGTTTGTTTGCGAACGCCGAGCCATGTGAACACCTTGCCGGAGTTCCAACGAGTGCGCTGGAAGGCCTGCGACACCTGCACACCTGCACGCGGCACTTCTTCCTCGTGCAAGAAGTAGGCTCTGGGGTTGAGCTTATCCCGCCCTTCGCGCAGGAGGACAGTACGCGGGCGCACCTTTTGATACTGCGGGTTGAGGTCGCCTTCGATGATGCGCGGCATGGCGGCACGTTGAAGCTGAATCTGGCGCGGGTCGGCGGAGTCATCCACACGAACGGGGACAAAGGGTATCCAGTGTTCGGGGACGGTGTTCATGACGCGGTAGGTGATCTTGGCATTCGGCTCATGCGGCGGCACAGGCAGCGCACCGACGAGCTTGGTATGGGCGGCGAGGGTTTCGCTGGCGGCAATGTTTCCGGCTCTGGTTTCACCGTTGGGCAGCGGAATGGTCTTTTCGATACCCCAGACCATGTTCGCCATTTCGTCACGGATGAGCGTGATTTCCTCGGTGGGTTTGCCCTCCTGTATCTTGGGGACGGTGGGCAGCAGTAACAAGCTGAGATCCGCTGCTTCACCGAGGTCGCCGCGTGTGTTGAGCGTGAACATATTCCAGCGCTGCCATGCATCGTCCTCGCCGCTTCCCGCCGCGTTTACCCATGTGCGCTCTCCAAAGACATTAGTGACCATCAGCCCTTTGACGTTGGCAATCGAGCCAACAGGAAGCGTGACCGGAACCATGAACCAATCGTTGGCGTAGATGAGGCCGAACTCCATCACCATTAGCTTGGCGATGTCGGTAGTATCCGGCTTGATGTCGCCAAAGTTGGTACGGCGGTCTTCAAACGACCACCAGCGGGTGTTGGGCATCCCATCAAAAACGACCGGCACGGGGATAAACGACTCGGCGGCGCGGTCGGCTGGCGTGGGCGCGTCGGGGTTTTCCGGTGCGTCCAGCCCTTTGGAGGCAGGGTCGATGCTGAAGTTAAACCAGTCAAGGCGACCACTGTAATATTCCTCGGCGGCAAGGACTTTTTCGCCGTTGGTGGTGGGGGCCGAAACATTGAACTGGTATTCAAGACGGTCGGGCAGCCATGCGTCACCTTCGGGATCGGCGGGCTGATAGTACAACTGCTCGTACCATGTGACGAACTTGGTTTCCAATGGGTCGATATTGGCATACAGCCCTGCGGGAATGGCGGCGATGCCATCATAGGAATGACCGCCGAGTTTGAGTTTCTGGTAGAGCTTACCACCGTCCATACGGCGACCAACGACTGCCGCGAAACTTGCCCAAACTTCGGGGTGGGCGGCACGGTAGACATCATCGACATCGGTTGGGTCGGGCATGGTGAAGCCGAACTCGTCGATAAAGCCCTGACTGAAGTCACCCACACCCCGCACCAGCTTGAGCCAGTAACGCCCCATCAGCAGGCGAATGTCGAGGGCGATTTCCTGCTTGCCAGTTTGCAGCGGCACGGGGCGACGCTCGACAGCAGCTTCCAGCGGCGTGCTGAGGTCGAACGTTTCGACGGCGTGGCTGTCCGGCTGGTACTTGGTCAACTGCGTGTTGTGGATTTGCAGCTTAGCAAAGATCGGCGAACCGGCATCATCGCCCTTGAACTCGCCCACCTGCCACTGGCGCGTGAGCATCCACAGGGCATCGCGCACTTCGGTTTTGAGGGCGCGGGTGAAATTGGCGGTGCGTGGTCGCCCTTCCAACCGATTCCATGTGGTGAAGGAAGGCAGCAGGCGGCGGGCGATGACTTCGCTTACATCGCTAACGATAAATTTGTTGCTCATTGCACGCTCCTGCGGACGAAATCCGCGACGTGATTATTGATGGCAAGGTTGCCGGAAATCGAGACTTCGCGCAGCGTCAGCGCCATCAACGTGGCGGGCAGCAGACGGTTGAGGGCGGACGAGTTGGCTTCGAGTTGAGCCGGTTCGATGGCACGCTGCTTGGCGAGGTTGAGTGTTTCGTGCAGCGCGGCGACGAGATCATCCCACTGCCAGCGACCGATGTGGTCGGGCGGCGTGACCAGCAGCATGACCTGCGGCGGCTCGGTGCTGGGGCGGTCGTAGTGGAAGGTGAGGCCGGTGGTTTCCTCGGTGAGCGGCAAGACTTCTGTCCATTCGTCGAGCAGGAGGCCGCACTGCGATGCACCCTTCGAGAAGCCGAGGGGATAGTGGGCGGTGTACAGCAGACGTTCACCATCGACCACAAAGGCGGGGTCGTTGGGATATTCGAGAGCCAGCCAACGATCATCGGCGCGGTAAGGTAGCTGCACAGGCACAAGGTCGGGTTCGCTGCCGGTGAAGGCTCCGGCGAGCATGACCACGCGCTCCCAATGGTGGAGCTTCTCGCGGACACGCGCCACGCCGTACATCCAATCGTCAACGGGGAAATCGACATCGCGGTCATCGGTTTGGAACTTTAGGAGTGTGCCGTTACTGCCATCGGTGTAGGCTTTCTCCCACTCGGCGGCCTGCGTGGTGAGGAGCGTGAACTCCGGCACGATACGGAAATCGTCGCCAAGTAAGGCGGTGGCGGCCTGTTTGAGCGCATCGACGGCAGCTTTCGCTGTGGCAGCAGCAGTGTGGGCATCGAGCGCGGTTTGTGAGGCGGTCAGGCGTTTGTTGGCATCGGCTGCGAGGCCAGTGGCGACACGCAGCAGGTCACCGGAGAAGGTCACGATCTGGTTTTCGATGACCAATGTATCAATCACCGTCGCGTCAAAGCTGTCGGTCGGCAAGAGCGCGACTACGGCGTTGAGCAGCGCGGTTATCGCGGTGGTGTTGGTGGCGAGGATGGCGGCGAACTGTGTAAGTTTAGAATCGAAGGCGGCGCGTTTGGCGAGGAGCGCGGCTTCGAGGTCAGCGGGGGTATCCGGTCGCGGATCGGTGAGGGCAGTGGATACCAGTAGTTCGGCCTGTTGTAAGACGGTAAAGCGCTCGTCATCGGCAGCGGTGATGGGCAGCGCGACGTAGGCGGTCATAGCGGTGTCGAAGTCGGCAAGGCGGGTCGTCCAGCGGCTCACCAGCGTTTTCACCTGCTCGATCAAGCCGGCGAAGGTGGTGGCCTTCCAGCCGTAGGTGAAGCCCCAACCGGACTGCGGCAGTGCCAATCGGCTGGCACGGTCAAGCAAGGTGTTGAAGCTGTCCATGTAGGCATCGACATTCGCTAACAGAGTCGGGCGCTGGTTGTCGAGGTCGGCAAAGATGGCTTCGAGCGGCGCGGCGAAAGCGGTGAGGTCGGTATGCAGTGTTTGTAAGGTGTTCCGCACATGCTCAAGGCGCGGGCGGTTGGCAACGATGGTTTCGTCCTGCGCGTCGGTGGCCTCGGTGGTCACGGCAACATCGGTGGGCAGTAAGGGGCGCGAGGACAGGATGAGCGACCTCAGACTTTGCATGAGGGGCGCGAGTTCGAAGAAGCTGTACTGCGGACGCGCTGGCTCGGCATAACGGATTTCGATTTTGGCGTCCGGTCGCGGGTTGGCGACAGCCGTTAAGTGGCGAATGATGCGGTCATCCAATTCAGCCATCGCCTGCTGGTTTTCCGGCTGGACGAGGTAGAGCAGGTCAATTGGCTGCAAGCCCAAATCCGCCCACGAGATTGTAAACAGGGTCGCGGCAGCGGTTACGGGGTTGGTAATAATGGCTTTGCAGACTACATCCGCCGGTGACGCGGGGAGAACGGTACTCAGCCACTTGTTGACGGCGGGTTCGGCGTTGGCACGGGGGGTCATGTTGATGCCAGCGATGGGCGATGTGTTGAAGTCGAGGCCGGGTTCGAAGTGCAAGCCGACACGGTGCGTGAGGGTGATGCCGGAACGCGGCGTTTGGATGACATCGGGAATGGGGGGGAAGTTGCCACGGCTGTAGGCGTCCATCGTGGCACCGGCGCGGTCGTAGTTACCCTGCACCACCTGATGCACACCTTCGGCGAGTGCAAGATCTGCCAGCGCGTCGTGAATATCGAGCAGACGGTTGACCTCGTTATTGATGACAAGTGCCTGCGCGGGGGCAGCTGGTGGCAGCTTGGGGCGGTTGAAGGGGTAAGTTTTTACGCCGGTTTGCTTGACGTGGTTGATGAGCGCGAGGCCATCGACCACGTTACGGGCTTCCTGCGCTTCGATGGGTGCAAGATCAGGGTCAGCCGCGCCGGTGACGGGATCAATCGGCAGCTTGAGCTTACCGGCCATCAACGGGAATTCTTTGCGCAGCTTGTAGATGAAGGTATCGACTTCGGCAAAGCTGTTGTGGTCGTGCAATCCACGTTCCAACTGATAGCCGAGCAAGGCGCTGAGCGATTGGCCGTTACGGATGCCTTCGATGAACGAGAGCGCCAAACGAACACGCTCCGACGAGAGGTTGACTGCCATCGACTCACGCACCTGCGGGTCGGCGGTGGCATTGTAGCCGTTGCGGAGAACAGCAGCAGTGACGGCGTGGTTAAGCGACGGGGCGTGGATATAACCCTGATTGGTCGGGTCATGCATGATGGGTGTGCGGTTACGGGGCGCACCGGCATCATCGAGCGGGTCGAACACTTCGCGCAGGTCATTCGGCAGGCGCATGGGTGTGAGCGTTTTATTTTCCGGCTTCACATTTTCTAGCCAGCCGTATGCGCCAATGTAGACACCACCGGGGGTTTCGTTCTGCGGATTGTAGTGCCAAGCGCGCATGGCGGAAAGCTGGTAGCGAACGAAGCCCTGCTGCCACGCATCGAGGCGGTACGAACACAGGTCGATATGTTCGGCGAAAAGGCGTTCAAGCCGCGCGGTCGGCACATTGACGAGCGATTGCGCGGCGTCAATCACCTCGCTTAGATGGCGGCTTTGCCAGTGTTCACCCAAGAAGCGCGGAATGGCGGCGACTAAGGTGTCATTGGGGATGTTGGGGTTGGTGACACCCGGCACCTGCGCGTACATGTGGGTGAAGCGGCTTTCGCTGACCTTGGCCGACTGCTGAATGTTGATGAACTGCGGTTCGCTGCGGACGGCATCAACATCAAAGAGTTCATTGGCAGCAATGGAGCGGTGATAGTCGATGCTGGTTTTCCAATAGCTTTGCATCATGGCGTAACGCATGACCAAGTAGAGCAAGGCCGTGGGAGATTTGTTGTCGATAAAACCGGATTGGACACGCAGCGTTTCGAAGGAAGTGGTAGCTGCATCCACCAACCATTCGAGATAATTGCGGTTAGGCTGCCCCGCCGCTTTGGGCAAGGCATAGTCGCGGATGCGCAGCAGTTCAGAGAGCGGACGGTCGTCGATGACCGCGCCCTTAAGCTTCTGGGCGGTGCGGCTGAAGATCAATTCGAGAATATCCGGGTCGGCTTCGTGCGGGTAGCCGAGGATATTGAGCAGCATACGCGTCTGGTCGGCGGTGGCAATATCAATGCCGTTGTTGAAGCGAACTGCTTGATAGGCTTGAATAAACTGCTGTCCCTGCCCTTGCAAGTTCATCACATTGTAGAGGTGGTTCGCGCCGTGAGCTGTGCGGCTGTAGTAATCCACCGACGAGGGGTGCAAGCCGAGGATGCTTAACAGCCGCTTGTGGGCATCATCCGAGCTTTCGGCGTCAACATGGGCGACCGAACCGAGCGCCTGCCCCCAGAAGGGTTGGAGATCGTCCAGAATGTCATAGAGCTTGACCAAGAACGGACGCGCAGATTCGATGGAACCGGGGGCGTGCGGTAGGCGGTCGTTGTTGAGCCATTTGATCTTCGAATAGGCGGTGGTGGGTAAGATGCCATAGGGCTGACTGCCGATGCGGATGGCGGGAACCTGCCCGCGCCCGCTGACGTAGTTACGGAAGAACCAGCGCACATCATCGACTTGATCCCACGTCAGGCCGGGCTTGAGCATGGTACGCAGCATGTAGCCGAGGGTGGCGGGGTACAGGGCGGTATTCATGGCGAGCGCTTCGGCCTGATCGGTCTGGTCGGTATTGGGGATGTGATCGAGTGCATCGTAGCTGACACCCAACGCTTCGGCCAACCACTGACCATCCTTCTTCAGCGTAGGGTCGGTTTCAGGGGTGAAGAACACTTTATTCTGCAAGTAATTATCAAAGGTGTCGTCGGGGTCTTCGGCGCGGCTGAAGGGTGTACCTTCAACCTCGTTGTTATTGGTGGCGGCACCCTGCGGCAGGAGGCTAAACCCTTTGCTGCTGTAGTGATGGTTGTTGATGAGGGTTTCGAGCAGCGATTTACCACCAGCCGCGCCCCCGCTAAGGCGCACACCGAGTACCATCATACGGCTGAGGCCGCGCTGCCACTCGATATCCGTCCACTGCTTGAGGTTGATTTTGAAAGCCATGCCAATTTCAAGGGCACGGTCAAAATCCATGACCCACTTCATATCCTCGCCGACAACCAGATCACCCTCTTCGAGATGCACTTGATCGGCCTCATCGGCGGAAGGATCAGGCGACAAGACCAGAGGCGAGGGAATGGGATTGCTCAGTTCGTTGATGACCGGATCGGTTTGACCACCGCGATAGCCGAGCAGCACGAGACGGTCAGGCATGACGTTGGTGCGGGCGGGCTGCGACCATGAGTTGCGTTTGGTGGCGGTGTCA